>NZ_JAMYEH010000005.1:0-173149 GCF_033790745.1 Micrococcus sp. M4NT
TGCCCCCCCCCCCCCCCCCCCCGCAGCGCGGCAGCGGCCACGACGAGGGCCAGCATCGCGGACAGCACCGCCAGGCCGCCGTAGCCGGCCACGACCGAGCCGACCGCGAGCGCGGAGCCGTTGCCGAGGCCGGACAAGACCTGGCTGGCGGCGAGGGTGCGGACGGTGCGGCGTTGGGCGGCGCGGCGGGGGGTGGTGTCGAGGAGCCCGGCGGGGGTCACCGTTCGCGCTCCATCTGGCGCAGCTCCTTCTTCAGCTCCGCGACCTCGTCGCGCAGGCGCGCCGCGAGCTCGAACTGCAGCTCGGTGGCGGCCTGGTGCATCTGGGCGGACATCTGCTCGATGAGGTCCTGGAGGTCCTTGGCGGGGATGGACCCGGCGCCGACGGCGGGCGCGTCGCCGTCGGAGCCCGTGCCCGCCCGCTCGGCGCCCTCGCGGACGGAGGAGAGCCCGCGGTGGCCCATGCCGTAGTCGAAGCCGGACTTCACGCCCCCCATGCCCTTGAGGAAGTCGGCGGTGTCCGCGTCCTCACGGGCCAGCTGGTCGGTGATGTCCGCGATCCTCTTGCGCAGCGGCTGCGGGTCGATCCCGTGCTCCTCGTTGTACGCCACCTGCACGGCGCGCCGGCGGTCGGTCTCCTCGATGGCCTGCCGCATGGAGTCCGTGATGCGGTCGGCGTACATGTGCACCTCGCCGGAGACGTTGCGGGCCGCGCGGCCGATGGTCTGGATGAGCGAGGTGGAGGAGCGCAGGAAGCCCTCCTTGTCCGCGTCCAGGATGGCCACGAGCGAGACCTCGGGCAGGTCCAGGCCCTCGCGCAGCAGGTTGATGCCCACGAGGACGTCGAACACGCCCTGGCGCAGCTCGCGCAGCAGCTCCACGCGGCGCAGGGTGTCCACGTCCGAGTGGAGGTACTCGACCTTCACACCCGCCTCGAGCAGGTAGTCGGTGAGGTCCTCGGCCATGCGCTTGGTCAGCGTGGTCACGAGGACGCGCTCGTCCTTCTCGACGCGGACGCGGATCTGCTCGAGCAGGTCGTCGATCTGGCCCTGCGTCGGCTTGACCACGATCTTCGGGTCCACGAGCCCGGTGGGGCGGATGATCTGCTCCACGCAGCCGTCCGCCTGGGAGAGCTCGTAGGTGCCGGGCGTGGCGGACATGTAGACGGTCTGCCCGATCCGCTCGAGGAACTCGTCCCACTTCAGCGGCCGGTTGTCCATGGCCGAGGGCAGGCGGAAGCCGTGCTCCACGAGCGTGCGCTTGCGGGACATGTCCCCCTCGTACATCGCGCCGATCTGCGGGATGGTCACGTGGGACTCGTCCACCACGAGCAGGAAGTCGTCCGGGAAGTAGTCCAGCAGGCAGTGGGGGGCCGAGCCGGCGGGCCGCCCGTCGATGTGCCGGGAGTAGTTCTCGATCCCGTTGCAGTAGCCCATCTGCTGCATCATCTCGAGGTCGTACGTGGTGCGCATCCGCAGGCGCTGGGCCTCGAGCAGCTTGTCCTGGGACTCCAGCTCCTGGAGGCGCTCGCGCAGCTCGTCCTCGATCGAGGTGATCGCCTTGCCCATGCGCGTGTCCCCGGCCACGTAGTGGGAGGCCGGGAAGATGTACATCTCCGTCTCCTCCCGCACGACCTGGCCGGTGAGGGGGTGGAGGGTCTGGATGGACTCGATCTCGTCCCCGAAGAACTCGATGCGCACCGCGAGCTCCTCGTACATGGGGATGATCTCCACCGTGTCCCCGCGCACCCGGAACGTGCCGCGGTGGAAGTCCGTGTCGTTGCGCACGTACTGCATCTGCACGAACTGGCGCAGCAGGGCGTCCCGGTCCATCTCCCCGCCGCGGCGCAGGGTGACCATCTGCTCGATGTACTCCTCGGGCGTGCCGAGGCCGTAGATGCAGGAGACGGTGGCCACCACCACCACGTCCCGGCGTGTGAGGAGGGCGTTGGTGGCGGAGTGGCGCAGCCGCTCCACCTCCTCGTTGACGGAGGAGTCCTTCTCGATGAAGGTGTCCGACTGCGGGACGTAGGCCTCGGGCTGGTAGTAGTCGTAGTAGGAGACGAAGTACTCGACCGCGTTGTTCGGCAGCAGCTCACGGAACTCGTTGGCCAGCTGTGCCGCGAGCGTCTTGTTCTGCACCATCACGAGGGTGGGCCGCTGCAGCCTCTCGATCAGCCACGCGGACGTGGCCGACTTGCCGGTGCCGGTGGCGCCCATGAGGACGACGTCCTTCTCCCCCGCCTGGACACGCTCGGCGAGCTCCGCGATGGCGGCGGGCTGGTCGCCTGAGGGCTCGAACGGGGAGACGACCTCGAACGGCGCGACGACGCGGTTGATCTGCTTGGCCAGGCTCATGGGCAGAACCCTACGCGCGCCGCCGACGCGTCAGCGCGTCACGGCGCAGCGGGCGGAGCGAGGAACCGGTCCCACACCTGGTTCGCGGCGGAGGCCAGGCGCGTGAGGTCGGCGTCGTTGACGATCACGACGTCGGCCGCCGCGCGGCGCTGCGCGTCGCTCGCCTGCGCGGCGATGCGCGCCTCGGCGTCCTCCCGGCTCATCCCCCGGTCCTGCGTCATGCGCCGGATCCGCTCCTCGAGCGGGGCCTCCACGACGACGACGAGGTCGAAGGCGTCCGCCTGGCCGGTCTCCACGAGCAGCGGCACGTCCTGGACCACGACGGCGTCCGGGCCCGCCTCGGCCACGATCCCGCGGGCCATCTCCCGCACCCGGGGGTGCACGATCCGGTTGAGCCGCTCCCGCTCGCCCGCGTCGCCGAACACGATGCGGGCCAGCGCGACCCGGTCGAGCTCCCCGTCGGCGGTGATCACCCGGTCCCCGAACGCGTCCTGGACGGCGGCGAGGCCCTCCGTCCCCTTCTCGAGGACGGCGCGGGCCAGTGCGTCCGAGTCCACCAGCAGGGCGCCGCGCTCCTCGAGCACCCGGGCCACGGCCGACTTGCCGGCCGCGATGCCCCCGGTGAGCCCCACGTGGACGCGGGGACGGTGGGCGACGGGGGCGGGTGGCTCGGACATCGACTCTCCTGGAGGACTCAGCGGGCAGGGTGGGAGGCGCCGGCGGCGTCGACGACGGGCTGGATCCTCGCGTCCCAGTATGCCCGGACCTCGTCGCGGAGCTCCTCGAGGGTGCCGGCGTTCTCGAGCACCGTGTCCGCGACCTCGGCGCGCTCCTCGTCCGCCGCCTCCTCGTCGATGAACGCCCAGGCCCGCTCGCGGCTCATCGCGTGGGAGTCCATGAGGCGGGCGACGCGCAGCTCGGCCGGGGCGGAGACCGCGAGCACCTGGTCGAACTCGCGGGCGGAGCCGGTCTCGGTCAGGAGCGCGAGGTCCATCACCAGCACGGCGTCCTCCCCGACGGCCCTGGCCCGGGCGTCGGCTTCGGTCCGCACGGCCGGCGCGACGATCTCGTACATGCGGCGGCGCGCCGTCGTGCTCTCCGTGGTCAGGCGGTTGAGGGCGCGCACGTCGAGGGAGCCGTCCGCGTGCACGATCTCCTCGCCGAACACCTCGCGCAGCTCGTCGAGCACGGCACTGCCGGGCACGAGGACCTCGCCCATGAGGTCGTCGAACTCGACGACGACGGCACCGAGCCGCTCGAGCTCCTCCCCCACCGCGGTCCGGCCGGCCGCGACGCCGCCGGTCAGGCCGACCGTCAGGAGGGCGTGTTTGGCGGCCGCACGCTGCTGGTGCCACGTCTTCGGCGTGTGGGTGTCGTACTCCGGCTCCGTGCCCACCTCGAACTCGGGGCGCACGACGTAGTCGGACACGTCGGCGCCGTCCTCCGCGGCGCGGCGGCGGTACTCCTCGGCGGGGAGCACCTTCTTCCACTGGCGGGTGCGCATCGGACGGGCGGTGCCGGCGTCCTCACGGAGCGCCTGAACGAGGAGCACCACCTGGACGACGGTGATCATGAGGATCGGCAGGCCGATCACGATGATGACCTCCTGGAGGGCGGCCAGGCCGTCCTCCCCCGCCGTGAGGATGATCGCGGCGCACACGGCGCCGATCGACACGGCCCAGACGACGCCCTGGATGCGCGGGGCAGGGTCCTCGTGGCCGTTGACCATGGCATCCATGACCAGGGCGCCGGAGTCGATCGAGGTGATGAAGAACAGCGAGATGACCACGAGCGCGACGACGGCGGCGCCGAGGGAGAGGGGGGTGCCCTGCAGGTGCTGGAACAGCGCGGCCTGCACGTTGCCCTCCTCCACGATGGTCCGGGTCAGGTCTCCGCCCGTCCCCGGAGACGGGGCGGTGGCCCGGTCCGACTGGAACGCCGAGTGGCCGTAGACACCCATCCAGATGATCACGAACGCCGTCGGCAGGCCGAGTCCGGCGGCGACGAACTGGCGGATGGTGCGGCCGCGGGAGATGCGCGCGAAGAACATGCCGACGAACGGGGCCCACGTCACGGTCCAGGCCCAGTAGAAGACCGTCCAGTCGCCGGACCAGGCGCCCGAGTTGTAGGTGTCGTTGTAGGTGGAGAGCAGGGGCAGTGCGGTGACGTACTCGCCGACGGCCTGCACCGTCCCGCGGATGACGTCCATGCTCGAACCCGCCCACATGAGGACGTACACCAGGAGGGCGATCGCGAGGATGATGTTGGCGTAGGAGAGGCGCTTGACGCCCTTGTCCATGCCCGCGAGGACGGAGGCGACGCCCACCGCGGTGATCACGGCGAGGATCAGGGCCTGGACCCAGGGGGCGACGGGCGTGCCCAGCACCTCGTTCATGCCGGAGTTCAGCTGCAGGGCACCCAGGCCCACGGACACGCCGAGGCCGAAGACCGTGGAGACCACCGCGATGATGTCGATGGCCTTGCCGACGGGGCCGTGGATGCCGTCGCCCAGCAGCGGCTGGAACGCCGACGACACGCGCGGGGGCAGCTTGCGCTTGTACGTGAAGTAGCCGAAGCACAGCCCCGGCACCAGCAGGATCGCCCACATGTGGATGCCGAAGTGGAAGTTGGCGATGCTCATCGCCTCCGACGCCGCCTGGTCGGAGAAGGGCTCGGTGCCGGCCAGCGGCGGGTTCGCGTAGTGGTTGATCGGCTCCGCGATCCCCCAGAACATGAGCACGGCGCCGACGCCGGCGGCGAACATCATGGCGAACCAGACGAGGCCGGAGTACTCGGGGACCGCGTCGTCGTCGCCGAGCTTGACCCGGCCATAGCGGCTGAAGGCCAGGCCGAGCATGAAGACGACGAGGACGGTGAGGCTCAGGGTGTAGATCCAGCCGGCGTCGTAGCGCAGCCACGTGGCGACGATGCCGAAGGTGCGCTGCACCGGGCCCGGAAAGAGCCCCATGGCCGCGGTGAAGAGGACGATGAGGCCGAGGGAGCCGAAGAAGATCGCCGGGCTGGTGCGGAGCCGGAGGGCGTCGTGCAGGCGCGTGAGCGGGGAGGTCATGGGTCTCGCAGACGGGGTCGGGTCCAGCCCGCGGCGGCGGTTCGTGCGCTCACCGGTGGGCCGGTGCCGGGTGGCACGGGTCACCAGGCTAGCGTGCGCCCGCGGTCGGCGCATGCCGAGCGCCTACGCTGGTGCCCATGTCTGTCGACCCCGCCCCGGGCCTGCTCGGGCCCGCCGACGCCGCGCGGTGCACCGTGCTCCCCGCCGGCGCACGGCGCCCCGAGGGCTGGGTCCGCCTCGAGCAGGAGGTGCGGCGCAGCCGCTTCCGCGCCTACCTGGGACGCGTCGCCGACGAGGACGAGGCCCGCGAGATGGTCGCCGAGCTGCGGCGCCGCCACCACGACGCGCGGCACGTGTGCAGCGCCTTCGTCCTGGGCCCGCGCCGGGAGCGCATGCGCTCCTCCGACGACGGCGAGCCGGCCGGCACCGCGGGCACCCCGATGCTGGAGGCCCTCGTGCAGCGGGAGACCCGCCCCGGCCACGCCGACCTCACGGACGTCTGCGCCGTCGTCGTGCGCTGGTTCGGGGGCGTGAAGCTCGGGGCGGGCGGCCTGGCGCGCGCATACTCGGACGCCGTCTCCGCCGCCCTGGCCACGGCGCCGCTGCTCTCCCGGGAGCGCATGGCGCTCGGAACGATCGCCGCGCCCCATGCCGACGCGGGGCGCTGGGAGAACGACCTGCGTGCCGCCGGGGTGCACGTCACGGACACCGACTACGCCGCCGACGCCGCGTGGCTGCACGTCGCGGTGGCGGACTCCCCCGCCGCGTGGGCGGATCTCGAGCAGAGCCTCGCGGGGATCACCGCGGGCAGCGGACGCGTGGAGCGCGTCGGAGAGGACTGGGTGGACCATGACGACGACCTCGCACGATGACCGCGGCCGCGTCCCGGTGGGGGTGACCCCCGACGTGGTGCTGGGCAGGCTCCCGGACGACCTGACCCGCGGCGTGCCGTGGGAGTCCCTCACGCGCTGGCCCCTGCCCGCCGAGGCGGGGCGCGCCGCCCACGACGCCGCGGACGTGCTGCTCCTCGACACCCTCGCCGGATGGCTGGCGTGCGGTCACGCGGCCGGCCCCGTGGTGGTCCTCGAGGACCGGCACGGCGCCCTCACCCTCCCCCTGCTCGCGGCCGGGCACGACGTCCGCCTGGCCCAGGACGACGCGTCCGCCGAGCGCTCGGTGCGGGCGAACCTGGAGCGCTGGCGCGCGGAGGGCCTGCTGCGGGGCTCCGCCGGGTCCCTGACGCACGCGGAGCTCGACGATCGGCTCGTCCGCGGCGCCCGGACCGTGCTGCTCCCCCTGCCCCGCTCCCTCGACGAGCTGGACCGGATCGCCCGGATCCTGGCGCGCGGCGCGGACCCCTCCGTCGTCGTGCTGGCCGGGGGCCGGGACAAGCACATGAGCCCGCGGATGAACGCGGTGCTGGCGGCGTCCTTCCAGGACGTCGTCGCGAACCGGGGCCGCCGCAAGGCGCGCGTGCTCACGGCCCGCGCGCCCCGCGCGGGCGTGGCGCCCCGGCCCCACGACGAGACCACGGCGGCCCTGCCGGGCATCGGCCCCGTGCGGCTCGTGGCCGAGGCCGGCACGTTCGGCGGGGCGCACGCCGACCCCGGCTCCCGCCTGCTCCTCGAGGCGCTGGCGGAGGACCCGCGCCCCCCGGCCCGCGCCGTGGACCTGGGCTGTGGCAACGGCCTGATCGCGGTCGGCGCGGCCCGCCTGTGGCCCCACGCCCGGATCACCGCGACGGACCAGTCCGCCGTCGCGGTCGCCTCGACGCGGGCGACGGCCGAGGCCAACGGCCTGGCCGAGCGGATCGAGGCCGTCCGGGACGACGCGCTCGCCTCGTGGGCGGACGCCTCCGAGGAGCGGATCCTGCTGAACCCCCCGTTCCACGACGGCAACGCGGTGGACCCCACGGTCGCACACCGCCTCTTCGAGGCCGCCGCGCGCGTCCTGGCTCCGGAGGGGGAGCTGTGGTGCGTGTGGAACTCGCACCTGCACCACCGCGGGATCCTGCAGTCCGTCGTCGGGCCCACCCGGCAGGTCGCGCGGAACCGCACGTTCACGGTGACGGCCTCCACGCGGCGCGGCTGACCCCGGACACGACGAAGCGCCCCGCCCCTCCGTGATGGAGGGACGGGGCGCTCGTCCGTGGTGGGCGTCCGCCCGGGCGGCGGCCGTCACCGGCTCACCGCACCGGATCAGTTGCCGGTCAGCTTCTCGCGCAGGGCGGCGAGGGCCTCGTCGGAGGCGAGGGTGCCGCCGTCGGAGGCCGGGGCCTCGGAGGAGTACGTGGAGGCGCCGGCGCCGGCGGAGGAGGACTCGGTGCCCGCCTGGGCCTCCTCCTCGACGGAGCGACGCACCTGCTCCTTGTGGGCCTCCCAGCGGGTCTGGGCGTCGGCGTACTGCTGCTCCCACGCCGCGCGCTCGGACTCGAAGCCCTCCATCCACTCGTTGGTCTCGACGTCGAAGCCCTCGGGGTACTTGTAGTTCCCCTCCTCGTCGTACTCGGCGGCCATGCCGTAGAGCGCGGGGTCGAACTCGGTACCGTCCGGGTCCACGCCCTCGTTGGCCTGCTTGAGGGAGAGGGAGATGCGGCGACGCTCGAGGTCGATGTCGATGACCTTGACGAACAGCTCGTCGTTGACCGACACGACCTGCTCGGCGGTGTCGATGTGGCGCGAGGCCAGCTCGGAGATGTGCACGAGGCCCTCGATGCCGTCCTCGACGCGCACGAACGCGCCGAAGGGGACGAGCTTGGTGACCTTGCCGGGCACGACCTGGCCCAGGGCGTGGGTCCGGGCGAAGAGCTGCCACGGATCCTCCTGGGTCGCCTTCAGCGACAGGGAGACACGCTCGCGGTCCATGTCGACCTCGAGGACCTCGACGGTGACCTCCTTGCCGACCTCGACGACCTCGGACGGGTGGTCGATGTGCTTCCAGGAGAGCTCGGAGACGTGCACGAGGCCGTCCACGCCGCCCAGGTCGACGAACGCGCCGAAGTTGACGATCGAGGACACGACGCCCTGACGGACCTGGCCCTTCTCCAGCTTGTGGAGGAAGTTGGAGCGGACCTCGGACTGGGTCTGCTCGAGCCAGGCACGGCGGGAGAGCACCACGTTGTTGCGGTTCTTGTCCAGCTCGATGATCTTCGCCTCGAGCTTCTGGCCGATGTAGGGGGCCAGGTCGCGCACGCGGCGCATCTCCACCAGCGAGGCGGGGAGGAAGCCGCGGAGGCCGATGTCGATGATGAGGCCGCCCTTGACGACCTCGATGACGGTGCCCTCGACGACGCCGTCCTCCTCCTTGATCTTCTCGATGTCGCCCCAGGCGCGCTCGTACTGCGCGCGCTTCTTGGAGAGGATCAGGCGGCCTTCCTTGTCCTCCTTGGTGAGGACGAGGGCCTCGACGGAGTCGCCCACGGTCACGACCTCATCCGGGTCCACGTCGTGCTTGATGGACAGCTCGCGGGAGGGGATGACGCCCTCGGTCTTGTACCCGATGTCGAGCAGGACCTCGTCGCGGTCCACCTTGACGACGGTGCCCTCGACGAGGTCGCCATCGTTGAAGTACTTGATGGTCGCGTCGATCGCGGCGAGCAGCTCCTCGGCGGTGCCGATGTCGTTGACGGCAACCTGGGGGGCGTTGGAAGTGGTGGTCATGTAGGAGGGACTCCGATGGGATTGGGGTTCATGCCGAGGCGGCCCGGGCACGCGCGTGTCCGTCACCCGGCATGGGTTGTGATGGTCAGATTCAAGAGCGCACGAAAGTGCCCTTCCAGGCTATCAGAAACCCACCAGGGACCGCACGGGCGCCGTGGGCCGCAGGATCGCGTCCAGGCGGTCCGCCGCGCCGGGCACCCGCTCCTCCACCAGGCCGCTCGCCACGCGGGCCGCGGCCCCGCCCGCCGCCCCGTGCCCGCCGAGCCACACCGCCGACAGGTCGGCCACGTCGAGCACGAGATCGGCCTCCGCCGGCTCGGCCGCGGCCACGCTCGCGGCGCCCTCCTGCACCGCGAGCCGCCACGTTCCGTCGGCGTGGCCGAGCGGGTCCGCCACCGTCAGGACGACCTCGCCCTCGCCCAGGTCGTCACGGGCGCCGAGGGCGGCGGGCACGTCGAGGATCCGCAGGTAGAGGTCGTCGCCGTCGCGCTGGGTGCGCATGCGGCGCTCGTCCTCGAGGAGGGCCTCGACCCATCCGGCCTCGGGGGCCCGCTCCCACTCCACCCGCTCGACGAGGTCGAGGCTCGTGAGGTGCGCGAGCAGGCCGCGGCGGGCCTCCGGGGTGAGGGCGATGAAGAGCTCCATCGTCACCGTGGGGGGCTCGACGTCCCAGCCCTTGAAACGGTACAGCGTGATCCCCTGCGCCCGCCCCGCCTCGTCCCGATGCACGGCGGCGTAGAGGCCGGTGCCCTTGCCGTCGTTCTTGAACCGGCTGCGGTCCTCCCAGCGGATCGCGGTCATGGCCGGTCGCTGAGTGGCGCCGGGGGTCGCGCGGCGGACCCTCTGGTAGAGCTCGTCGGCGAGGGGGCCGATCTCGCGCGGCTCCTCCCGCGTGACCCGTCCCGCCGGCGCGTCGCCGCGCAGCCGCACCTCGCCGCGGACGTCGAGGTGCGTGCGGCGCCAGCGGGTCGCGGCGCCGAACCCGAAGCGTCCGTAGATCGCGGCCTCGGAGGCGGTGAGGGCCGCGACGGGCATCCCGGCCGCCGCCGCGTCCGCGAGGCTGCGGCCCATGAGCGCCCGGAGGATCCCCCGGCGGCGGAACCCCGGGTCCACGGTCACGGCGCTGATGAGCCAGGCGGGGACGGTGACGCCGGGCGAGACGGTCAGCTCGGACGGGAAGTCCTCGAACGTGGCGACGGGGCGGGACGCGGCCGGGTCGTCTCCGGCGGCGTACGCGTCGACCATGCGCCGGCCGTCCGCCTCCCCCGCCTCGAGCAGCTGCGCGAGCGCCTCGCCCGCGGGCGGCTCCTCGTAGAACCCCCGCTCGACGGCCAGGGTGTGCCGCTCGAACGCCGGGTCGCCGGCGCGTCCCGGGGCCACCACCAGCTGCAGGCCGTGCGCGGCGAGGCTGTCGTCGTGGGCGTGGTGCGGGGGCATGGGTCCTCCTGGGTCGGGACGCGTCAGAAGCCGGTCAGGGCGAAGGGCAGGCGGGGCTGGCGCAGGAGCGTGTCCAGGTCCGTGGCCGCGCCGGGGCGGTGCTCGCGCAGGATGCCCGCCTCGCGCATGACCTCGGCCTGCACCCCGCCCAGGAGCACGGAGCCCAGCTCCGCCACGTCGAGGGTCAGCTCGGCCTGGCCCTCGTCCGCCGGGCGGACGCGCCCTCGGCCGTCCGCCGCCGAGATCTCCCACGTGCCGGCCGCGTGGCCGAGGTCGTCCTCGACCGTCACGGCCACGGCGCCGTCGTGGAGGTAGGGCCGGGCCTCGAAGCACGCGGCGACGTCCAGGATCCGGTGCCACAGGTGGTGGTGGACGCCGCGGGTGTAGATCCGGGACTCGTCGCGCACGAGGAACTCGAGCATGCGGTCGTTGGGGACCGAGGGCAGGCGCAGCCGCACCACGAGGTCGAGGTTGCCGAGGAACTCCAGCAGGGCCCGGTAGGCCTCGGCGTCGGCGGCCCACAGGGCCACCACGGTGGCGGTCACGGGCTCGTCCGCCACGAGCTCGGAGGCCTCCCCCGTCACCCGGTAGACGGCCACGCCGCGGTCCGTGCCGTCGGGGCCGGAGAACACGACGCCGCGCAGCCCCTGCGGCCGGCCCTCGTCCACGCGCGGGTCCCGGTCCGTCTCCTTGGCCGCGTGGAAGCGGATGCGCTCGACCGAGCCGAGCTGTCCCTCGAAGGCCCGACGCCACAGGCCCTCGATCAGCTCGCCCGACGTGGTGGGCTCGATGAACCGGAAGCCGCCCTCGGGGCGGCCGCCGCGCAGCTGGATCCCCCGGGTGACGTCGAGCCACACGGAGCGGTAGTACGTGGAGACGCCGAAGCCGAAGCGGCGGTAGATGGTGGCCTCGGTGGCGGTGAGCGCGGCGATCGGCACGCCCGCCTCACGGGCGCGGCGCAGCGAGTCCGACATCATGGCGCGCAGGATCCCGCGGCGCCTGTGCGTGGGCGAGACGGTCACCTCGGAGATGCACCAGGCCGGCAGGAGGCGCCCGGCGCCCACATTCAGGTCCTTCGTGAAGTCCACGAGAGTGCCCACCGGGTCGACGGCGTCCGGGTCGGCGCCCTCGGGGTAGACGCCCACCAGCCGGCGGCGGTCGCCCTGCTCGACGCCGATGAAGCGGTCGGCCAGGCGCAGCTCCGGGTCGCCGACCTCGTGGAAGTTGCGCTACAGGACGGCCGTGTGCCGGCGGACGGCGGGGGCGTCGTCCCAGCGGCGCGCAAGGTCGAACGGCGCCTCAGGGTCCGCCAGCCCGGCCTCCCACGGGGAGGGCACCGGGCGCAGCTCGAGCCCGTGCTCGGCCAGCGCGCCGGCCGGATCGGGCGCCGCCGCGGGGTCGGAGGACTCTCGCGGGGCGGTGGTGTCAGTGGGCTGCGGCATGCCAGGTCCTTCCTTCGCCGACGTGGACGTCCAGCGGCACGGAGAGGTCCGCGGCCCGCCCCATGCGCTCCTTGAGCAGGGCCGTGGCGGCCGCGAGCTCGTCGCGCGGGACCTCGAGGATGAGCTCGTCGTGGACCTGGAGCAGGAGGCGGGAGCGCAGGCCCTGCTCCTCGAGGCCGGCCTGCACGTCCAGCATGGCCCGCTTGATGATGTCCGCCGCCGAGCCCTGGATCGGGGCGTTGAGGGCGGCGCGCTCGGCCATGTCCCGCAGCTGGCGGTTGTCCGAGTTCAGGTCCGGCAGGTAGCGGCGCCGCCCCTCGATGGTGGAGGTGAAGCCGTCCTGCCGGGCCTGGGCGACGACGTCGCGCAGGTAGTCCCGCACCCCGCCGAAGCGGTCGAAGTAGCCCTTCATCAGGCCGCGGGCCTCGTCCACCGAGATCTTCAGCTGCTTGGACAGGCCGAACGAGCTCAGTCCGTACGCGAGCCCGTAGCTCATCGCCTTGACCTTGGAGCGCTGCTCCGCGCTCACCTCGTCCGGGTCCACGCCGAACACCTGCGAGCCGACGAAGCTGTGCAGGTCCTCCCCCGTGTTGAACGCCTCGATGAGGCCGGCGTCCTCGGAGAGGTGGGCCATGATGCGCATCTCGATCTGCGAGTAGTCCGCCGAGAGCAGCACGGCCTCCGTGCCGTCCACCTCGCCCGCCGTGAAGGCCTCGCGGATGCGTCGGCCGGCCTCGGTGCGCACAGGGATGTTCTGCAGGTTGGGATGCAGGGAGGAGAGGCGGCCCGTGGCCGCGGCGGTCTGCGAGTAGGTGGTGTGGATGCGCCCGTCCGGCGCCACGGTCTCCAGCAGGCCCTCCACGGTCTGGCGGAGCTTCGTGACGTCGCGGTGCGCCATGAGGTTCTCCAGGAAGGGGTGCTGCGTCTGCTCGAGCAGGTCCTGCAGCGAGTCCACGTCCGTGGAGAAGCCGGTCTTCGTCTTGCGGGTGCGCGGCATGTTGAGGCGCTCGAAGAGGACCTCCTGCAGCTGCTTCGGGGAGCCGAGGTTGACCTCCATGCCCCCGGTCTCCTCCGCCACCGAGGCCCACGCGGACTCCTTCGCGGCGTCCGCGCGCTCGGCGAAGTCGGCGCGCAGCGCCTCGAGGTGGTCGCGGTCCACGGCGATCCCGGCCAGCTCCATGCGCGCGAGCAGGCGCGCGAGCGGGATCTCCATCTCCTGGAGCAGCCGCTGGGCGCCGCGTTCGAGCACCTGGGGGGTGAACTCGGCGGAGAGGCGGCGGACCACCCACGCGGCGCGGACGGCGTCCGTGGCCCGCTGCGCGCGCTCGGCCGCGGCGCCTCCGCCGTCGAGGTCGAGCTCGCCCTGGGCGGAGGCGGGTTGCCCCGTGGCCGGCGCGGCGAGCGGAGTGCGCAGGTGCGCCTCGGCGAGCGAGGCCAGGTCCACGTCCCGGCGGTCGGGCTGGATCAGGTAGGCCGAGAGGAGCACGTCGTCCTCGACCCCGCCGATCACGGCTCCCTCCCCCAGGCCGGCCGGCCGGGTCGGGGCGGCCAGCGCCTTCACGGTGCGCTTGAGGTCGTGCACGGCCTTGGCGGTGCCGGCGTCCTCGAGCGCGTCGCGCACGGCCGCCATGAGCTCCGCGTCCGGCCCCTCGGCGTCGAGGTCCACGTAGAGCGCGGCGTCGTCGGCGGCGAACGCCACCCCGACGGGGGTGCCGTGGGTGCCCGGCACGGGCACCTTGCGCTTCGGCAGCATGTCCGGGCCGTCCACGACGACGTGCACCCCGAGCAGCGCGCCGGCGTGGGCGGCGAGGAACCCGCCCAGGTCCGCGGCCGTCGTCGCGACCACGTGCTCGGGGGCCTCCTCGACCTCGGCGGCGGGGGCGTCCGCGCCGAGGCGCTCGGAGAACACCTCGAAGACGCGGTCGCGGATGCGGTTGAACTGGAGGGCGTCGAAGAGCTCGGACACGGTGTCGTGGTCCGGCATCGTCAGCGCCATGGCCTCGAGGTCGACGGGCAGGTCGAGGTCCCGCACGAGGGCGTTGAGCCGGCGGTTGCGCCGCACGTCCTCGAGGTGGGCGCGCAGGGCCTCGCCCTTCTTGCCGGTGATGCTGTCCGCGTTCTCCAGCACGCCCTCGAGCCCGCCGTAGGCGTTGATCCACTTGGCCGCGAAGCCGGGGCCGACGCCGGGCACGCCCGGCAGGTTGTCCGCGGACTCCCCCACGAGCGCGGCGAGGTCCGGGTACTGGGCGGGGCTCACGCCGTACTTGGCCATGACGGCGTCCGCGTCCATCGGCGGGATGTCAGAGACGCCCTTCTTCGGGTACAGGACCGTGGTGTGCTCGGAGATGAGCTGGAACGCGTCCCGGTCCCCGGACACGACGACGGCGTCCCACCCCGCGGCCTCGGCGCGGGCGGAGAGCGTGGCCACGATGTCGTCCGCCTCGTAGTCCTCCACCGTGAGGGTGGGGATGCCGAGGGCCTCCATGACCTTCACGGTCAGCTCGATCTGCCCCGCGAACTCGGCGGGGGTCTCCGAGCGGCCCGCCTTGTACTCCGCGTACTCGGCGGAGCGGAACGTGGGCCCGGAGAGGTCGAAGGCGACCGCCACGTGGGTGGGCGCCTGCTGGCGGATCATCGTCAGCAGCATCGCCGTGAAGCCGTAGACCGCGTTGGTGTGCTGACCGGTGTCGGTCGCGAAGTTCTCGGCCGGCAGCGCGTAGAAGGCGCGGAACGCCATCGAATGGCCGTCCAGCACCAGCAGGCGCGGCCGGGTCTCGGAGGTGCCGGTCTCGGCCGCGGCGGTCTCACCCATGGTCTCGTTGCTCCTCTCGTGGTCCAGGTGCCAGCCTAGTGCCCATGACCGACACCCCCGCCTGCAGCCCCGACCTCCCGGCCGCCCTCGCCGACCTCACCTTCCGGGCGGGGGTGCGACCGCGGTTCACGCCCGAGCAGCTCGCGGAGCTCTCCGCCGCGGCGGGCCTGCCGCCCGAGCTGCAGGACGCCCTCGGCGGGGCCGGCGTCAGCCCGCTGGCCCTGAAGATGGGCATCGTGTTCACGGAGCTCACCGCGGAGCGCGCCGTCGCCACCATGCCGGTGGCCGGCAACGAGCAGCCCGTGGGCCTGCTGCACGGCGGCGCCCACCTCGTGCTGGCCGAGACGCTGGGCTCGGTGGCCGCCAAGGTCGCCGCCGGGCGGGACCACAACGTCGTGGGCATCGAGATCGGCGCCACGCACCACGCCGCGGCGCGCGCCGGAACCGTCACCGGCACGGCGACGGCGGTCCACGTGGGCCGCACGCTCATCACCCACGAGGTGGTCATGACGGGCGAGGACGGGCGCCGCCTCTCGACGGCCCGCATCACGAACCTCGTGCTCGCCCGCCAGGGCTGACGCACCACGCCACGGCCGCTCCGACCGCGCCGGAGCCCCTCAGTCCGCGTCGGCGGCCCGCGGCGCCGGCTCGCCGTGCTCGCGCCCCGGGGTGTCCGCTGCGAGCTCGTCGTAGTGGCCCGAGGCCATGGGCACGCCCGTGAGGTAGGCCGAGCGCCCGAGGGCCATGGTGGCCACCGCGGCGCTGCCGAGCTGGAGCACCACGATCAGCACCACCTTCACGAGGTTCGACACGCTCGGCATGTGCAGGAGGGCGCCGACCACGATCAGGATCATGCCCACGCCGCCGGCGGTGCCGGTGGCCGAGATGCGCATGTAGGGGTCGGGGAAGCGGATCAGCCCGACGGCGGCGCCGAGGAACACGAGGGCTCCCCCCACCACCATGATCGAGCCGAGAACCGTCAGGAAGGCGTCCATCGTCAGGACCTCCTCATCGCTTTCCGCGCGTGAGTGCGCGGGCCAGGGACATGCCGGACAGGAAGCCCACGATCGCCGCCACGAGGACCAGGTCGAACGTGAACGGATTCCCGGCGCGCACGCCGAGCAGCACCACCATCCCGATCACGCTGAAGCTGAGCAGGTCGCCGGAGACGGCGCGGTCGGCATCGAGCGGCCCGCGCAGGATCCGGACCGCCGACACGACGGCGGAGACCAGCAGGAGGACCAGGGCGATGTCGATGCCGAGGTGGGACCACTCGTAGTCGAGCGCGCTCATGCGGTCACCCCCGTGCGGCGCATCGCGTGCAGCATGCGCCGCTCCATGTCATGGATCTCCTCGCGGAGTGCGTCCGCGTCGTCCGCGTACAGGCCGTGGACGTAGAGCAGGCGCCGGCCGTCCGCCTCACGGCGGGTGCCCAGCGTGAGGGTGCCGGGGGTGAGGGTGATGAGCGTCGAGAGCAGGGTCAGCTCCGGGTCCGTGCGGCAGTTGCTGTGCACGCGGGCGATCCCGGAGCGGGCCTGGTCGCCGGGCGTGATCAGGTCGTGCAGCACGGCGCCGGACGACGTCACCAGCGCCCAGGCGTACCAGCACCAGAACACGAGCCAGCGCACCGGCCAGGAGAGCGCGCCCTTCGTGCCCGGGCGCAGGTCCACCGTCCCGTCCGTGGGGGTCATGCTGGGCCTCCCTGAGGTCTGCGGAGTGGGGGTCACAGGCCGAGCACCGCCTCGATGTAGGCGCTCGGGTCCACGAGGCCGGCGGCGGCCTGGTCCGTGAGGGTCCACAGGCCCTGGGCGCCGAGGCCGAGGGCCAGCGTCGTGGCGGCCATCAGGACGGCTGGGGCCGCCAGGCGCGCCGGGATACGCGATCGGTGGGCGTCCTCGTCCGGGGAGAGCACCACGGGCAGCACGCCCGTGGGCGCGTCGAGGGCCTCGGAGGACATCCAGGACTCGGTGCGCTCGGTGTCCGTGCTCGACCCGCGGCCCGTCGCGGCGGAGCCGGCCGGCTCCGGGAGGGCGCTCTGCCCCGCCCTCACGACGGGCATCGCCGACGTCGCGAGCCGCTCGCGGTGTCCGTGCGGGGCCCGGGGCTCGCCCCAGAACCACGCGTTCCACACGCGCAACAGCGCCCACAGGCTGACGAGCGAGGAGCCCAGCAGCAGGGTCACCATGACGGTCCGACCCGCCTCGACGCCGGCCACCGCGAGCATCAGCTTCCCCACGAAGCCGGAGAACGGGGGGATGCCGATGAGGGAGAGCATGCCGACGAAGAACGCCGTGGCGATCAGGGGCTCGCGCCGGGCGAGGCCCTGCAGGTCCGCGAGGCGGCCGGTCCCGTACCGCACCTCGATCGCACCGGTGGCCGTGAGCAGGCAGGCCATCACCACCATGTGGTGGATCAGGTAGAAGAGCCCGGCGGACAGTCCGGCCTGACTGGAGAGGGCGACGCCCAGGAGGATCCCGCCGATGCCGCTGACCATCTGCCACGAGAGGACCGAGCGCGTGCCGTGCTCGCCCACGGAGGCGACGGCGCCGACCACGAGCGTGAGCAGGCTCAGGGTGAGCAGCAACCAGAGGTGCCGCGGGTCGCCGTCGTACACCACGGAGTAGATCCGGTAGATCGCATACACCGCGACCTTGGTGTGCAGGCTCGCGAAGATCGCCGTGACGGCGGGCGAGGTGGACGGGTAGGCGCGGGCCAGCCAGCCGTGGAGGGGGAGCACCGAGGCCTTGATGGACAGCGCGAAGAGCACGAGCCCCGCGGCGAGGGCGACGCGCTCGTCCCGGGCGGCCGCCCCGGCGAGGGCCGCGAGGTTGACGGTGCCGGTGAGCGCGTACACGAAGCCCACGCCGGCCACGAGGATCGTGGAGGTGAGCAGGTTCAGCGTCACGTAGAGACGGGCGCCGTCCACGCGGCGCAGCGGCTCGCGGCGGTTGGCTGAGAGGACGAAGAGCCCGTACGAGGGCAGCAGCATGACCTCGATGAACACGAACAGGTTGAAGAGGTCCGCCGTGAGCAGCGCGCCGCTCACGCCGGCCACGAGGACGAGCATGAGCGGGGCGAAGTGGACCGAGTTGGCCACGCGGGAGCCGTAGGCGAAGGCCGCGCCCACGAGGGTGAGGGCGCTCGTGAGGGTCAGCATGAGGGCGGTGAGCGTGTCGGCGGCGAACGGGATCGCGACCCCGTCCGGCCAGCCGCCCACCCCGGCGGCCGCGACGGAGCCGTCGAGGGACCGCACGAGCAGGGCCGTGCCGGCCACGGCGGTGAGCGCGAGGAGCGCCGTGAGGGCCCCCCGATGCAGTCGGCGGTGCTCGCCGGCGATCACGAGCAGGCCCGCCGCGAGCAGGGGAAGGGCGACGAACAGGGGCAGCAGCAGTCCGACGGCGTGGTCGCTCATGCGCGTGCCCCCGGACCGTGCGGGGCGGACGGCTCGGCGGCCCGCGCGGACACGCGCGGGATGGCGCCGCTGCGCAGCTCCTCGGCGGCGGCCCTGCGCTCCGCCGCGGGGAAGCGGGCGTCGGAGGCCGCGGCCTCCAGCGCATCGGGTGTCTCGTGGGGGTCCGCCGTGGCGTCGTCGGTGCGGCCGGTGACGGCGAGCACGAGCAGCAGCACGGTGATGGCGAACGAGATCACGATGGCCGTGAGCACGAAGGCCTGCGGCAGCGGATCGGCCGCCCCCTCGGGGACCGCTCCCCCGGGGGTGAAGGGGGGTGTCCGGCGGTCGGTGCCGCCGGCCGCGATGATCGCGAGGTTGGCGGCGTGGCCCAGCAGCACCATGCCGAGGATCACGCGCAGCAGCTCGCGCTTGGAGAACAGGTACACGGCCCCGAACATCAGCAGGCCCACGGTGATGGCGATGGTCATCGGGAGGCCCCCTCTCGTGTCGTCGTGATCGTGGTGGTCGGGGCGACGGCCGTGACCGGTGCCCCGGGAGGCGCGGGGAGGACTCCCGGCGGGGCGCCGTCGTCGACCGGGCCGTGCTCGTCGGACTCCTCCTCCGCCTCGTCCCCGCCCAGCAGCGCGAACGCGGCGACGACGAGCCCGATGACGGAGAGATAGACGCCCAGGTCGAACACGAGCGTCGTCGAGACGCCATAGCCGAGCACCGTGACGCTCGCGGAGCCCAGGAAGCCCTTGCCGGTGAGGTAGCCGGCGAGGCCGGCGAGCGAGCCGAGGGTGATGCCCCCGCCGATCAGGCTCATGTAGGGCCACTGCAGGCGACGCGCCGTCCCCGTGTCCGCGGCCAGGTACATCAGGGCGTACCCGGCACCGCCCACGAGCGCCGCGATGAAGCCGCCGCCGGGCTCGTAGTGCCCGCGGAAGAACAGCAGGAGGGACAGGGCGATGATGACAGGGCTCAGCGCACGTCCGAAGGTCCGGGCGTAGACGAGGTTCTCCCGCACGGAGGCCAGCGGTGAGTTCAGGTCCACGGCGGAGGGGCGCGGCGGCGCGGGGCGCCGGTTCATCAGGAGGGCGGCGATCGTCAGGCCGGTGACGCCCAGCACCGTCATCTCTCCGTAGGTGTCCAGGGCTCGGAAGTCCACGAGGATGACGTTGACGACGTTGTACCCGCCGGCGTCGTGGTAGGAGTGGTCCAGGTAGTAGCGGGAGATCTCCGAGACCCCGCCGCGGCCCGTGAAGGCGAGGACGCCCAGCATGGACGCGAGGCCAGCGATGAGGGCCGCCACCACGGCCCCCGCCCGGCGGGGGGTGCCGTCCGTGCGGAACCGCGCCGGGAGGCGCCGCAGCAGCAGCACCATGACGCACACCGTGAGGACCTCGACGAGGAGCTGGGTGAGGGCGACGTCCACGGCCCCGAGGGTGAAGAACCACAGGGTCACGCCGAAGCCCACGACGCCCACGACGACCATCGCCGCGATGCGCGTCTTGGCGCGGATGGTGGCGACGACGCCCGCGCCCACGAGGAGGACCAGGGCCCAGTCGTGCCAGCGCGAGGGCTGGCCCACCACAGCCGGGAGGTCCTCGACCGTGAGGACGCCCGCCACCGCGAAGACGCCGAGCACGAGTGCGGGCGTCAGCAGGTGGCCGCGCGGGGCGATGGTCCCGGAGGCGCGGCTGACGAAGGCGCCGATGTCCACGAGGGCGTGGCGCACGCCGTCCACGGCGGCGAGACCGGACAGGGGCAGCTCGACGTGGGAGGCGATCCGCTCGACGGGGCGGCGCAGTGCGACGAGGAGCAGGCCGCACGCGATCACGGCGGCCGAGACGCCCAGGGCGGGGGTGAGCCCGTGCCACAGGGCCAGGTGAGGGTGGACCGGCAGGCCCGCCGCGGCCGTCGCCGCCTCCCCGACCGGCTCGTCCAGCACCCCGGGGGCGAGTCCCAGGACGACGCCGGCCAGCGCGCCCAGCGCCGGGACGGCCCAGAACGTGAACGAGGGGTCGTGCACCGGCTCGCCCCGGCCGGACTGCCACGTGTGGCGCGCGACCGTGGGGCTGCTGCCCCACATGCCGAGCGCGCCGAGCACGAGACGCCCGGAGTAGGCGAACGTGAAGACGGAGGCCAGGGCGATCCCGCCCGTGACGACCCAGGCCGTCCACGCCGGCCCCGGCGTGTCGAGGGCCGCGTCCAGCAGCCCCTCCTTCGAGACGAAGCCGAAGAGCGGCGGCACGCCGGCCATCGAGACGGCGGCCAGCACGATCGCCGTCCCGGTGACGGGCATGCGGACGTTCCGGGCGGCGAGGTCGCGCAGGTCCCGCCCGCCCGCCTGGTGGTCGACGATGCCGATGAGCATGAACAGGGCGCTCTTGAAGAGCGCGTGCGCCGCGGTGTGGACGATCGCCGCCGTGAGGGCGGCCGGGGTGCCCACGCCGATCAGGGTCACGAGCAGGCCGAGCTGGCTCATCGTGGAGTAGGCGAGCAGGCCCTTCAGGTCATGGCGGCGGATGGCCGAGACGGCTCCGAAGATCGCCGTGGTGAGGCCGGAGGCGATCAGCAGGGTGGACCACACGGCGGTGCCGGCCAGCACGGGGCTGAAGACGAGTAGCAGGAACACGCCGGCCTTCACCATCGCGGCGGCGTGCAGGTAGGCCGAGACCGGGGAGATCGCGACCATCGAGTCGGGCAGCCATGCCTGGAAGGGGAACTGCGCCGACTTGGTGAACGCCGCCACCGCGAGCAGGACCGCGACGAGGGTGCTCACCGCCGGGTCGCGCCAGAGGTCGGCCGTGAGCACGTCCGACAGGGACGCCGTCCCGGCCTGGACGATCATCACGGCCACCGCGCCCAGCAGTGCGAGGCCGCCGGCGACCGTGACGAGGAGCGTGCGGATCGCCGGCTCGCGGCCCTTCTCCCCCGCCCGCCCGATCAGGAAGAACGAGGTGAAGGAGGTGAACTCCCACGCGACGAACAGCACGACGAGGTTGTCCGCCAGGACGAGGAGGAGCATCGAGGCGGCGAAGACGGTCATCAGCAGGTAGAAGGTCCCGTGGCGCTCCTTCTCGCGGTCCCGGCCGAGGTAGCGGCTGGAGTACGCCAGGATGCCGGCGCCGATCACGAGCACGATCTGCGAGAACACGAGCGCGAGCCCGTCCAGGCGCAGGTCGAGGTCCACCCCGATCGCGGGGATCCAGGCGTGGTGCTCGCGGACGGCCTCCCCCGTCCAGGCGGAGAGGAGGACGCCGGCGGCCGCGAGGAGGGGCACGGCCAGCACCCATCCCGCGTCGCGGCCGAGCCACCGGCCCAGCGGGACGGCGGCCGCCACCGCGAGGGCGGTGAGGCAGAGGCTGATCAGGAGCAAGTGGGACACCCCGCATGGTCGAGGAACGTCGGACGTGGGCCGGTGGGGCCCACGGGCGGAGGGAGGTCCGCGGCGGGCCGGCTCAGGGGCGGCTCGGCGGCACGCCGGCGTGGAGCGCCCCCCACGAGGAGACCTGCCCGTTGGTGCCACGGGCGCTCACGTCGGCACAGCGCGTGTCAGGAGACTCCATGCAGGCGCCTCCTTCGGGCGGGTCGATGGGGGTGCCCGAAGTGGGACTCGAACCCACACGCCTCGCGGCACCGCATTTTGAGTGCGGCGTGTCTACCGATTCCACCATTCGGGCAGGTCCGCACGACGGCGGCCCCGACCACTCTAACAGGGGGCCTCAGGCGCACACGGTACGCTTCTTGCGCCCGGGCACCCGGCCCGGCCCCCTCACCCGGAGGTCCCCATGAGCCCCAACGCCGAGACCCCCCGCCTGCGCGCCGTCGTCGCCGAGGACGAGGCCCTCATCCGTCTCGACGTGGTGGAGCTGCTCACCGCGGCCGGCTACACCGTGGTGGCGGAGGCCGGCGACGGCCGCGCCGCCGTGGACGCCGTGCGCGAGCACCGCCCGGACATCGTCGTGATGGACGTGATGATGCCGGTCATGGACGGGATCGCGGCGGCCGGGGAGATCGCCCGGGACCGCCTGGCACCGGTCGTCATGCTCACGGCCTTCTCGCAGCGCGAGCTGGTGGAGCGGGCCCGCACCGCCGGGGCGATGGCCTACGTGGTGAAGCCCTTCACGGAGAGCGACATCGTCCCCGCGATCGAGCTCGCGGTCGCGCGCTTCGACGAGCTGCGCAGCCTCGAGGCGGAGGTCCGGGACCTGGGCGACCGCCTCGAGACCCGCAAGGTCGTGGATCGCGCCAAGTCGCTCCTCCAGGAGCGGATGGACCTGACGGAGGCGGAGGCCTTCCGATGGATCCAGAAGACCTCCATGGACCGGCGCCTCACCATGCGCGAGGTCGCGCAGACGGTCGTCGACCAGGTCGGCTGACGGCTGACGGCTGGCCGCCGCGGCCGCCACGCCGCTCAGCGCGGGGAGTGCGCGGGCCAGAAGCCCACGGGCTCGCGCTCGGAGGGCGGGACGGCGACCCCGCTCGCGTCGTCGCCCACGCGGTGCACGCGCAGGGTGTTCGTGGAGCCGACCTGCCCGGGGGGCGAGCCGGCCGCGATCACGACGAGGTCTCCGCGCTCGGCGATGCCCTCCGAGGTGAGGGACTCCTCCACGAGGCGGGTCATGTGGTCCGTGGTCTCCGCGAAGGGGACCATCTTCGGGTACACCCCCCACGCGATGCACAGGATGTTGTGGGTGTGCTCGCGGTGCGTGTACGCGTAGATCGGCTGCCGCGGGCGCAGACGGGAGAGGCGGCGGGCGGTGTCGCCCGACTCCGTGAAGGTGGCGAGGAACGGCACGTCCAGCTGGTCGGCCACGTCGACGGCCGCCCGCGTGATCGCCCCGCCGCGCGTGCGCGGGCGGGAGCCGAGCGGGTGGATCATCTCGAGCCCGTGCGTCTCCGTGGACTCGATGATGCGCGCCATCGTCTCCACGGTCAGCACGGGGTACGTGCCCACCGAGGTCTCGCCGGAGAGCATGACGGCGTCCGCGCCGTCGAGCACGGCGTTCGCGCAGTCCGAGGCCTCGGCGCGGGTGGGGCGCGGGTTCTCGATCATGGACTCGAGCACCTGGGTGGCCACGATCACCGGCTTGGCCCAGCGGCGGGCGAGGTCCACGGCGCGCTTCTGCACCACGGGCACCTCCTCGAGCGGCAGCTCCACGCCGAGGTCGCCACGGGCCACCATGATCATGTCGAACGCGTCGACGATCGCCTCGAGGTTCTCCACGGCCTGCGGCTTCTCGATCTTCGCGATCACCGGGACGCGGCGCTCCTCCTCGTCCATGATCGCGTGAACGCGCTCGACGTCCGCGGCGTCGCGCACGAAGGACAGGGCCACCATGTCCACGCCGGTGCGCAGCGCCCAGCGGAGGTCGTCCTCGTCCTTCTCGGACAGGGCGGGCACGTTCACGGCCACGCCCGGCAGGTTGATGCCCTTGTTGTCGGACACCGTGCCGGCGATCTCGACCTCGGTCACCACGTCCGTGTCCGTGACCTCGACGGCCCGGACGCGCACCTTGCCGTCGTCGATCAGGAGGACGTCGCCGGGCGAGACGTCGCCGGGCAGGCCCTGGTGCGTCGTGCCGACGAGCTCGCGGGTGCCCTCCACGCTGCGGGTCGTGATGGTGAGCCGGTCCCCCACGGCCAGCTCATGGGGGCCGTCCGCGAAGCGGCCCAGCCGGATCTTCGGGCCCTGCAGGTCCGCGAAGATCGCGACGGGGCGCTCCTCCTCGACCGAGAGGCGACGCACCCGCTCGTAGGTCTCCGCATGGACCGTGTGGTCGCCGTGGCTCATGTTCATGCGGACGACGTCGGCCCCGGCGCGGATGATCGCCCGGGTGGCCTCGTCGCTCGCGGTGGCAGGTCCGAAGGTCGCGATGATCTTGGCGTGGCGCATACGGCCCAGACTAGCGGCGGGCGTGGCTCCCACCGAGAGCGGAGCCGCCCTCATCGTCCGCGGTGTGACCAGAGACTCCCGCCCGGCCCTGCGCGTCGGCGGCGACGGCGGGGGCCCGCCCGGGCAGCCACACGTCGTCCCGCTCGGGGGTGCGGGGGCCGATGGCGCCGCGGGCTGCGACGGCCCAGACCAGCATGACGAGCGCGACGAGCAGGAGCAGCAGCGAGGTCCACACGTTCAGGCGCTGGGTGACCCCGAAGAGGGTGATCATCTCGGCGTCGTCGATCCGGAGCATCTCGATCCAGACGCGGCCGAGCGTGTACCAGGCCACGTAGGCCCACAGCATCGCGCCGTGGCGCAGATGGAGGCGGCGGTCCAGCAGCAGGAGGAGGGCCACTCCGGCGAGGTTCCACAGGCTCTCGTAGAGGAACGTGGGGTGGAACAGCGTGTCGGCGGGCGTGCCCACCGGGAAGTTGGCGTGCGAGGGGTCGATCCGCAGACCCCACGGCAGCGTGGTGGGCGCGCCGAAGAGCTCCTGGTTGAACCAGTTGCCCCAGCGGCCCACGGCCTGGGCCAGCAGGACGCCCGGGGCGACGACGTCGGCGAAGGCCGAGAGCCGCAGGCCGCGGCGGCGGCACGCGATCCACGCGCCCACCGCGCCGAGGGCGACGGCGCCCCAGATCCCGAGGCCGCCGTTCCACACGTAGAAGGCCTGGACCGGATCGCCCGTGCCGTCGAAGCCCGGGCCGAAGTACCGGTCCGGGGAGGAGAGCACGTGGTAGAGCCGGCCGCCCACGAACCCGAACGGGATGGCCCAGATCGCGACGTCGAGGACCGCGCCCTCGGGGCCGTTCCGGTCCTCCCAGCGGCGCGAGGCCAGCCAGAGGGCCAGGATGATGCCGAGGATGATGCACAGCGCGTAGGCGTGGACCTTCAGCGGGCCCAGCTGCAGGCCGTCCCACGACGGGGACGGGATCGCCGCGAGGGGGGCGAGGGCACCGGCGAGCATGCTCAGGCCTCCCGCACGGTGCCGGCGGCCAGCTCGCGCGTCAGGGCCGCGACGGCCTCGGGGCCGCCGTCGGTGAGGGCGCGCACCAGCGCGGTCCCCACGATCGCCCCGTCCGCGAACGCCCCGATCTCGCGGACATGCTCGGCCTGGGAGACGCCCAGGCCCACGCACACGTGCTCGGCACCGGCCTCGCGGGCGGCCCGGACGACCGCCTCGGCCGCGTCCGAGACCTGGTCGCGGGCGCCGGTGACGCCCATCACGGAGACGGCGTAGACGAATCCGCGCGAGGCCTCCACCGTGAGGCGCACGCGCTCCGGCGAGGACGAGGGGGCGGTGAGGAACACGCGGTCCAGGCCGTGGCGGTCCGAGGCCTCGAACCACTCCCCGGCCTCCTCGGGCACGAGGTCGGGCGTGATGAGCCCCGCTCCCCCGGCCGCGGCCAGGCGGCCCGCGAACTCCTCGACGCCCATCCGGTCCACGAGGTTCCAGTACGTCATGACGAGCACGGCCGCGTCGGTGCGGGCGGTCACCTGCCGCACGATCTCGAACACGTCCGCCACCCGGAAGCCGGCGGCGAGCGAGGCGGCCGTGGCGCGCTGGATGACGGGGCCGTCCATCACCGGGTCGGTGTAGGGCAGGCCGATCTCGATCACGTCGGCGCCGTTCTCCCCGAGGGCGACGGCGGCCTCCACGCAGTCCGCCACGGAGGGGTAGCCGGCGGGCAGGTAGGCCACGAGGGCGGTGCGCCCGGCGTCGCGGGCGGCCGCGATCGCGGCGGCGGTCTTGGAGGTCACGTCTGTGCTCACTGCTCTTCTCCCGGGGTCAGCTCGTCCAGCGGGTCCTTCTGCTCGTCCGCCTCCCCGAGGCCGAACCAGGCCGCGGCCGTGGCCACGTCCTTGTCGCCGCGGCCGGAGAGGCTGACCACGATGATCCGCTCCTCGCCCTCGGCGGTGTCCGCGCCCACGAGGCCCTCGTCGGCCCAGCGGCGGGCCAGGCGCAGCGCGCCGGCCAGGGCGTGGGCGGACTCGATCGCCGGCAGGATGCCCTCGGTGCGGGTGAGCCGCTGGAACGCGGCCATGCACTCGGCGTCGGTGACGGGCTCGTACGCGGCCCGGCCGGTGTCGTGCAGGAAGGCGTGCTCGGGGCCCACGGCGGGGTAGTCCAGGCCCGCGGAGATCGAGTGCGAGTCGATGGTCTGCCCGTCCTCGTCCTGCATCAGGTAGGTGCGGGCGCCGTGCAGCACGCCGGTGCGGCCCAGGGTGATGGAGGCGGCGTGGCGGCCGGACTCGAGGCCCTCGCCGCCGGCCTCGAAGCCGTACAGCTCCACGCCCTCGTCGTCCAGGAACCCGTGGAAGAGGCCCATCGCGTTGGATCCGCCGCCCACGCACGCCGCGACGGCGTCGGGCAGGCGGCCGGTCTGGGCGAGGACCTGCTCGCGGGCCTCCTCCCCGATCACGGAGTGGAAGTACCGCACCATGGTGGGGTAGGGGTGCGGGCCGGTGACGGTGCCGATCAGGTAGTGCGTGGTGTCCACCGAGGCCACCCAGTCGCGCAGCGCCTCGTTGATGGCGTCCTTCAGGGTGCGGGCGCCGATGGTCACGGGGATGACCTCCGCGCCGAGCATCTGCATGCGGGCCACGTTGAGGGCCTGGCGGCGCGTGTCCTCCTCCCCCATGTACACGGTGCACTCCATCCCGAAGAGGGCGGCCGCGGTGGCGGTGGCCACGCCGTGCTGGCCGGCGCCGGTCTCCGCGATCAGGCGGGTCTTGCCCATGCGCCGGGCCAGCAGCGCCTGGCCGATCACGTTGTTGATCTTGTGCGAGCCGGTGTGGTTGAGGTCCTCGCGCTTGAGGAAGATGCGCACGCCCGGGGTCTCGGCAGCGAAGCGCGGCACCTCGGTGAGCAGCGAGGGCCGGTTGACGTAGTCCCGGAAGTAGCCGCGCAGCTCCTCCTCGAACGCCGGGTCCCGGCGCGCCACGTCGTAGGTCTCCGTGACCTCCTTGAGCGCCGCCATGAGGGACTCGGGCATCCACTGCCCGCCGTACCGGCCGAAGTACGGGCCCGGCAGGCCCTGGAACACGCCCTCGAACTCGATGGACGGCTGGGTGCTGGATCGCTCCGCGCTCATGGGCGGACCACTTCCTTCGGTCGGGGGGTCAGCGGACGGTGAGGGAGGCGGCGCGGAACGCGCGCAGCGCCGCCTCGGGGTGGCCGTGGCGCACGAGGGCCTCGCCCACGAGGACGGCGTCGGCGCCGGCGGCAGCGTAGGAGCGGATCTGCTCCTCGGACTCCACGCCGGACTCGGCGACGCGCACGACGTCCTCGGGGAGCCCGGCGGCCAGGGCCGCGTAGCGGTCCGGGTCGATGTCGAGGGTCTTCAGGTTGCGCACGTTCACGCCCAGGATCCGGGCGCCGGCGGCCACGCCGCGCTCGACCTCCCCGGGGGTGTGGGCCTCGACGAGGGCGTGCATCCCGAGCGACTCCGTCAGCTGCAGGAGGCTACGCAGGCGTGCGTCGTCGAGGGCGGCCACGATGAGGAGCACGAGGTCCGCCCCGTGGGCGCGGGCCTCGTGGACCTGGTACTCCTCCACCGTGAAGTCCTTGCGCAGGACGGGCAGGGCGACGGCGGCGCGCACGGCGTCGAGGTCGGCCAGGCTGCCGCCGAAGCGTCGGGCCTCGGTCAGCACGGAGACGGCGGAGGCTCCCCCGCGCTCGTAGGCGGAGGCCAGGGCGGCGGGCTCGGGGATGTCGGCGAGGTGCCCCTTGGACGGGCTGGCGCGCTTGACCTCGGAGATCACGTGGATCCCCGCGGGGTCGGTGCGGCCGCCGGTCAGCGCCGCGTGCGCGTCGAGGGGGGCCGGGGCGGCCGCGACGAGCTCCGCGAGCCGCTCCTGAGGGAGCGAACGGCGGCGCTCGGCGAGGTCCTCGCGGACTCCCTCGACGATGTCGTCGAGGACGCTCACGGAGCGGGCCTCAGTGGCCGCGGCGGGCGGAGTCGGGCCGGGCCGACTGGCGCTTGGCCGACACGAGGCCCACGATGCCGCCGATCACGAGCATGGCGAGGCCGATCCAGATGAGGATCTGCAGGTCGGTGAGCGCACCGATGCAGCCGGCGAGGACGCCGAGCACGCCGAGACCGGCCATGATCCAGCCGCCCGGGGTGTTGCCGTGGTCCGGGACCTCCGCGTGGGTGGGGTCGCCCAGCACGCGGCCGTCCTCGGTGACGACGACCCCCGCGTCGACGCCGCGGTCCGCGACGCGCTCCTCGCGCAGGTCGCGACGGCGGGTACCGGAGGTGGTGGTGGTCTCGGTGTGGCTCATGGGTGTCCCTCACTCGACGTGGTGTGCATGACGACTGCCCCTCATTGTGCCACGGGACGCCGCTCAGGTCGGGTCGTGACCGCGCGAGAGGTCGTCCCACGCGTCCATCTCGTCCACCGTCGCGGCGGGTGCGGCCGTCGCGCCCGCGGGGGCGCCGGCGGGAGTGCCGGCGGCCGCCTCGTAGCGGCGGGCGGAGCGCCACGAGCGGGCCGAGGCCAGGGCGGCCGCCCCCGTGAGGGCGGCCAGGACGCCGGCCGCCGCGCACACCCACGGCCACACGGTCACGGCGTAGGAGGCGGCGTCAGCGGTGGTGCCCGTGACGGCGGCGACGGCCGGGGTCGCCGTCGCCACCGGGTCCAGGGCGGCGAAGACGGCGGTCGAGGCGATGACCACGCCGGCCAGCACCGTCAGGAGGCCCACGACGACGGCGCCGACCCGGCGGGCCGTGGTCAGGGCGAGCGCCCCGGCCATCACGACGACGGCCATCGCGGTCGCCACGGGCGCCGCGGAGGCGCCCACGGCCCGCGCGTGGTCGGCCGTCCCACCCGTCAGGCCCGACGCCTCGACCCAGGTCTGCCCCGCGGTCGCGAGGACCAGCGCGCCGGAGGCGAGGGCGAGGAGCACCGCCGTGCGGCGGCGCATCACGCCTCCTCCAGCTCGGCGGCCGCGAGCACCGCACGCAGCGGGGCGGTGGCCTTGGTCACCGTCTCGGCGGCCTCGGCCCGCGGGTCCGAGTCCGCCACGATCCCGGCGCCGGCCTGCACGTGGGCCTGTCCGCGGTGCAGGGTCACGGACCGGATGTTGATGGCCATGTCCATGTTGCCGGCGAGGTCGAAGTAGCCGACGACGCCGCCGTACGGCCCGCGCTCGGTGGGCTCCCACTCGTCCAACAGCTGGAGTGCGCGCGGCTTGGGGGCTCCGGAGAGGGTGCCGGCCGGGAAGGCGGCCCGCAGCACCTGGAGGGCGTCGACGTCGTCGCGCAGGCGCCCCTCCACGTGGGAGACCAGGTGCAGGATGTGGCTGAACGCCTCCAGGCCCATGAACTGGGTGACCGCCACGGAACCGGCCTCGCACACGCGGGAGAGGTCGTTGCGGGAGAGGTCCACGAGCATGAGGTGCTCGGCGCGCTCCTTCTGGTCGTGGAGCAGGTCCTCGCCGAGGCGCGCGTCCTCCTGGGCGCTCGCCCCGCGGCGGCGCGAGCCGGCGATCGGGTGCGTGACGACGCGCCGGTCCTGGACGGTGACGAGGGCCTCGGGCGAGGAGCCGACGATCTCGTACGGCTCCCCCTCGGGCGTCTCGAAGGAGAAGAGGTACATGTACGGGCTCGGGTTGACCGTGCGCAGCACGCGGTACACGTCCTCCCCGCTCACGTCCGTGGTCACGGAGAGGCGGCGGGAGAGCACCGCCTGGAAGACCTCGCCGTCCCGGATGGCCTGCTGGGCCTTCCCGACGGCGGCTCGGAAGCCCTCGGCCCCCCAGCGGTCCTCGGCCTGCGCCGCCACGTCCTCCGCGGACGCGTCCAGCCAGCGGCGGGAGACGGCGCTCACGGGCTCGGGCACGGGCGTGCGGAGCCGCTCGACCATGGCGTCCAGCCGCTCGAGGGCGTCGTCGTGGGCCTGCTCGGCCCCGGTGGCGAGGCCGTTGCCGTTGATCGCGTTCGCGATGAGGGTGACGGTGCCGTCCACCGCGTCGTGCACGGCCAGGTCCGTGACGAGGTTCATGGCGAGGTCGGGCAGGCGCAGGTGGTCCTCGGGCGGGTGCGGCAGGTGCTCCCACGAGCGCACCGTGTTCCAGCCCAGGAAGCCGACGAGCCCCGAGACCAGGTGCGGCAGCGACACCCCCACCCGGTCCCGGACGTCCGTGCGCAGCAGGCGCAGGGAGTCGGCGAGGACCTCGAGGGCCGGGCCCTCGCGGCGCAGCCCCTCGGGGGGCGTGCCCTGCCAGTGGGCCTCGCCGTCGCGCGCCGTGAGGGTGGCCGCGGAGCCGGCGCCGATGAAGCTGTAGCGGGACCACGCGGCGCCCTGGGACGCGGACTCCATGAGGAAGGTGCCCGGACGCGATGCGGCGAGGCGGCGGTGGATGGCCAGGGGCGTGAGGCCGTCGGCGAGCACGGTGCGCACCACGGGGATCACGCGCGCGGTGTCCGCCAGGCGCAGGAACTCGGCGCGGTCGGGGGTGGCGTCGGAGGCGTGGGGGCGGGTCATCGGGCGTCCTCCTCGGGGGTGCGGCCCGTCAGGTCCGCGATCCGGCGGTCGGTGAAGCAGCTGGCGGTGCCGGTGTGGCACGCGGGCCCGGTCTGGTCGACGCGCAGCAGGAGCGTGTCGCCGTCGCAGTCCGCGCTGACGGCGAGGACGCGCTGTCGGTGGCCCGAGCTCTCGCCCTTGCGCCACAGCCTCCCGCGGGACCGGGACCAGTAGGTGGCCCATCCGGACTCGAGGGTGAGGCGCAGGGACTCCTCGTCCATCCACGCCATCATGAGCACCTCGCCCGTGTCGTGCTGCTGCGCGATGGCCGGGATGAGGCCCCGGTCGTCGAAGGTCAGGGACTCCGGGAGGCCGGCGGTCTGGGGGGTGCTCATGGAGGTCCATTCTAGGGAGCCGCGTGTAGCGTGGAGGCCATGGCCGAGACCCCCGCCGCCGCGCAGCGCACCGCCACCGACTTCGCGGTGGCCTCGCGCGCCGCGCTGGTGGAGGCGCTGCTCGCCGCGGGCCCGGGGGCGCCCACGCTGTGTGAGGGCTGGCGCACGGAGCGCCTGGCGGCCCACGTGCACCTGCGCGAGACCTCCCCCTCGGCCGCCGGGATCGTCCTGCCCGGGGTCGCCCGCCGTCGGCTCGCCCAGCTCACGCAGGAGCTCGGCGACGCCCACGCCTCCGAGGAGGGCTACGCCGAGCTCGTCGCGCTGGTGGCGCGCGGACCCCTGCGCGCGCACGGCGAGGGTCCCCGCGTCGCGGCCCGGCTGCGGGGGCTGGCCGCGGCCGCCCGCCGGACCGCCCCGGGACGGCACGTGGCCGGCCAGGTGCAGCTGCTCGAGTTCTTCGTGCACACCGAGGACGTGCGGCGTGCGCAGGAGCGCTGGGCCCCGCGCATCCTCGCCGACGCCTACGCGGACACGCTCTACACCCGCCTGCGCGGTCGCGCGCGGCTCCTCTACCGCGGGGCCGAGACCGGGATCGTGCTCGCCCGCCGGCCCCGGCCCGCCTCGCGCGTGGACAACGCGCCCATCGTCGCGCGCCGGCCCGGCGAGGACGGCGTGAGCGTGCGCGTCACGGGGGCCGCCGGCGAGCTCGTCCTGCACGCGCACGGGCGACGCCGCGCCGCGCTCGTGACCACGGACCGCGTCACCGGCGCGGCCTGAGCCGCGCGGGGTGGTCCGTGCCCCTCAGCGGACGACGTGCCCCGCGGCGCGCAGCGCGTCCTTGACGCGGGCGAGCATGTCGTCCGGGCCGAAGTGGAACAGGGACGCGGCCAGCACCGCGTCCGCCCCCGCGGCCACCGCCTCCGGGAAGTGGGCGGGCTCCCCCGCGCCGCCCGAGGCGATCAGCGGCACACGGGTCACGGCCCGGACGTCGCGGATCATCTCGAGGTCGAAGCCGGCCCGCGTCCCGTCCGCGTCGATCGAGTTCAGCAGGATCTCCCCCACGCCGCGCTCGGACGCCTCCCGGCACCACTGCACCGCGTCGATGCCGGTGCCCGTGCGCCCGCCGTAGGTGGTGACCTCATAGCCGGACGCACACGCGGGGTCCTGCGTGCGCCGCGCGTCGAGGGAGAGCACGAGCACCTGGGAGCCGAAGCGCCGGGTGATCTCCGTGATGAGCGCAGGGCGGGCGACGGCGGCGGTGTTCACCGAGGCCTTGTCCGCACCGGTGCGCAGGAGGCGGTCGACGTCGTCCACGGTCCGGACGCCGCCCCCCACCGTAAGCGGGATGAAGACCTCCTCCGCCGTGCGGGTGACGACGTCGTACGTGGTGGCGCGGTCCGCGGTGGAGGCGGTGACGTCGAGGAACGTGAGCTCGTCCGCCCCCGCGGCGTTGTAGCGGCGGGCGAGCTCGACCGGGTCGCCCGCGTCGCGCAGGTCCTCGAAGTTGACGCCCTTGACCACCCGCCCGGCGTCGACGTCGAGGCAGGGGATGACGCGGACGGCGACGGTCATGGCGGGGCTCCTTCGAGGCCGACGGGGGTGCGGACCGTGTGGTCCGAGGGGGTCAGAGGCGGATGGCGTGGATGGCGGAGATGAGGATGCCGCGGGCTCCGAGGTCGTACAGCTCGTCCATGACGCGGTTGGCGTCGCCCTTGAGCACCATGGAGCGCACGGCCACCATCGACTCGTCGCGCAGCGGGGAGACGGTCGGGGACTCCAGTCCCGGCGTGACCGCGGTGGCGCGGTCCAGGAGCTCGCGGCGGATGTCGTAGTCGATCATCACCCAGCGGCGGGCCACGAGGACGCCGTTGAGGCGGCGCAGCAGCACGTCGAGGCCCTCGGGCTGGGCGCCCCGGCGGCCGATCATGATCGCCTCGGAGTCGAGGATCGGCTCGCCGAAGACCTCCATGCCCGCGGCACGCAGGGTGTTGCCGGTCTCCACGACGTCGGCGATCGCGTCCGCCACGCCGAGCTTCACGGAGGACTCGACGGCGCCGTCGAGGTGGACGACGGTGGCGTCCAGGCCGGTCCGCTCGAGGTACGCCGTGAGCAGGCCGTCGTAGCTCGTGGCGATGCGCCTGCCCGAGAGCTCGCCGGCCGCGCTGAACGCGCCGACCGGCGCGGCCAGGCGGAACACGGACCTCCCGAAGCCGAGCGCCATGACCTCCTCGGCGGTGTCTCCCACCTGCGCGTCGCAGAACAGGTCTCGGCCGGTCAGGCCGACGTCGAGGGTGCCCTGGCCGACGTACACCGCGATGTCGCGCGGCCGCAGGTAGAAGAACTCCACCTGGTTCTCCGGGTCGACGAGCACGAGCTCCCGGGAGTCGCGCCGCTGGCGGTAGCCGGCCTCCAGCAGGATCTCGCGGGCGGCCTCGGACAGGGCGCCCTTGTTGGGGACGGCGATGCGCAGCACGGTCTCTCCTCGTGGGGGGTTCAGGCGGGCGGCGGGGACGCGCGAGGTCGTCGCGCGGTCCCGCTCAGAGGTGGCGGTAGACGTCCTCGAGGGTGAGGCCCTTGGCGATCATCATCGTCTGCAGGTGGTAGAGCAGCTGCGAGATCTCCATGGCCGCCGCGTCGTCGGACTCGTGCTCGCACGCCATCCAGACCTCGGCGGCCTCCTCGACGACCTTCTTGCCGATGGCGTGGACGCCGGCGTCCACGCGGGCGACCGTGTGGGAGCCCTCAGGGCGCTCGGCCACGGTGCGGGTCAGCTCGGCGAACAGCTCTTCGAAGGTCTTCACGGCCGTCACCCTAGCGGCACCCCGGTGCGGCGCGCCGTCGTCGTCCTCGTGTGACGCGGCAGCACCGTCCGGCGTGCCCTATCGGCGTGACGTCCACGGTCCGACGCGCAGCTCCGCTCCGCCCGGCACGCCGTCCTGGAGGTCGAAGGGTGCCGGGCCCGGACTCCCTCCCGGCTCGTCGGACACGCCGATGGGGGCCCGGAGCGCGGCGTCTCCCGGGGCGAGTCCGACCCGGACGGCCTGCGGAGTCCTCCCGTCGGCCAGAGTGCGGTAGCCCGGCCACAGGAGCCCGGCCACGGCCTGCTGCCCGGGCTCCAGGACCACGCCGAGATCGGGGTCCTCCCGGGCCGCCTGCTCCGGGGGGGCGTCAGGGTCCGGGCGTCCATCGGTGCGAGGCGCAGGCCGATCGGGTCGCCGCCCTGCACGATCTCCACGTCCGGGCGGCCCCGCAGGGCGCAGGCGGCGTCCGACGTGTTCACGGCCGTGATCCCCGCCGAGGACGTGCCCATCGCGGAGTCGAATCCGCCGACCGTGAGTGCGAGCTGCTCTGAGCCGCAGGATGGCGTGCCGGCCGGGCCTGCGGTGTGGCGTCGGCCGGGGGTGCGGGCACCGGCCAGGCGGCCCAGGCGGCCATGAGGACGATGGCCGCGGCAGCCGGCAGGACGACGGCCGGCCTGGCCCGTCGCCGTGCCGGCGGACCGCAGCAGGGGGCCGCGGGCGCGCGGTCGACTCCGCCTCGCCCCAGAGTCGTGAACCACAGACCGTGGAGCAGGGGCGGAAGGAGGGCCACGACGAAGACCAGCGGTCCCAGGCCGACCGTCACGGCGGCCAGCGGGACGGCGAGCAGCACGGTCGCCATGTGGGCCAGGGCGACAAGACCGGCGATGCGGTGGGCATCCCGGGGCGTGCGCCCGTGCGCCTCGAGGTAGGTGCGGCCGATCAGCGCGGCGATCACGGCCGCGAGCGCCGTCACCGCCGCCGCGAGGTGGAGGGACCGGCCGAGCGCCAGGAGGAGGAGGGGCAGCGCGAGGAGGTCGATCACCGGGACCGCCGCCACCCACAGCCGCCCCGGGGCATGCCGTGGGGTGACGAGGAGGACGAGGATCGACACGACGGCGCCCGTGAGCGCCGCGATGAGGAGGCCGTCCCTCCCTGGTGGTCCCCCGGCGCTGGTCCCGGTGAGGGCCGGTCCGATCCGCAACGAGACCGCGAGGATCACGCCGCCGACGAAGCCCAGGAGCACGACGGGGACGTCGACACCCCGACGCTGCGGGGTGGGACCGCCGGGGGTCGGGGCGTCGCCGGTCTCCGTCTCCGCACGCCGACCCTCCGCGGCCAGGAACCACCCCGTGACGGCCGCTGCGGCGGCGAGGAGCGTGACCACGGGGTCGTGCTCGCGCGCCTCGGCCCACAGATCCTCGCACTGCCCGGTGTCGTCGCATTCCCAGAGGAACGCTGGGTCCGGCCCGAGCCCGGCGGCATGGATTCCGACGGCGAGCATCACCACCAGGGAGGCCGCCAGGAGCAGGGCCCCGAGGAGGCCGGCCTCCGGGGGCGGCGTGCGCGCGGCTCCCTCGTCGGCCGGCCGGGCCGGCCTCAGGCCCCGGCGCCGCGCAGCGCCAGCTCGGTGAGCACGGCGGCCTCGAGCGCCTCGCGGCCCTTGTCCTCGCGCGAACCGGGCAGCCCGGCGCGGTCGCGGGCCTGCTCCTCGGTGTCCACGGTGAGGACGCCGAAGCCGACGGGCACTCCGGTGCGCACGGAGACCTCGGTGACGCCCTGGGTCACGGACTGGCACACGTACTCGAAGTGCGGGGTGCCGCCGCGCACCACGACGCCGAGCACGACCACGACGTCGTGGTCCGCGGCCAGGCGGGCGGCCGCCACGGTCAGCTCGACGGTGCCGGGCACGCGGACGAGGGCCGGTTCCAGGCCGATCTCCGCGGCGGCGGCGCGGGCGCCGGCGATGAGGCCGTCCATGATCTCGGTGTGCCACTGCGCGGCGACGATCACGGCGCGCAGCCCGGCGGCCGTGGCGCGGTCGGCCTCGGACAGGGCGGACAGGGTGGTCTGGGGTGCTCCGTGGCCGCTCATGCGGTCTCCTCCTGGGGGCTCGGGGTGGGGTGCATGGGGGTCGGCGTGGGGGCCGGTTCGCCGAGGTCACGGTCCGCGAGGGCATGGGCCATGCGGTCGCGCTTGGTGCGCAGGTACGCGGCGTTGTGCTCGGTGACGGGCGTCGGGGCGGGCACGCGCTCCACCACCTCGACCCCGCCGGCCCGCAGGCCCGCGACCTTGGCGGGGTTGTTCGTCACGAGGCGCACCCGCGGGTGCCCGGACTCGATCAGCACCCGGGCGGCGCCGGCGTAGTCACGCGCCTCCCCCGGCAGGCCGAGCGCGAGGTTGGCCTCCACGGTGTCCAGGCCCTCCTCCTGGAGGCGGTAGGCGCGGATCTTGGAGGCCAGGCCGATCCCGCGCCCCTCGTGGCCGCGCAGGTAGAGCACCGCGCCGCCCTCGGCTGCGGCGTGCGCCAGGGCGTCCTCGAGCTGCGGCCCGCAGTCGCAGCGCAGGGAGCCGAAGACGTCGCCGGTGAGGCACTCGGAGTGCACGCGCACCGTGAGCGGGTCCTCCGGCGCCGGCACGGGGTCGGCCAGGAGCAGCACGTGCTCCGCCCCCGTCTGCGGGTCGGGGTGCACGCTGACGCGGAAGACGCCGTGGCGGGTGGGCAGGGTGGCCTCGGGGGCGACGTCGGCCGGCAGCGGGCTCTCCGTCTCGAGATGCGCCGCGAGGTCCGCGATGGAGACGAGCACGAGGCCGTGCTCGTCGGCGAACGCGCGCAGGGCGGGCAGGCGCATCATCGTGCCGTCGTCGTGGACGAGCTCGGCGATCGCGGCCACCGGGGGCAGGTCCGCGAGCGCGCACAGCTCGACGCCGGCCTCGGTGTGGCCGCGGCGGGCGCGCACGCCCCCGGGGACGGCGCGCAGCGGGAAGACGTGCCCGGGGCGGGTGAGGTCGGCCGGGTCGCTGTCCGCGCCGGCGAGCACGCGCAGGGTGCGGGTGCGGTCGGCGGCACTGATGCCGGTGGTGGTCCCCGCGACGGCGTCGACGCTCACGGTGTACGCGGTCCCCTTGGGGTCCTCGTTCACGGTGGTCATGGGCGGCAGCTCGAGGCGGTCCGCGAGGGCCCCCGGGAGCGGCGCGCAGATCACGCCGGAGGTGTGCCGCACGGTGAACGCGGTGACGGCGTCGGTGGCGAGGGCCGCGGCGTAGATGAGGTCGCCCTCGTTCTCGCGGTCCGCATCGTCCACGACGACGACGGGACGTCCGGCGGCGATCGCGGCGACGGCGTCGGGAATGGCGTCCAGGCGGATGTGCTCACTCCCGTGCTCACTCATGGGCGTCCTCCTCGGCGGCGCGGGTGGCGGGAATCAGGGCGAGGCGCTCGGCGTAGCGGGCCATCACGTCCGTCTCGAGGTTGACGCGGTCCCCCGGGGCGAGCCCGCCGAGGGTGGTGGCCCGCAGGGTGGCGGGGATGATCCCGACCTCGAACCAGTGCTCGGCGTCCCCGGGCTCGGAAACCGCGGTGACGGTGAGGGAGACGCCCTGCAGGGCGATCGAGCCCTGGGCGGGGACGTAGCGCGCGAGCGAGGCGGGCAGGCCGATGCGGATCGTGGTCCACGCGCCCTGGGGCGTGACGGAGAGGACCACCCCGACGCCGTCGACGTGGCCGAGCACGAGGTGCCCGTCGAGGTGGTCCGTGGGGCGCAGGCAGCGCTCGAGGTTGACGCGGTCCCCGGGGACGCGGTCCCCGAGGCTCGTCATCGCGAGGGTCTGCCCCATGAGGTCGGCGCGGAAGAGCGCGTCGGACTCCTCCCCGGAGCGGAGGGCGGTGAGGCACACGCCGTCGACGGCGAGCGAGCCGCCCGCGGGGAGCCCGTCGAGGGCGCCGCCGGCGTCCAGGACGAGCGTGAGCGTGTCCTGCTCGGGGCGCGGCTCGACGGCGCGCACCGTGCCGAGGTGGGTGATGATCCCGGTGAACATGCGGATCCTTTGGTCGTGGGGGCGAGGGGGCAGCAGGGGGGGGGGCGGTGGCCCGGGTCAGGGTGCGGGCATGAGGTGCGTCCAGACGTCCTCGCCGAGGGCCTTCACAGGGCCGCCCTCGGCGGGGTCGGGGACGAGGCGGATCCCGTCGGCGAGCGTGCCGACATCCAGACCGGCGACGGCGGGCAGCCCCGCGCCCAGGAGCAGCGGCGCCGTGTACGCCATGACCTCGTCCACGAGGCCGGCGGAGAACCACGCGCCGAGGACGTGCGGGCCCCCCTCGACGAGGACGTGCTCGGCGCGGCGGCCGTGGGGCCACGGCCCGGGGTGGGCGGCGATCGCCGCGAGCACGTCGTGGGGGTCGCGCTCTCCCGTCTGCAGCACGACGGGGTGCGCGGCGTGCAGCGCGGCGTCGGCGGGGATCCGACGGCGGCCCTGGACCACGGGGACGGGCTGGCGCGCGGCCGCGGCGCCGTCGGCGGCCCGGGCGGTGAGGCGCGGGTCGTCGGCGAGGACGGTGCCCGTGCCCACCACGATCGCGTCCACGCGGGCGCGCACCTCGTGGGCGTGGTGGCGGGAGGCCTCCCCCGTGATCCAGCGGCTCGTCCCGTCGGCGGCGGCGGCGTTCCCGTCGAGGGACTGGGCCAGGTGCGCCGTCACCCAGGGGCGTCCCGCGGCGCGCACGGCCCGCCAGCGCGCCGTGAGGGCGACGGCGGCCGCCTCCCCCGTCGGGCCCTCCACGCGCACCCCGTGGCGGGACAGGCGGGCGGCGCCCCCGCCGTCGTCACCCGTGGGGTCGGCGACGGCGTAGCGCAGGGCGCCGAAGCCCGCGCGGAGGACGGCCTCCGAGCACGGGCCCGTAGTGCCGGTGTGGTCGCAGGGCTCGAGGGTCACGTGGAGCGTGAGGTCGGCGGGGTCGAACGCCGCTGTGTCGAGGGCGGCGAGCCCGGGGTCCGCGGCCCGCGCCGCCTCCCACCGCTCGATCGCGTCCACCTCGGCGTGGGCCGTGCCGCGGCCGCGGTGGTGACCGACGGCGAGCACGGCGCCGTCGGGGGCGGTCAGGACGGCGCCCACGAGCGGGTTGGCGCCGCGCACGCCGCGCAGGGCCGCGGCGGCGGCGAGGTCCATGGGGGTGCTCCCCGAGGGGGTGCTCATCGCGTGCCCTCCCGGTCCTTGGCGCGCAGCCACACGAAGAAGCCGATCAGGGTGAAGACCCCGTAGAACGCGTACATCACCGCGGAGGCGTAGTAGCCGCTGCTCCACAGCAGGGGGACGCCGACGACGTCGACGGCCACCCACACGAGCCAGAACTCCACCCAGCCGCGGGCCATGCCGTACGTGGCGAGCAGGGAGCCGACGAAGGTCCAGGCGTCCGCCCACACCGGCTCCCACGAGCCGAGGGCGCGGAACACCGGGGTGAGGGCGAGGGTGCCGATCAGCATGCCCAGCACGAGGAGCGTCCGCCCGCCCCGGCCGGCCCACTCGGGGGTGATCGCGGGGGCGTGGTCGCCGCGGCCGCGGCTCGCGGCCCGCCAGCGGGCCCAGCCGTACACGGAGACCGCGATGAACATGACCTGGCGGCCGGCCTGGCCGAGGAGCGTCGCGTGGTCGGCGCCGCCGAAGAGGGAGGCGAGGAACACCGTGAGCAGGAGCGCGTTGCCGATGATCCCGACGGGCCATGCCCAGACCTTGCGGGCCATGCCGCCGAGCGCGGAGGCCAGCCCGAAGAGGTTGCCGATCACCTCCCGCATCAGGAGGCCGCCGCCGGCGACGGGGATGGTCCAGGTGAAGACGTCCACGAGCCACTGCATGGGGGCTGACGCCACCTCCTCGGTTCGGGACTCCGAGGGGTGCGCTCCGCAGCCCTCCCGCGTCAGCGCGCGGGACGGCACGGCCGCGTGCCTCTCCCATCCCGACTGTACGGTCGGCACCGGAATTCCACCGGTCAGGCCGCGGTCCCGGACCCTCGGGTGAGGGCGGGGCGCGCGGTTAGCGGGCTGTCACCGCCGGTGCGGACTTCCACCGCATCTCGGAGCACGTTGCGTGCGCCAGTATGCCACGCGGCCTCGAGGGTTCGCGGGGCCGGCGCTGCGGGCCGAGGGTGTTCAGCCGCAGGCGTGACGCGCGGCGTCCCGCAGGGCGACGACGGCCGCGTCCGGATCGTCGGCGCCGAACACGGCGGAGCCGGCCACGAAGGTGTCCGCCCCGGCCTCGGCCGCGCGCTCGATCGTGTCCCGGTTGACGCCGCCGTCCACCTGGAGGGCGAGCGGAGTCGCGGCGCCGTCCAGGGCGGCGCGGGCGCGGCGGATCTTGGGCAGCACGACGTCCAGGAACGCTTGGCCCCCGAAGCCGGGCTCCACCGTCATCAGCAGGAGCATGTCCAGCTCGGGGAGCATGTCCAGGTACGGCTCGACGGGGGTGGCCGGCTTGAGCGCCATGCCCGCCCGGGACCCGCGGGCGCGCAGCTCGCGGGCCAGGCGTACGGGGGCGCCGGAGGCCTCGGCGTGGAAGGTCACGGACTCGGCGCCGGCCTCGGCGTAGTCCGGGGCCCACCGGTCGGCGTCGGCGATCATCAGGTGGATGTCCAGGGGAAGCGCCGTGGCGGCCCGGATGGCCTGGACGACGGGCAGGCCGAGCGTCAGGTTCGGGACGAAGTGGCTGTCCATCACGTCCACGTGCACCGCGTCCGCACTCGGGATGCGGGCGAGCTCCTCCGCCAGCCGGGCGAAGTCCGCCGAGAGGATCGAGGGGTGGAGACGGGGGCTGTGCAGACGCGGGGCGTGCGGACCCTCAGCCACGGTCCTCACCCTCCGCCGGCGCCCGGAACAGGGCGAGGAACATCGCGTCCGTGCCGTGGCGGTGGGGCCAGAGCTGGGCGGTGCGGGCCGTGGCCTCCTCGGCCGGGGGTCCGTCGTCCGCCCCGCCGTCACCGGCGCCGCCGCCGGCCGGGGCACCGCCGAGCCCGAGGTCCGCGAGCGCGACCTCCGCGAGCGCCGCCGGGGCGTCGACCTGCTCGAGCCGCGGGTGGCGGCGCAGCAGGTCCTGGACCTGGACCGTCGTCTCGGCCACGTGCGGGGAGCACGTGACGTAGGCGAGCACGCCGCCGGGAGCGAGGACGGAGACGGCGGCGTCCAGGAGCTCGGCCTGCAGACCGGTGAGCTCGGCGAGGTCGGCCGGCGTGCGGCGCCAGCGGGACTCGGGCCGGCGGCGCAGGGCGCCCAGGCCGGTGCAGGGGGCGTCCACGAGGATCCGGTCGTAGCCGTCCCCCGGGGTCTCCACCGCGTCGGCGATCCGCCGCCCGTCCCCCGTGTGCGCCGTCCAGGCCTCCCGCGGCACGGCGGCCAGGGCGGAGCGGACCAGGTCGGTGCGGTGCGGGGCGAGCTCGTTGGCCGTGAGCGTGGCGCCGCGCTCGGCGGCCAGCGCGGCCAGCAGGGCGGCCTTGCCGCCGGGCCCCGCGCACAGGTCGAGCCAGCGCTCGGCCCGCTCGGAGGCGTCGGACTCGCGGGGCACGGCCACGAGGGCGCGGGCCGTCAGCTGGGAGCCGACGTCCTGCACCCGGACGAGGCCCTCACGCACCCCGGGCAGGCGGGAGGCGTCGCCGCCGGCGTGCAGGGCGGAGCCGGGAGCCAGCGGGCCGGGCTCGGCGCCGTCCGCGATCACCCGGGCGAGCGCCTCCTCCCCGCCGTCGACGGGCAGGGCCACGAGGTTCACCACCGGTGCCGCGTTGTCCGCGGCGAGCAGCTCCTCGATCTGGTCGGCGTCCGCGCCGGGGTGGGCGGCGAGCGCCTGGCGCAGTGCGCGCACGATCCACACGGGATGGGAGGTGCGCACCGCCAGGGCGGCGTCGCCGCCGTCGGCCGGGGCGACGTCGGCCAGCCAGTCCTCGAGCGGGCGCTCGGAGACACGGCGCAGGACGGCGTTGACGAAGCCGGACGGCCCGGCGCCGATCTCGGAGCGCACGAGCGCGACCGTGGCGTCGAGCGCGGCATGCGCGGGCACGCGCATGGCGAGCAGCTGGTGGGCGCCGAGGCGCAGCGCGTCCAGCACGGGCGGGTCGATCTGCTCCAGGGGACGGTCCACGCAGCGGGCCAGGACGGCGTCGTAGAGTCCGCGGCCGCGCAGGGTGCCGTAGGCCAGCTCCGTGGCGAAGGCGGCGTCGCGGCGGTCCAGCCGGGCCTGGCGGATGCGCGGGGGCAGCACGAGGTTCGCGTAGGCGTCCTCGGCGTGGACGGCGCGCACGGCCTCGAACGCCACCCGGCGCGCGGGGTCGGCGCTGCGGGAGCGCTGCGAGGGCGCCTGGGACGAGAACTGCCGTCCCGCTCCGGAGCGGCCGCGGCTGCGGGTGCGCCCCTGCGCGTCGCGGCGGGGCTCGCCGCGCCCGCCCTTGCCGGCTGCGGCCGGCCGGCCGGAGCGCTCTCCGCCTCCGGCGCCGCCGCGCCCGCGGCCCTGGCCGCCGGTCCCCTCGGATGCTCCGCTCATGCTCGTCCCTCCTGCCGTGCGGCGGCCCGTTCGGCCGCCCGCTGCTGCTCCCGCTCCCCGTGGGCCGCGAGCGCGGCGCCGGAGAGGAGCGTGGCGCCCTCGCCGGCGCCGCGCGCCCAGTCGAGGGCGGGCATGGTCGTCTTGCCGGCCGGCTGGACCGTGCTCAGCCGCACCGCGCCGTCGTCGGTCCGCAGCCAGGCGCCCTTGGCCACCACGGCGATGCGTCCCGGGGCCAGCGGCGCGAGCTCGGCCGGCCAGGCGGCGTCGTCCTCGGCCACGGGGGCGACGCCGCCGAGCTTGAAGCGCACGGGCTCGGCGTCTGCGCGGGCCGCCAGCCAGCCCCAGGCGCCCGGCTCGGGGGTGACACCGTTGATGCGCGCGGCCACCCGGCCGGCGGGGGCGGCGGCGTCCACCAGGCCGTCCGCGGCGGTGAGCTTGGCGGCGTGGGTGGGCTCGCCCTCCTGGGGCGCGGCGACGGCGGTGCCGTCCGCGAGCGCGTCGAGCACGTCCAGCACCAGCGGGCCGCCCCGTTCGGCGAGGTCCGCCAGCAGGTCGCCCGAGGTCTCGTCGGGGGCCACCTCGCGCGTGAGGCGGGCGAACACCGGGCCGGTGTCCAGGCCCTCCTCGAGCTGGAACACGTCCGCCCCCGTCACCGCGGCGCCGTCCATCACGGCGCGCTGCACCGGGGCGGCGCCGCGGTAGGCGGGCAGATGCGAGAAGTGCAGGTTGAGCCACCCCAGGCGCGGGATCCGCAGCGCGTCGGCGGGGACGAGCGCCCCGTAGGCGACGACCACTGCGACGTCGGCGTCCAGCCCGCGGATCGAGGCCACCGCCTCGGCGCCGGCCTCGCCGCGCAGGCGATCCGCCTTGACAGCGGGGAGCCCGGCCTCGGCCGCCGCCGCCGCGACGGGCGAGGGCGTGAGCACCCGCTTGCGGCCGACGGGAGCGTCCGGGCGGGTGAGGACGCCCACGACCTCGTGGTCGGAGGCCAGCAGGGCGCGCAGCACGGGCACGGCGGTGGCCGGCGTGCCGGCGAAGAGGACGCGCAGGGGGGCGCTCATCGGCCGCCTCCCCGGGCCGATCCGGCGAAGACGGAGCCGACGGCGGCGGCGCGCTCCGCGCTCACCCGGGCGGCGGTGCGGTCGACCTCGCCGGCCCGCAGGCGGCGGCGGGCCTCGCGGCGCTCGTCGCCGTCGAGCCGGTCGATGTAGAGCATGCCGTCGAGGTGGTCGGCCTCGTGCTGCAGGCAGCGGGCCACCAGGCCCGTCCCCCGGTGCTCGACGGGCGCCCCGTCCACGTCGACGCCGGTCACGACGGCCTCGACGGCGCGCGCGGGGTGGTAGCGCAGCCCGGGCACGGAGAGGCAGCCCTCGCCGAGGTCCCGGCTGGTCTCCTCGCCCCGGACCAGCACGGGGTTCACCACGTGGCCGGCCACGCCGTCCACGTCGAACACGAAGACCCGCAGGCCCACGCCCACCTGCGGGGCGGCGAGCCCCACGCCGCCGACGGCGTGCATGGTCTCGACCATGTCCGCGACGAGGCGGCGCACGTCGACGCCCGCGGGGACGGGCGCGGCGGGGGTGCGCAGCACGGGATCGGGCACGGTGCGGAGGGGGAGGACGGTCACGCGGTCACCCTATCGGCCGGGCCCGCCTCCGCGGCCGCGGACCCGGTGCCGGTCGGCTCCGCCGCCCCGCCGAAGGCCGCCGCGCGGGCGGCCTCCAGGCCGCCCGCCGACGCTGCCGGGACCGCCACCGGGGGCGGGCCGATCACGCGCAGCGCCGGGCCGGCGTCGGCGACGGCCTGCGCGTGCGTCCACACCTGGCGCAGCGCCCAGAACTTGTGCCAGTGCCGCGGCAGCACGGCGGGGTTGGCCTGGTGGACGGCCACCTCCGTCTCCCCCAGGGCGACGCCGAGCAGCATCTCCGCGCCGCCGTGCTGCCAGGGCTCCCACGTGCCGGCCTCGGCGTCCACGAGCGACTCCTCCGCCTTGAGGCCCGCGGTGAGCTGCATGACCACCTTCGGGTCGAGCGCCTTGACGCGGCCGTCCCTGCCGGTGCCCTTGGTCTTGTAGTCGATCAGGCACAGCCGACCGCCGATCCGCGCCACGAGGTCCAGGGTGCCGGCGTAGCCCACGGTGTGGTTCCACACGGTGATCTCTGCGGCCACTGGCCTCACGTCGTAGAGGTCCCACCACTCGTCGAAGCGGTCTGCGTAGGCCCCCTCCCCCTGCTCGATCAGTGCGGCCCGGGCCTCGGCCATGGTGTGCGGCTGCCCGAGGGCGCGGCGCGAGACCTGCTCCGCGTAGTCGTGGACGCGGTCTCCGCGCTCGGCCGCGGCGTCGCGGAAGCGCGCGGCCGCGTCCGCCGACTGGCGGGCGACCTCCCGCAGGCGGGCGGAGGAGCCGACCGCCTGGGCCAGGCGCTCGTCCTTGACCACGGCGTCCGCGGCCATCCATCCGATCCAGCCGTCCAGGTCCGTCTTCTCCATGCCGATCACCGTCGTGATGGAGGGGACTTCGGGCAGGCCCGAGAGCGAGCGGGCGTACATGCGTCCGGACGGCGTCTGGTGCGCGAGTCGTGGCTGGGTCATGGTCAGACATCCTCTCAAACGCCCCGGACGGGACAGGGCGGCGGGGACGGTCAGGATCCGCCCGGACACGCCGGCACGGGGCCGATTTGGCGGGAGGGCTCGGCATGGTCTAGAGTTCTTTCTCGTTGGAAATCGCGGTTTCGGTTCTTCGGAACGGGCTCCCGGTTCCCTTCTGCGGATGTAGCTCAGCTGGCTAGAGCGCCACCTTGCCAAGGTGGAGGTCGCGAGTTCGAATCTCGTCATCCGCTCGCTCCACCTTCACCCCTGGTCGGGTGGCCGAGAGGCGAGGCAGCGGCCTGCAAAGCCGTATACGCGGGTTCGAATCCCGTCCCGACCTCGCAGTCCCCCGGCATGAGGGTGGCGGCATGTTCACCGTTCCTCGGAATGGATGAGCGCGATTAGCGCAGCGGTAGCGCGCTTCCCTGACACGGAAGAGGTCACTGGTTCGATCCCAGTATCGCGCACGGACTGACCCCCTCGCGGGGCAGGCCACGCGGATGTAGCTCAGCTGGCTAGAGCGCCACCTTGCCAAGGTGGAGGTCGCGAGTTCGAATCTCGTCATCCGCTCCACCTCGAAGGCCCCCTCCCCGCACGGGAGGGGGCCTTCGTCGTCGTCGGCGGCCGGGGCCAGCGCGGCCCATGCCGGGACGGGCGCGCGGCCCGCCCCGGCTCAGCGGGTCACTTCGCCTCGACCTCGCCCAGCTGTCCCTCGCGCACGAGCGCGGTCATGCGGGAGACGGTGCGGAAGTACTTCTTCATGTACCCGCCGTGCATCATCTCCTGGGTGAACAGGTCGTCGAACGGCACGCCGGAGGCGACGACGGGCACGTCCTTGTCGTAGAGCCGGTCCGCGAACACCACGAACCGCAGGGCCGTGGCCTGGTCCGTGATGGTGCGCACACCGTGGAGCGCGACGACGTCGACGTCCTTGACGAGCTCGCGATAGCGCGAGGGGTGGACGCGGGAGAGCATCGCGGTGAGCGCATCGAAGTCGTCCACCGCGACGACGCCGGCGTGCGGGAAGTTGGCCTGCACGGTGCGCTCCACCTCGGCGTCCGGCAGCGGGGCCGGGGCGGCGGCGAGCCCGCGGTGGCGGTAGTCCTCGCCGTCGACGCGGATGACGTCGAACTGCTCGGAGAGCACCTGGATCTCGCGCTTGAAGTCCTGCGCCGCGAACCGTCCCTCGCCGAGCGAGCCCGGCAGGGTGTTGGAGGTGGCCACGAGGCGCACGCCCGCGTCGGCCAGCTCGCGCATGAGGCGGGACATCAGGACCGTGTCCCCCGGGTCGTCGAGCTCGAACTCGTCGATGCACACGAGCGTGTACTGCGTGAGCACGTCCACCGCGTTGCGGAAGCCCAGCGCGCCCACCAGGTTGGTGTACTCCACGAACGTGCCGAACGCCTTGGGCCCCGGGGCGGCGTGCCACGTGGAGGCCAGCAGGTGGGTCTTGCCGACGCCGAAGCCGCCGTCGAGGTAGATGCCGGCCGGCTGGGCCGAGGCCTTGGGACGGCCGCCGCCGAACAGCCCGCCGAAGAAGCCGCCGCCGCCCCCGGCCGCGGGGCGCCCGATCGACGCGGCGAAGTCGCGCAGCCGCTGCACGGCCTCGGCCTGGGAGGGATGCGCGGGATCCGGGATGTAGGAGTCGAAGGACACCTCCCCGAACCGGTAGGAGGGATGGAAGCCGGCGAGCAGCTGGTCCGGGGTGACCTGCGGCGAGCGGTCGGCGAGGTGGACGGTCTGGGCCACGGGGTGCTCCATCCTTGATGTGGGGGGGCGGACTACCGGGCCATGCTACCGGCGCGGTCGTGGCCGCCCCAGGGGGTGCCCGCCCCGGCCCGGCGCCGGGCGGACCCGCCCCCGGCGTCGGGAGGCCCCGTCTGCTGCCCGGCGTGTGACCCCGCGTGTCCGGATTGAGGCTCGCCTTCCCCATTACGCATCATCGGCCTGGCGTAATGTGGCACCCATGACCGAGAACACCGCGCAGACCACCGAGTACGCCCATCCCGAGAAGCTCGTCTCCACGCAGTGGGTCGCCGACCACGTCCACGACGCGGACGTCGTGGTCCTGGAGTCCAATGAGGACGCCCTGCTGTACGCCACCGGCCACGTCCCCGGCGCCCAGCGGATCGACTGGCACACCGAGCTCAACGACCCCGTGGCCCGCGACTTGGTGGGCCCCGAGGCGTTCGCCGAGCTGGCCGCCTCGAAGGGCATCTCCCGCGACACCACCGTGGTCTTCTACGGCGACAAGTCCAACTGGTGGGCCGCCTACGCCCTCTGGGTCTTCACCCTCTACGGCCACGAGGACGTGCGCCTCATGGACGGCGGCCGCGACAAGTGGATCGCCGAGGGCCGCGAGACCACCCGCGAGGTCCCGCAGGTCGAGCGCGCCGAGTACCCCGTGGTGCAGCGCGACGACACCACTGAGCGCGCCGCCCGCGAGGACGTCCTCGCCGCGATCGGCACCACGCCGCTGATCGACGTCCGCTCCCCCGCCGAGTACACGGGCGAGACCACCCACATGGCCGGCTACCCGCAGGAGGGCACGCTGCGCGGCGGCCACATCCCGACCGCGGCCTCCGTGCCCTGGGCGAAGGCCGCGAACGAGGACGGCACCTTCAAGTCCCGCGCCGAGCTCGAGGAGATCTACCGCGACGGCGCCGGCCTGAAGGAGGGCGACGACGTGATCGCCTACTGCCGCATCGGCGAGCGCTCGTCCCACACCTGGTTCGTCCTCAAGCACCTGTTGGGCCACGAGGACGTCCGCAACTACGACGGCTCGTGGACCGAGTGGGGCAACGGCGTCCGCCTGCCGATCGCCCTGGGCGAGGAGCCCGGCGCGGCGCCCGCGCGCTGATCCACCGCTGAACCGTCACGGAACCGTCGCACGCGCGGCGCCCGCCGCCCTGGACGAGTCCGGCCCTCACCCCGCGGGGTGAGGGCCGGACTCGTGTCGGCGTGAGGCGCGTCGGCGCGACCTCAGGCGCCGGTGACGCTGCGGACGATGCCGTAGACGAGGGCGCTCACGGCTGCGAGGCCGGCGAGGACCACGAACACGTTGGAGGCCTTCCCCCGGTAGGGGGCGAGGGCGTCCAGCCGGTGGATCGCGTAGATCGGCATGAGGAACAGGATCATGGCGATCACCGGCCCGCCGACGGTCTCGATGAGGCCGAGGACGCTGGGGTTGGCGATCGCCGCGGCCCAGGTCGTGAAGAAGATGACGACGGCGATGACCAGGCGCAGGGTGCGGGCGCTGATGCGGGAGCCGTCCTTGTCCACCAGGGAGCGGACGACGCCGGCGGCGCCCTCGGCCGCGCCGAGGTAGTGGCCGAAGAAGGAGGAGACGATCGCCAGGAACGCGACGACCGGGCCGAGCAGCGAGATCAGCGGCGAGCCGTGGACGTTGGCCAGGTAGGACAGCACCGGGAGGTTCTGCTCCTGGGCCTCGGCCATGCCGTCCGGGCCGAGCGCCAGCACGCAGGACCACACGAAGAACATGGTGAAGACGACGAGCAGGCCCGTGACCTTGGCCAGCACCGCCGAGGCGCGCGTGGCCGCGCCCGCTCCGTACTGGCGCTGCATGGCCAGGGAGAACTGGGAGATCGCCGGCGAGTGGTTGAACGCGAACACCAGGACGGGGATGACCAGCCACGTGGAGAGCAGGATGCCGCCCAGGTCCACCGGGCCGCCGGTGAAGAGGGCGTCCGGCTTCCAGGACGGGATGAGGTAGAGGCTCGCCCCGAAGAGGATGAGGATCAGGGGGTAGACCAGCCACCCGGTGATCGCGAGCATGAGCTTCTGCCCGGCGATCATCACGGCCATCATGAGGGCGATCAGCACGAACGAGAGCAGCGGGCGGGGCAGGGAGGCCAGGCCCAGCTGGTTCACCATGAACGAGTCCACCGTGTTGGTGATGGAGACGCCGTAGATCAGCACGATCGGGTAGATCGCCAGGAAGTACAGGACGGAGATGAACCCGCCGACCCCGGGTCCGAACGTGCTGCGGGCCACGGCGGTGATGTCGTCGCCCGGGTTGGGGGACGCGCACACGAACCGGGAGAGCGCCCGGTGGGAGAAGTACGTCATGGGGGCGATCAGGAGGGTGGCGATGATGAGCGGCCACACGCCGCCCAGGCCCGCCTTGATCGGCAGGAACAGGACTCCCGCGCCGACGGCCGTGCCGAAGAGCGAGACGACCCACCCCCGCTCGACACGGCGGTCCGGTGTGGGGTCGGCGTCGGGGTCGATGGCGACGGCGGGCGCTGACGAATCCCCTGCGTCGTGGAACTGGTGTGAGACGGATGACATGGGCTCCAGTCTAGGAAGGGGCAGGCGGGACCGTTGACCGCCGTGCGGGCGGCCGTCACTAGACTGGGTGACCATGACCGAGTCGACCGCGACCCCCGCCGCCCTGTCCGAGATCATCGACGACTTCGCGGGGGTGCCCGATCCGCAGAAGCTCGAGCTGCTGCTGGAGTTCTCCGACGAGCTGGCGGAGCTGCCCGCCCGCTTCCACGGCCACGAGGCCGAGATGGAGCAGGTGGTCGAGTGCCAGTCGCCCCTGTTCCTCGCGGTCGAGCTGGAGGGCGAGCCGGGCCCGGACGCGGTGGTGCGCCTGTACATCACGGCGCCGCGGGAGGCACCCACGACGCGCGGATTCGCCTCCGTCCTCTCCCAGGGGCTCGACGGGTCCACGGCGCGCGAGGTCCTGGACGTCCCCGAGGACATCCCGGCGAAGCTGGGCCTGCAGAAGGCGCTGACCCCGCTGCGGCTGCGCGGCATGTCCGCCATGCTCGGGCGGATCAAGCGCAACGTGCGCGAGCAGGCCGGCCTCTGAGCCGGCGAGGACGGCCGGCATGGCACGGAGGCGGGGCGGCACGGATCGGGGCGCGCTGAAGCACACGGCGACCCCCGCCGTCGCGGCGCTCGTGGCGGCCGGGGTGCCGCACGTGCTCCACACGTTCGAGGTGGCCCTCGACGGCGGCGGCGAGAGCTTCGGCGCGCAGGTGGCCCACGCGCTGGAGGTCCCCCCGGAGCGTCTGTTCAAGACCCTGATGGTGGCCCTGCCGGACGGCTCGCTGGCCGCGTGCGTCGTGCCCGTGTCCGGGAAGCTGGACCTGCGCGCCGCCGCGGCAGCGCTGGGGGTGAAAAAGGCGGTGATGGCCGACCTCGCGGTGGCCGAGCGGCGCACCGGCTACGTGCGGGGCGGCATCTCCCCGCTGGGACAGCGGAACCGGCACCCCGTGGTGGTGGACGCGTCCGCCCTCACAGGAGAGGTGATGTACCTCTCGGGCGGGCAGCGTGGGCTCGACGTCGAGCTGGCCCCCGCCGACCTCGTCGCGGTGAGCGGCGCCGTCGTGGCGGCGATCGCTGCCGACTGAGGTGACTGCTGGCTGAGGCGGCAGGGTGCTTCAGGCCGCGGACGCGCGGGCCTGGCGACGCACCGCGGCGACCCGCTGCAGCACGGTCACCACGGAGGCGAGCGCGAGCAGCGCGAGGACCACGGTGAGCAGGACGGGCGGCAGCCCCAGGCCCGTGAGGCCCACCGCCACCAGCGTGGCCACGAGCCGCTCGGCGCGCTCGGCGATGCCCACGTTGGCGGTGAACCCGAGCGACTCGGCCTTGGCCCGGGCGTAGGACACGAGCATGCCGAGCGCCAGGCAGGAGGCGGCGAGGACGCCCACGGTCGGGTTGTCCCCGACGCCGAAGCCCCACCACAGCACGCCGAGGAACACGGCGGCGTCCTGCACGCGGTCCAGGGTCGAGTCCAGGAAGGATCCCCAGCGGCCCGTGGTCCCGGCCTCGCGGGCCATGATGCCGTCCACGAGGTCCGAGAACACGAACAGGGTGATGACGATCGTCCCCCAGAACAGCTCGCCGAGCGGGTAGAACACGAGCGCGCCGAGGCTCACGCCCACGGTGCCCGTCACCGTCACGGCGTCCGGGCTGACGCCGGCGCGCAGCAGCCCGCGGGCCACGGGCAGGAAGACGCGCGTGGTCACCCCGCGGGCATGCCGGTCCAGCATCAGCGCACGTCCCCCTGCGGTGCCGCGGCGGGCGTCGCGTCGCCGGGAGCGTCCGGAGCGCCGGGAGCGTCGGGCTCTGCCCCGGCGTCGCGCCTCCTGCGGGCGGTGAGCTCGGCGGCCGCTGCGGGCCAGGCTGCCACGAGGAGGTCGCGGGTCTGGCCCAGGGTCTGGGACATGTTCTTGGTGTGCGCGATGATCGGCAGGAAGTTGCCGTCGCCGGTCCACCGCGGCACCACGTGCTGGTGCAGGTGTGCCGCGATGCCCGCTCCCCCGGCCACGCCCTGGTTCATGCCCAGGTTGAAGCCCTTGGGGCGGCTGGCCCCCTCGAGGGCGAGCATGGCCGTCTGGGCCAGCTCCGCCATCTCCGCCGTCTCCTCCGCCGTGATGTCCGTGTACATGGGCACGTGGCGGTACGGGCAGATCAGCAGGTGCCCCGGGTTGTACGGGAACAGGTTGAGGATCACGAAGGCCGTGCGCCCGCGGTGCACGATCAGCGACTCCTCGTCCGTGCGATGCGGCGCCGCGCAGAACGGGCACGTGTGCTCGTCCTTCACCTGGTCCGGTCCGGCGTTGATGTACGCCATGCGGTGCGGGTTCCAGAGCCGATCGAAGGCGTCCGGGACGCCGGGCAGCCCGAAGCCGTCCGTCGCCGCGGCGTCGCCGTCGGGGGTGCTCACGCCGTGACCTCGCGCTCCCGGACCGCCTTCACGATGCGGGCGATGGCCTCGTCCACGGGAACGCCGTTGTCCTGCGACCCGTCGCGGAAGCGGAAGCTGACCGCGCCGGCCTCGGCGTCCTCGCCGCCCGCGATGAGCACGAACGGCACCTTCTCCTTGGAGGCCGTGCGGATCTTCTTCGGGAAGCGGTCCGAGGAGTCGTCCAGGCGGGCCCGGATCCCCTCGGCGCGCAGCTTCGCGACGACGTCGGCCAGGTAGTCGTTGAACGCCTCGGCCACGGGGATGGCCACGACCTGCTCGGGGGCGAGCCACGCCGGGAAGGCGCCCGCGTAGTGCTCGGTGAGCACGCCGAGGAAGCGCTCGATCGAGCCGAAGAGGGCGCGGTGGATCATCACGGGGCGCTGACGCGTGCCGTCGGCGGCCTGGTACTCGAGGTCGAACCGCTCGGGCAGGTTGAAGTCCAGCTGGATGGTGGACATCTGCCAGGTGCGGCCGATCGCGTCCTTGGCCTGCACGGAGATCTTCGGCCCGTAGAACGCGGCGCCGCCCGGATCCGGGACGAGCTGGAGGCCGGAGCCCTCGGCGACCTCGGCGAGGGTGCGGGTGGCCTCCTCCCAGATGTCGTCCGAGCCGACCGACTTCTCCGGGTCACGCGTGGACAGCTCGAGGTAGAAGTCGTCCAGGCCGTAGTCCTTGAGCAGGTCGAGGACGAAGGTGAGCGTCGTGGTGAGCTCGTCCTTCATCTGGTCGCGCGTGCAGTAGATGTGGGCGTCGTCCTGGGTCATGCCGCGCACGCGGGTCAGGCCGTGGACCACGCCGGACTTCTCGTAGCGGTACACGGAGCCGAACTCGAAGAGGCGCAGCGGCAGCTCGCGGTACGAGCGGCCGCGGGAGCGGAACACGAGGTTGTGCATGGGGCAGTTCATCGGCTTGAGGTAGTAGTTCTGCCCCTGCCGGGTGACCTCGCCGGTCTCCGGGTCGCGCTGCTCGTCGATCTGCATGGGCGGGAACATGCCGTCCGCGTACCAGTCCAGGTGCCCGGAGACCTCGTAGAGGTGCTGCTTCGTGATGTGCGGCGTGTAGACGAACTCGTAGCCGGCCTCCTCATGGCGGCGGCGCGAGTAGTCCTCCATCGTCTTGCGGATGATGCCGCCGCGCGGGTGGAACACGGGCAGGCCCGAGCCGAGCTCGTCCGGGAAGGAGAAGAGGTCCATCTCCGCGCCCAGCTTGCGGTGGTCGCGTCGCTCGGCCTCGGCAAGCCGCTCCTGATAGGCCTTCAGGTCGGCCTTGGTGGGCCAGGCGGTGCCGTAGATGCGCTGCAGCTGCTTGTTCTTCTCGTTGCCCAGCCAGTAGGCGGCCGCGGAGCGGGTCAGCGCGAAGGCGTTGGAGATGAGCTTCGTGTTCGGCAGGTGCGGGCCGCGGCACAGGTCGCACCACACGGCGTCGCCGGACTTGCGGTCCACGTTGTCGTAGACCGTGATCTCGCCGGCGCCGACCTCCACGGAGGCGCCCTCGCCCGCGGTGTCGGCCTCGTTCTTCTTGCCCAGGAGCTCGAGCTTGTACGGCTCCTCCGCCATCTCGGCGCGGGCCTCGTCCTCGGTGACCACGCGGCGGCGGAACTGCTGGTTCGCGTTGACGATCTTCAGCATCATCTTCTCGAGCTGCTTGAGGTCCTCCGGGGTGAAGGGCTCGGCGACGTCGAAGTCGAAGTAGAAGCCGTCCGTGATGTACGGGCCGATGCCGAGCTTGGCGTCGGGGCGCAGCTGCTGCACCGCCTGGGCCATCACGTGGGCGGTCGAGTGGCGCAGCACGTTCAGGCCCTCGGGCTCGGTGATGTCCACGGCCTCGACGCTGGCGCCGGCCGGGATTGCGCGGGCGAGGTCCCACAGGTGGCCGTCCACGCGCATGACCACCGTGGTGGGCTGCTCCCGGAAGAGCTCCAGGCCGGTGATGCCGTGCGTCACCTCCCGCATCTGGCCGTCCACGGTCAGCAGGATGTTCTTCGGCTCGGACACGGTGCTCCTTCTCGGGTCAGGCTTCTGGGCGTGTGGCATACGGAGGCCACCGCCAGCCGCCCCCATTCTAGGGGCGGGCGGGAACAGGGCGGCGACGACGCAGGAGGGCGCCGACCCGCGTCGACGCGGCGGACTCCTCCCACCCGCCGGGGCTCCGTTGGGCGCGACCGATCCGCAGGGGCGGTTGAAGCCGGGTCCAGGGCTCGGGGAGGGCTGGTCGCTCCGGCGGAGGGAGTGGTTCCCGCCTCGCCGGAGCAGGAGCCGCCCCGGGTGGGCCCGGGCGTGTCCGGTGATGCTGGTTCCGGCGCGGCGTGCGGTCCGGGTCGAGGTGGCGGGCCGGGACGAACCACGGGACGCCCTCGATGACCGACACCTCCCACCACCCGGCGTGCACGGCCTGGTGATGGTGCGAGCAGAGCAGCACGCCGTTGGCCACGTCCGTGGGCCCGCCGTGCTCCCAGTGGCCGATGTGATGGACCTCGCACCAGCTGGCGGGCAGCGCGCAGCCGGGTGCGGCGCATCCGCCGTCCCGCGCCGTCACGGCCCGCCGCTGGGCACGGGTGAAGAGACGACGCGCCCGGCCGAGGTCGAGGATCTCCCCCTCGCCGCCCAGGACGGCGGGGATGATGTCCGCGTCGCAGGCGATGCGCCGGATCTCGCGGGGGTCGATCGGTCCAGTGAGGTCGGCCGTGGACACGGCGGACCCCATGCGTCCGTCGGCGGCGGCGCGCAGCTCCCCGAGGAGCGTCCGATGGTCGATCGTGACGAGCACCTGCGGACGGTTCCCGCCGGTGGAGGGCAATGCCTCCGCACCGGCATGCGCGAGGGCCGCCTGGAGGGCGCTCACCAGCGTGTCCGCCTGCCGCTGCCCGCGCGTCCGGGGATCCGGGGCCGAGCCGGCGTCCTGCACGCCGGCAACGGCGCGGGGGTTCGTCGCGGCGGATGCCACGGTCTGCAGGACCTCATGCTGGGCGTCGGTGAGGTGGAGGTCCCACCGGTGCAGCCCACGGCGCTGGCCCCGGTGGAACAGTCCCTGGGCGGCGTTCAGCTCCGCTTCCGTGGGCGCGGCGGTGTCCGGCATGACGAGGGCGTCGAGGTTCTGACGCCACCGGGCGCAGAGCCGACGGATGCCGTCCGGCTCGATCCGCTGGAGCTGGTCCGCCAGGATGGCCTCTCCCGCGTCGACCAGGTGCTCGACCTCGTCCCGAGGCACGCCGGCGATCAGGGCGTCGGTGCGTGCACGCGTCAGCGTCTCGATCACGACGTCGCAGGCCCCCGGCTCGGCGGCCCCGGCCGCCACCACACGGGCGATGGCGGGCAGCTGCGGCTCCGCGACCGGCGCCGTGGCGAAGGCGCGCTGGGGTCGGGTGGCCTCGGCTCGGCGGAGTCGGCGCTGGGCGTCCCGGCGGTCGATGTGGAGGAGGGAGCGCAGGCAGTCGGCCTCGTCCCGGTGGGGGCTCTTGCCCGGCGGGATGCCCAGGAGCTCATGACGATCCGCCTCGTGCCCGTAGACCTGGGCGAGGTGCCCGGCGAGGGAGGTCTGCACCGCGGCGACGGTGCGCGCGAGCCGCTCCACCTCCTGGAGCAGGGCCGGGAGCCGCAGGTCCTCGACCTCCGGGGGCCACTCCGGGTCCCCGAGCCGTTCGAGCAGAGCCAGGACCTCCGACTGCGCGGCCCCGAGCAGGTCCGCGACCGGCGCGCCGAGAGGCGATCGTGGACCCTCGCCGAGGCCTTCGCCGGAACTCCGGTCTGCACTGCCGCTGCCGGCGCCGTCAGCGGCGTTGCCGAGGCGCGCAGACGGGTTCATCACGCGCCTGGTCTCACCGATCACGTCCATGTCTCTTCCCCCCTTTCCTCATGCAGTCCATCACGGGGCCCGGACACGTTAAGCAGCCCCTCATCCGTGCCGGACGGCTCACCGCTCCGGCGTGGGCAGCAGCTCCCACGTGTCCGGGTGGGGCACCGGGATGGGCGTGCTGCACCCCGGGGCCTCGGCCGTGGCCTGCGGCGTCCCGGCGCTCGCCCCGGCCTCCACGCGCTCGGCGTCCTGGGCGACGAGCGCCTCGGGGCGCACCTTGACCGGCCAGCCGCCGGTGCCGTGGTGCGGGATGTCCGGCAGGGACGCCCCGCCGCCGGGCCCGCCCGGCGTGCCGCCGCGACGCCGGACCGCGGCCGCCTTCCGGTCGGCGGCCAGCCAGCGCCGCCACTGCTCCCGGGTGGCGTCGAGGTAGTCGGGGTCGGGCAGGGTCTCGGAGCGGTGCAGGTCCCATGCGCGGACGGCCTGCACCGAGACGGCCTGCGGGCCGGTGCGTCGCGTGGTCCCCTCGATCAGCAGGAGGCGCGCCGAGAAGAGCATCTCCCCCGAGGCGTGCTGGGCCTCGGTGAAGAAGGACGCGTCGACGCAGCCCGTCCCGTCGTCCACGGAGAGGAACACCACCCGCTTGCCGCTGCGCATGGGCGGGGTCTGCGTGGCCACGCGCACCCCCGCCACGAGCACGCGCGACTGCGAGCGCAGTCGCAGCAGGTCCTTCGCGCGGGTGATCCCGAGGGCGTCGAGGTACGGCGCGTGGGAGTCCATGAGATGGGCGGTCACGTCCAGAGCGGTGAGGTCCAGCTCGGTGCGCACCTGCGCGGCCGTGGGCGGGGACGGGAACATCGGGGTGAGGGCGCTGAGCTCGGTGTCCGGCAGGTCCAGGGCCAGCTGACCGTCCACCTGGCGGGTCCGCGGGGGCCGCGAACGGGTGGCCCCGCGGCCCGGACCGGTGCCCCGCGTACTGGAGTGCTGCAGCTCGAGGTGGTGCACGAGGTCGGTGCGAGACGCCCCGCCGGGCGGCAGCAGGCAGTCGAGGGCGCCGAGCTGGGCGAGCCGCTCCAGGTTGCGGCTGGTGGGCCGGGCACGGTCCCGGACGTCGGCGAGGGAGTGGTAGGGGCGGCCCGCGTCGAGGCGCTCGACCTCCGCCTCGCTCAACCCGGACAGGCTCGTCAAGGGCAGGCGGATCCCCCAGCGACCGCGAGCGCGGCCGTCGGGACCGGTCGCGGAGCTGGCGGTCGCGGAGCTGCCGGGTGCGGGTGGGCCGGGTGCGGGTGGGCCGGGCGTCGAAGGGCCGGGTGTGCTGGGCCTGGAAGGACCGGGCGCGCCGTCGTCGTCCACGCATCCGCCGTCCGCGGGGTGACGCGCGCCGTCGTCGTGGGCGCCCTCCCCGTGGAGGCCGTGGCCGTCCACCTCCGGGTGCGAGGGCACCCACTCGACGCGCACGTGCCGAGTGGAGGCGTTGACGTCCACCGGGAGCACGGGGATGCCCATGCGGCGGGCCTCGGCCACCATGAGGCGGGCCGGGTACATGCCGGGGTCATGCTCGAGGATGGCGGCCATGAAGGCCTCGGGGTGGTGCGTCTTGAGCCAGGCGGACTGGTAGGTGGGCACGGCGAACGCGGCGCCGTGGGCCTTGCAGAAGCCGAACGAGCCGAAGGCGTGGAGGGTGCCCCAGACCTCGTCGATCACGTCGAGGTCGTACCCCTTCTCCAGCGCGTGGGAGCGGAAGTACTCCTCCACCGTGCGCTCGGCGGGCCCGCCGAGGAGCCGGCGGAACTCGTCCGCGCGGGCCAGGCCACAGCCGGTCATGACGTCCATGGTGCGCAGCACCTGCTCGTGGAACACGGTGACGCCGTGCGTCTCGGCGAGCACGGGCTCGAGGTGCGGGTGCGGGCAGCGGGCCGCCGCCCAGCCGTGCCGCTGCTCCAGGAAGGGCCGTACCATGTCCGACTGCATGGGGCCGGGACGGAAGAGGGAGATGTCCACCGTGAGGTCGTTGAACTCGCGGGGGGCGAGCTTGCCGATCAGCTCCCGCTGGCCCGGCGACTCGATCTGGAAGCAGCCGAGAGTGTGGGTGGTGCGGATCATCTCGAAGGTCGCCTCGTCGTCGAGGGGGACCCGCTCGAGGTCCGGCCTCTCCCCCGTGATGCGCTCCACCTCCGCCAGCGTGTAGGCGATCGCCGACTGCATGCGCACGCCGAGGATGTCCAGCTTGAGGAAGCCCATGGGGTCCATGTCGTGCTTGTCGAACTGGCTCATCGGCAGGCCCATGCCCGAGGGCTGCACGGGCGTGCGGTGCAGGAGGGTGGCGTCGCCGAGGATGACGCCGCACGGGTGCATAGAGATGTGCCGGGGCAGGCGATCGAGACGCTCCGTGATGTCCACCAGCAGGTCCAGCTGATGCCGCCCCGCCCGGCGGCCGGACTCCACGCGGCGGGAGAGCTCCCCCAACTCGGGCATGCGCTGCAGCGCCTCGCGGAAGCTGGAGGCGGAGAAGCGCCACAGCTGCTTGGCGATGACGTCCACGTCCTCGTCCGGCAGGCCCAGGGCCATCCCCGCGTCCCGGACGGCGCCGCGGGCCCGGTAGGCGTTCTGCATGCTCATGAGCGTGGTCCGCTCGGCCCCGAAGCGCTCGAACACGGCACGGTAGATCTCGTGGCGGCGCGCGGACTCCACGTCGATGTCGATGTCCGGCAGGGTGGAGCGCGCGTCCGAGAGGAAGCGCTCCATGATCAGGCCGTTGGCCATGGGGTCCACGTTGGAGATCCGCAGCGCGTGGTTCACCAGCGACGACGCCCCGGAGCCGCGCGCGGAGACCCGCACGCCCATCCCCTCGATCAGGTCAACCACGGAGGACACCGTGAGGAAGTAGCTCGCGAACCCGAGGCGCGAGATGATCCCGAGCTCGTGCTCGACCCGGTCCTGCAGGTCGCGGGCCTCCTGACTGGTGCCGAACCCGGAGCCGGTGTGCAGACGCGGGTAGCGGGCGGCCAGGCCGGCGAGGGTCCGCTCGTGCAGCACGCGGTCGGGCGGCCCGTCCACCCCGATGACGGAGGCCTCGGGCACCCGGGGCCGGCCCCAGCCGAGATCGCTCTCGGGGTCGAGGGCGCAGGCCTCGGCCAGGCGGCGGGTGGACTCCAGGAGGGGCGCGGCAGGCTCGTCCGCGGCCTCGCACACCTCACGGGCGATCCGGTGCATGTGCTCGGTGGGCTTGAGCCAGCCCTGTCCGTTGGGCTGCAGGTCGTGCAGGGCGTCGAGGGAGCTCAGCGCCCGGGCGGCGTCGAGGACGTCCGCGGTGGCCGCGCCGTCCGGGGCGGCGTACCGCACGGCGTTGGTCAGCACGGCGGGCGTGCGGGTGTCCCGGGCGGCGCGCAGCATCTTCACGGCGTGGCCCGTGTCCAGCCGTCGGCCGGGCGCGGAGAGGTGCGTGACGACGTCGACGTGCACAGATCCGGCGGGCAGGGCCGAGCGCCACCGGCGCAGGGCGCCCACTCCCGCGGCGTAGCGGCGGCGGGCGAGGTGGCGTCCGAGGTCCGAGTCCGGCCCGAGGAGCACGAACAGTTCCGGGCTCGGCGGGTTCGCGGGGTTGGCGGCGGTGGGCACGCGCCCCCCGGCGGCCTCCGCCAGCTCGGCGACGGCGGCCCAGGGGCTGCCTCCGCCCGCTCCCCCGGTGGTACGGGCATGGGCCGCGGAGATCACCTGGCACAGGGCGCGGTAGCCGGACCCGTGGGAGCCGCCCCGGGCGAGGATGACGGCCCGGCCGGCGTCGCCGTCCTCCTCCGACCAGCGCAGGGCGAGGTCCACCCCGACCACGGGCGCGATGCCGTGCTGCAGGCACGCGCCCACGTGCTTGGCCATGCCGTAGAGGCCGTCGCGATCGGTGCACGCGAGCAGGTCCATGCCCGCCGCGGCGGCGGCCGCGGCGAGGTCCTCGGGCCAGCTCACCCCGTAGTGGGCGCTGAAGGCCGAGGCCACGTGCAGATGGGGGAACGGGACGGGCGGGGGCGTGCGGTCACCCATGGGGAGCTCTCCTGGACGTGCTGGACCACCCCGCCGGGGTCTCCGACGGGGGCGGCGCGGGAAGCGCGGCGGGTGCACGAGCCGGGAAGCGTGCGGGGGTCCGAGCCAGGGGAAGGAGGCGGTCGGGGCGGCCTGTGGCCGCCGAGGCGGCCACTCACCCACAATAGAACACATGTTCGAATGACGGAAGCGGGGGGCAGGCCCCGGAGGGGCGGACGGGACCTCACGCCGTCCTCCGCAGGTCATGAGCGACCTCGTGGACGCGAATGAGGCGCCAACGCCCGGAGTCGAGGTGGTGGGCGACGTCCAGGGTCTGCACGGGGGCGGAGCCGGCCCGGGCGAGGCGCACCTGCAGGCGCCAGATCTCATGGTCCACCAGGCCCGGCCCGCGGCCCTTCTCGGCCCGCACCTCCTCGGCCCACCAGCGGCGACGCTCGAACCAGCGCATCGGCCGCTCGGCGATGACGTAGTCCCGCCCGTTCCAATGCAGGCCCTGCGGCGCGCCATCCGGGGCGCGCTCCACCGCCACGGACTGCGTGAAGACTCCCATGCTGCTCTCTCCCTGTGTGCGCTGCGGACGGATCCGCCGGCGGGCGCCGACGGACGGCGGGAGCGCGACCCACCCGCGACGGCAGGCAGGGGAAGAGTCGGGAAGCCGCGGCCCGCGATGGGACCGAGGACCGGAGGTCGCACTCTCGATCGTACCCGAACATGTGTTCGAACCCGATGGGAGGGACACTACGGGTGGCAGCGGACACGTTAAGGGGGCCCGGGGAAAAGGCGACGTCGGCACCCGCGCGGGTGCCGACGTCGCCGTGCTCACGCCCCCGGGCGGGGCGGGGCCGCGCTCAGGCCTTCACGTACCGCGGGAAGGCGGCAGGCGCGGCCACCGGCTTGCCCTCCGGGTTCATGTCGATCCCGAGGTCACGGGCCCAGACGATGCGGGTGTCGCCGGTGTAGACGGCCTCGGTGCGCTCGTCGAGCTCGAACACGCGGGCGCCGCGGAGGGTGTGCTGATCCCACGTGCCGTCGTTGAGGCCGTAGGTGTCGAAGCCGGTGCCGGGCGCGTAGCCGAGCTCGACGCCGTAGTAGTTCCCCTTGTAGGTGTTGATGTGGTCGTGGCCGCAGTAGATGCCCTTGACCTCGCCGCGCTCCTTCACGGAGGCGTAGATGCCCGAGTTGATCAGACCGTGGTAGACGTCCTCGTGCTTCACACCCTCGATGGCGTGACGGCGCACGGCCTCCGCGTGGCGGGCCTCGTCCTTCTCGCCCTGGGAGGCGTACCACATGTAGGAGTGCTCGAACGTGGGGATGTGGAAGAACATGAGGCCGGGGACGCCCTTGCCGAAGCGCTCCGCGGTGGCCTCCGAGGCCTCCTCGTACCAGCGGATCTGCTGCGGACGGATCCAGTCGTAGTCCATGACGCCCTCGGTGGACTGCCCGGCGGCGTCCTGGGCGGTGGCGTAGCGGCCCGAGTCGAGCAGCCAGATGGCGAAGGAGGGGGCGGCGCCGCGGGACCCCCGCACGAGCAGCTGGGCGTCGGAGTGGCCCGGCTTGGACGGGTCCACGGCCGGGTTGAGGTTGTGCTTGTACTGGCGCACGAAGTCCACGATCCGGGATTCCGTCATCGAGGTGCCGTGCTCCGTGACCGAGTCCTCGTCATGGTTGCCGAAGGTGATGGCCCACTTCACGCCGCGGGACTCCATCGGCATGACGAAGTTGTTGATCCCCTGCATCACCTGCAGGTCCGTGGTGGGCGAGCCGTCGATGACGTCGCCGTTGATGAGCGCGAAGTCCGGCTTCTCCCGGTCCAGGACCTTGCCCATGAACTCGAGGGTGCGACGGTCCGCGGCGTGGCCGCCCTGGGTGTCGTTGAACTGCACGATCTTGAAGCGGCGGCTCTTGCCGAACGCCAGCGGCATGGACTGGGCGCCGGCGTCACGGCGACGTCCATGGGCAGGGGCGTGGGCCGGAGGCGCGGCCTGGGCGGCGGGGGCTGCGGCCAGCACGCCGGCCGCGGCGAAGGCTCCGCCTCCGGCGAGGATGCCGCGGCGGTCGACGGACGGGGACTCGGGGATGCGATCGGTCATGGCTCTCTCCTGCTGATGCGGCGGTCGATGACGTCGCGGAAGCGGCGCTGACCTGGACGTTAGGAGACTGAGATGACCCCGGGGATGCCCGGCGCGGAACGCCCACGGAACGAGCAGATGAACGGTCGCGAACACGACACCTGCGCGTCTGACGATGTTCACGGTCCGCTCTGTGGAGAACCCCTCGCGTGTCGCGAGGGCATGCGTACACTCGCCAGTGTCGCCACTCACACGCCGCTCACGCGGTGGTCTTCACGGGATCAGAGCCGTGGCGGCGGACGGAACGGATGTCTTCTGAGGAGGGGACCTTGTCCATCACCGCACCCCCACGCGCCCTGCCCCGCCGACGCCCCGCCCAGGCCGCATCGCTGGCAGCCGCCCTCGCACTGGCCCTCACGGCCTGCGGCGGCGGAGACCCGGCACCGACCGAGACCACGACGACGGCGCCCGCCTCGTCCACGCAGGCCGCTGACACCCCCACGGCTACGGCTACGGCTACGGCCGGCGCATCTCCCTCCACCCCCGACGGCGGCACGGCGCCATCTAGCGCGAGCGGGAGCGGGAGCGGGAGCGGACCCGCGAGCGCAACGGCGAGCGGTCCGTACGTCCCCGCCTCCGCCGAAGGCCCCGCCCAGAACGTGCCGAAGCCGGTGATGCCCGAGGTCATGAAGGAAGAGACCCAGGAGGGCGCCGAGGCGGCGGTGAAGTACTTCTGGGAGACGATGAACTACGCGGAAGAGACGGGCGATCCAAATTTTTTGACTAGGATATCGAGCAAATACTGCGAACTCTGCTCCGCATCCGCAAGAAATCTGTCTGATATATACGGGTCTGGTTCCTGGCTTGAACCAGAAGGGTCGACGGTTCACTCATCCATCAGCCGACCATCCGACACGGGTTTCGTAACCACAATCTTAATAAATTCGACTGGAGGTCTCGCTTATAACCCGGATGGGTCACTAGACCCAGAAGGGGAGGCGCCACCTGCGGACCGAGATCCTTGGATCGCAGAAACGACATACGACGAAGACCTTGGCCACTGGGTCGTTGACGAAATGACCTTCCACGGAGACCCGACTCCATGAACTCCTATGCTGATCCACGCCAGATAGCGATAGCCATGTTCCTGATCGCGATAATTGGGGCCTCTTCGCCCGAGAATTCTTACGCAACAACGACGGGATGTGAAAACCAGGTTCGAGAAGCGCGCGTGAAGTCTCGCAGCGTTAACCTTTACCAAACCTGCGGAAATAAAAATCAATCACCTCAATCTGGTGAGAAAACAGGGGTCGAATCCAGCCATTCGAAGATAACGGTGGAATCCAAGCCCACCACCACGCGCACCGTCACAATGGCCGCGTGCTACCCCGGACAGGCAGGCAATCCGGACCTGGGCACCTGCCAGGAGCAGAACGAGAAGTTCTGCCCCGAGGGGAGCGAGTGGGTCATGTCGAAGACCACGGATACCGCTGCACCCGACGGCCCGGTGGACTACGGCAACCCCATCTGCACGGGCACCGGCACCGGCCCGGCTCCCATCGGCGCCGCAGGCGACGCCGCTCCCCCGGTCACCATCGACGAAGTCCGCACCCTCCTGGTCCTGGAGCCGACGATCGAGTCGGACAACGCCGGCCGCGGCGTCCGCAACGCGGAGACCAACTTCTACACCCTCGCGCAGCCGGTCTCCCTGACCACGACCATCGCCGGCCAGGACATCGAACTCCGCGCCACGCCCGTCACCTTCCACTGGACCTACGGTGACGGCACCGGCACCGTGACCACCCACGACGGAGGCCACGCGCAGCCCGAGTTCAACGTGCCCACCCCCACGAGCCACGTCTACGAGGACACGGGGTCCTACACGGTCGGCCTGACCACGGTGTATGTCGGCGAGTACCGGGTGGCCGGCGGCGAGTGGCAGCTGATCCCCGGCACCATCACCCTGGACGCCGCCCCGGTCACCGCGGACATCTGGCGCACGGTCACGCGCAACGTCGCCGAAGACTGCGGCGCCGACGCCTCCGCGTGGGGCTGCACCGGGCCCATCGACGCCCCGGACGGCGGCTGAAGGCCGCTCCTCGGCTCACCTCCGGGCGCCCCACCCGGCCCACCTCAGAGGAGTCGCTCCTGCACCTCGCCGGGCTCCTCGATCAGCTCCGGGCCGTTGTTCCGCACGTTCCCCACGGCCGAGCCCACCGGGCGCAGGCGCCACCCCGACGCCACGCCGTACGCCTGCGCGCACACCTCGTCCACGAGCAGTTCGGCCTCCTCTGCCGACCCGAGCTTCCCGGGCTCCAGCCAGCGGGCCATCGCCTCGGCTCCCAAGGGCACGGGCAGCCGGTCGTGCAGCTCCCCCAGCTCCGCCAGCAGCGGATCCTCCGCCTCCATGTTCGGCGCCGCCATCGTCAGGATCGACGTCGAGAGCACCCACGCGTCCTCTCCCGCGGCTTTCGCTTCCGGGTCCTGCCACCACTCGTAGAGCCCGGCGAACCAGATCACGGGCCCCTCGCCGTCACCGGCGCCGGCCGGGTGCACGTAGAAGGGCTGCTTCTCGGCGGCCTTCCCGTCGGCTCCCTTCGCCCCGGGCTCCGGCTTCTTCCACTCGTAGTACCCCTCCACCGGCACCGCGCAACGGCGCGAACGCACGGCCGCCCGGAACGTCGGCTTCTGTGCCACCGTCTCGGACCGGGCGTTGAACGCCCGCGACCCCACGGACAGCTCCTTCGCCCACGGCGGAACGAGTCCCCACCGCGCCACGTGCAGCTCGCGCCGCACCTCCCCGTCGGGCGCCTCGCCCCCGCCAGACGCCCCCGAGCCGTCCCCGTCCACCGCCCGCTCCAGTAGGATCGGCACGTCCGCCGTCGGGGCCACGTTCCAGTTGGGCCGCAGTTCGAGCGTCTCATCGGGCAGCATGCCGCCGCCCAGCCTGACGAGGTCACCGGCCGCCCGGGCCATCACATACCGTCCGCACATGCCCCCCAGTGTGCCCCACCACAACGGGGTCGCCGCCGGTCCCCACCGGATGCCGCCCCGGCCTCGAGTGTGGTGGGATGGACACCGAGTCACCCCCACTGCACAAGGAGTCAGCGTGCCACAGAAGGTCCGCGGCGTCGTCGCCATGGCGAAGGACGCCCCCGTCAGCATCGAGACCATCATCATCCCCGACCCGGGACCGGGAGAGGCCGTCGTCGACGTCAAGACGTGCGGCGTGTGCCACACGGACCTGCACTATGTGCAGGGCGGCATCGGCGACGAGTACCCGTACCTGCTCGGCCACGAGGCGACCGGCGTGGTCTCGGCGATCGGCGAGGGCGTCACCCACGTGGCCGTCGGCGACACCGTGATCCTCAACTGGCGCGCCGTGTGCGGCGAGTGCCGCGCGTGCAAGAAGGGCCAGCTCGAGTACTGCTTCGCCACGCACAACGCCGCCCAGAAGATGACCCTCGAGGACGGCACGGAGCTCTCCCCCGCCCTCGGCATCGGCGCCTTCGCTGACAAGACCCTCGTCCACGCCAAGCAGTGCACCACGGTGGACGGCGTGGACGGCGTCGAGGAGCAGGCCGCCGTGGGCCTGCTGGGCTGCGGCGTCATGGCCGGCATCGGCGCCGCCATGAACACCGGCGCGGTCAAGCGCGGCGAGTCCGTGGCCGTCATCGGCTGCGGCGGCGTGGGCGTCGCCTCGATCGCGGGCGCGAAGCTCGCCGGGGCCACCACGATCATCGCGGTGGACATCGACGACAAGAAGCTCGCCAAGGCCACCGAGCTGGGCGCCACCCACACGGTGAACTCCAAGGAGCAGGACCCGGTGGAGGCCATCCGCGCCGCGACGGGCGGCTTCGGCGCCGACGTCGTCATCGAGGCCGTGGGCCGCCCCGAGACCTACGAGCAGGCGTTCTACGCGCGCGACCTCGCCGGCCGCGTGGTGCTGGTGGGCGTGCCCACCCCGGACATGCAGCTCACCCTGCCGCTGCTCGAGATGTTCGGCCGCGGCGGCGCCCTGAAGTCCTCGTGGTACGGCGACTGCCTGCCCGAGCGCGACTTCCCCATGCTGGTGGAGCAGTACCGCCTGGGCCGCCTGCCCCTGGACGAGTTCGTCACCGAGACCGTCGCCCTCGACCAGGTCGACGAGGCCTTCGAGACCATGAAGTCCGGCGACGTCCTGCGCTCGGTGGTGGTGCTCTGATGGCCGCGCGCATCGACCACGCCGTCACCTCCGGCACGTTCTCCCTCGACGGCGAGACGCACCAGGTGGACAACAACGTGTGGGTCGTCGGCGGCGCGGAGGAGTGCGTCGTCATCGACCCGGCGCATGATGCCTCCGCCGTGTGGAGGAAGGTGGCCGGCCGCCAGGTGGTGGCCATCCTCCTCACCCACGGCCACGACGACCACATCCGCCAGGTCCAGGAGTTCCGCCAGATGGTGGACGCCCCCGTGCTGATGCACCCGGCCGACCGCATGCTGTGGGACGCCGTCTTCCCCGACGACGCCCCCGACGGCGACCTGACCGACGGCGACGTGATGCGTGTGGCTGGCGTCGAGCTGCGCGTGCTCCACACGCCCGGGCACTCCCCCGGCTCCGTGTGCCTCCACGCCCCGGACCTCGGCGAGCAGGACGACGACGGCACCCCCACCGGCGTGCTGTTCTCCGGCGACACGCTCTTCCAGGGCGGGCCCGGCGCCACGGGCCGCTCGTACTCGGACTTCGACACGATCATCGAATCGATCCGCGAGCGCCTGCTCACGCTGCCGGAGTCCACGGTGGTCCACACGGGCCACGGCGGCTCGACCCGCATCGGGGACGAGAAGCCGCACCTGAAGGAGTGGATCGAGCGGGGTCACTGAGCCCCGTGGACACCCTGACGGACGCCGCGCGCGTCGTCCTCCTCGGAGGTGCCTCCGGCTCGGGCAAGTCCTACCTCGCCCGGCGCTACGGGCGCCCCCACCTCCCGCTGGACGCGTTCTACTTCCAGCAGTCCGACGACGGCGGCGGCTCCGGCCCCGTCTTCCCGCGCACCCCCTACGGGGAGATCGACTGGGACCACCCCGGAACGTGGAACGAGCAGGCCGCGGTGGACGCCGTCGTCGAGCTCCTCGAGGAGGGCGTCACCCGCGTCCCCGACTACGACATCTCCACGTCCTCCGTGCTCGGCCATACCGCCGTCTTGCTGGAACCGGACGGCGTGATCGTGGCCGAGGGCATCTTCGCGGAGGAGATGCCGGCGGCGCTCACCCGCGCGGGCGTCCCGTTCGAGGCCTGGTACATCGACCAGTGGCGGGGGACGACGGCGGTGCGCCGGTTCGGCCGCGACGTCGCCGAACGGCGCAAGCCGGTCCCGTTCCTGGTGCAGCGGGGCTGGGCGCTGTACCGCACGGACGCGGAGCGCCGCGCGCATGCGCTCGCGGCCGGTTTCGCGCCGCGGTCAAAGGCACGGCTGAAGCGCGAACTCGCGGCGCTGGCCATGACGGGCGCAGTGGGCGGGGTGGGGGGCTCCGCGTGAGCAGCCGCCACGTCTCCACCGTGATCGCCGCCGACACCGCCCTCGTGGCGCGCCTCGCGGGCGTCGACGGCGCTCAGACGTCCACGACGCCGCGCCCCTGCCCCTGCGCCCACGCCGCGTACTCGTCACGCAGGGCGACCGTGAACGCCGGCACCGCGGCCCCGGGTCGCACGTCGTCCGCCCCGCCGACGGTCCGCGGGTCCATCTCGAGCCCGAGCGCGCGGTAGACGTCGGTGAGCACGGCGCGCAGCGGGGAGGCGTCGGCGACCACCACGTGGGTGGAGAACAGCCACGCCCCCTTGACCACGCGCTGCGCCGAGCCGGCCAGCTTCACCGGATGCCCGGGTGCCGGCCCCTGCACGGAGAATTCGCCCGGGCAGTACTCCCTTGGGATCTCCCCCACGGATGACTCGACCCCCATCCGCGCGAACGCCCGCACGAACAGGTCCGCGAACTCGGAGAACCGTGCCTGCTGGCGCACCCCGGCGTCCTCCTCGAGGGCGAGGTGGTCCACCACCACGCAGCCGTGGTGGTAGGCCGCCGCCCGTCCCCCGGCCCGGCGCGTCACGGGCGCGAAGCCATGGGCACGGCACGCGTCGACGGCGGACGCGTGCCCGGTCAGCCGGGTGTCGCGCTGGCCGAAGGCCACGGTGGGCTCCGGCACGTAGACCCGGATCAGGTCGGCCATCGGCGTGCCCGCCGCCGCGGCCGCCCGGAACTGGCCGAGCGCGTCCATGGCCCAGTCGAGGTCCTCGGTCGCGCCCAACGACTCACCCTGCACGAACCAGCGGACCCCCTGGGGCGCCGCGCCCTCCCCGGGCTGCTTCAGGCGACCACCGTCCGCGGCGTCCGACGCCTCGTCCCTCGATCCGTCCGTCGGTCCGGACCCGCTCACGCCTCTGGCCACGGGCGCACGGTCAGGGTCTGCTCGGCGTGGGCGAAGGGGCCGCCGTCGTCGTGGAGCACGGAGGAGGTGAGGCCCACGCCGTCCGGGCCCACGGTGACCTGGTTGGCGATGCCCAGCCAGGAGCCCGCCGGCTGGCGGTACAGGTGGATCTGCAGATCCACGTTCGGGAAGAACCAGCCGCCCGGCTTGGGCGGCAGCACCGGCGCGATGCCGTTCGCCGCGTCCGCCAGTCCGATCAGGCGCACGAGGTCCGTGGTGGTCTCCCCGTCCACCATCGCGACGTCCGAGGTCAGCCAGACGCGGCCGTGGCCGGGCTCGTGGCCGGGGGCCTCGAGTCCGTCGAGGCTCGCGATGAAGCCGCCGCCCCACCCGGACAGGGCTCCCTTGCCGGCGCACTCCTCGCGCGGGGTGAGCAGCTCGTCGGGGATGTTCAGGGCGGCGGACGTGTCCGTCGTCGTGAGCAGCCACGCGCGGCAGGTCAGGACGGCCCGCTCGCGGGCGGTGAGCACGGACTCCACGAGCTCGATCGTCTTGCCCGGGCGGATCACACGGGTCTCCACGTGCAGGTCGCCGGACCAGAGGGTGCCGAGGATCTCGAAGCTCAGGCGAGCGATCCGCAGGCCGTCCTTGCCGAACTCCGCCTGGATCTCATGGACGAGCAGCGCGGACACGGCCGCCATGTGCATCTCCTCGGGCCGCCACGCGCCCTGAGCGTGCACGGTGGAGCGGACGTCGGCGATGCGCACACCCTCCTCGGTGGTGCGGGGATCGGCGGTGCGGACGTAGTACGCGCGGGGCTCAGCGCCGGTCTCGGCGCCGGCGTCGTGGGCATCAGTGGTCATGCCCGGCAGTCTGCCAGAACGACGCCGGCCGGTCGCCTCCGTGGGGAGACGACCGGCCGGCGTCGAGTGGGGCGCGGCAGGACCGCGCGACGAGCCTCCGCTCAGCGGCGCATGACCCGGCGGGCGATCCCGTTGCCTGCCAGCTGCAGCGCCTGGACGAGCACGATGACGACCGCGACGGCGAGCCACGTGATCTCGGGGCGGAACCGGTTGTACCCCTCGACGATGGCGAAGTTGCCGATGCCGCCGCCACCGATGATGCCGGCCATGGCGGACATGTCCACGAGGGAGATGATCACGAACGTGAAGCCGAGGATCAGCGGGCCGAGGGCCTCGGGGAGCACCACGGTGCGGATGATCCGCATCCGGGAGGCGCCCATGGCCCGGGCCGCCTCGATCACGCCGGGGTCCAGCGAGACGAGGTTCTGCTCCACGATGCGGGCGATGCCGAACGTGGAGGCCCAGATCATGCAGAACACGACCGCCGTGTTGCCGATGCCGATGCCGACCACCTGGATGGTGAGCGGCTGCAGGGCGGCGATGAGGATGACGAACGGGATCGGCCGGATGAGGTTGACCACGAAGTTCATCGCGGCGTAGGCCACCCGGTTGGCGTAGATGCCGCCCGGCCGCGTGGTGTACAGCACCATGCCGACGAGCATGCCGAGGATGCCGCCGAGCAGGAAGGCCCACCCCACCATGTAGAGGGTGTCGCCGATCGCGGAGAGCAGCTCGGGGCCGTAGTAGTCCCAGTCGAGGTTCTGGATGTCCTGGATCACGGGTGCTGCACCTCCTGCACGTCCCCGGCGCCTGCCAGGTCCGCGACGAACGCCTCGACGGCGGCCGGCTCACCCGTGAGCGCCACGGTGAGCAGGCCGTAGGCCGAGTCCTTGGTGGCGGACATGCCGCCGTGGACGATCTCGAATCCCACCCCGCGCTGTGCGGCGGTGCCGAGCACCCCGGACACGGCGGCGGCGTCCTTGAGGGACACCATCACCAGGCGGCCGGCGGTGCGCTCGCGGATGCGGGCGACCTCCTCCGCCGTGGGGCGGTCCTTCAGGGCGGTGGCCACGAAGGACGCGGCGTCGGCCGAGTGGGCCGGACGGGAGAAGAGGTCGTAGACCTTCCCCGACTCCACCACACGGCCGGTGTCCATCACGGCCACGCGGTCGGCGATCGAGCGGATGACCTCCATCTCGTGGGTGATGGCCACGATCGTCACGCCGAGCTCCTCGTTGACGCGCCGCAGCACGGTGAGGACCTCCTGGGTGGTGGAGGGGTCGAGGGCGCTCGTGGCCTCGTCGGCCAGGAGGATCTCCGGCTCGGCGGCGAGCGCGCGGGCGATGCCCACGCGCTGCTTCTGCCCGCCCGAGAGCTGCTCGGGGTAGTGCCGCGCCTTGTCGGCCAGCCCGACGAACTCGAGGAGCTCCGCGACGCGGGCCTTGCGGTCGCCCCGCGGCCACCCGGCCGTGGCGAGGGCGTACTCCACGTTCCCCGCCACGGTGCGGGAGGTGAGCAGGTTGAACTGCTGGAACACCATGCCGATCCGTGTGCGCAGGGGTCGCAGGCGCGCCTCGGAGAGGTGCGAGACCTGCTCGCCGAGCACGGTGACCGTGCCCGACGTCGGCTTCTCCAGCCCGTTGATCATGCGGATCAGGGTGGACTTGCCGGCACCGGAGAACCCGATGACGCCGAAGACCTCACCGCGGCGGACGGACAGGGAGACGTCGTCCACCGCCGTGACCTCGCGGCCGCCGGTGGCGAACACGCGACTGACGTGGTCGAAGACGATGATGTCCTCCCCCGGGGCGCCCTGCGTGGCGCGCCCCGGGGCCCCGGCGGCCGTGACGGCCGCCGGGTGCTCAGGGGTGTGCGAACCGGTCACCGGCTCAGGCACCCTGCTTCGCGATGGCATCCTGGTACTGCTTCAGGGTCTCGTCGATCTGCCCCTCGTCCAGCTTCACCGGCACCGAGGTGTCCGAGGAGAGCTTGGCGGACTCGGCGAGCACGCGCTCGTCGTGGTACAGGTCCGCGACGATCTTGTAGGTCTCGTTCTCGCGGTCCGCGCGGCGCACCGCGAAGCCGTTGACGAAGGGCTTGGCGGAGTCGGCCTGCGGGTCGTCCTTGAACAGGGCGGTGGTCGTGTCGATGCCCGCGTCCGCGGAGAAGGTGTTGTTGATGATCGAGCCGGCCACCGACTCGAGCGCGTTGACGGTCTGCTGCGCCGCCACGGGCTGGACCTTCACGAGGGAGGCGGCCTCGTCGATGTCACGGACCTCGGGGCGGATCGTGTCGTTCTTGAGCTTCAGCAGGCCCGCTGCCACCAGGACGTTGATCGCGCGCGCCTGATTGACGGTGTCGTTCGGGATCGCGACGGCGTCGCCCTTCTGGAACTCCTTGAGGTCCTTGTACTTCTTGGAGTAGAGCGGCAGCGGGATGATCTCCGTGGTGCCGATGAGGGTGAGGTCCTTGCCGGAGGCCTGGTTGTAGTCGGCCAGGTAGGCGATGTGCTGGAACCAGTTCATGTCCACGTCGCCGTTGTCCAGCGCGGGGTTGGGCTGCGTGTACTCGGTGAAGTTGCGGATCTCGACGTCGATGCCGTGCTCCTCCTTGGCGATCTTGGCCAGGAGGCGGTGGGTCTCGTTCTCCGAGACGACGCCGATGCGCACCTTCTTCGCGTCGCCCGAGCCCGAGGCGGAGGAGCCCTTGTTCTCGGACTGGGAGTTGCACGCGGTGAGAGCGAGGGCGCCGACGGCGGCCAGGGAGAGGCCGGCGAAGGAGCGGCGGGTGATGTTCTGCGTCATGGGGTTCTCCTCGATGAGGTGGCGCCCGCTGGGGGCGGTGGGACGGCTGTGGGCGCGGCACGGCGGGCCAGAGGGGCCGGAGCGCGTGGCGCAGGAGGGGCGTGGCTCGCCCCGGGCCGATGGCCGGGGTTCCTTTCGACGATGCTCTTGCCCGTCCTCCAGCCACCGCACTGTGCCCCGTCAGGGGCCTCCGTGCGGCGGAGGGGGGCCGCTTCTCGGTCCGATGCCACCCGTGAACATGGGGTTGGCGAGCGGCTCGTCGTGGGACCACGTGGTCCCGCCGGTGGGGCGGGGCCGAAAGCCGCTTCTCCTGAAGCTGACGCCGATCCTATCGCAGGATGGTCCGGCCTTTCCGGCAGGTGGTCACCTGATGTCGCAGAACGTCACGGACGGCCCACCGGAGACACAGACGACGCCGGCCACCCGCCTCCGTGAAGGAGGCGGACGGCCGGCGTCGTGGGTCCGTGCGGAGAGACGCCGCGGGTCAGCGCGGGATCAGAAGTCCCAGTCCTCGTCCTCAGTGTTCTCGGCCTTGCCGATCACGTAGGAGGAGCCGGAGCCGGAGAAGAAGTCGTGGTTCTCGTCCGAGTTCGGGGAGAGCGCCGAGAGGATGGCCGGGTTCACGTTGGTGACCTCGGCCGGGAACATCGGCTCGTAGCCCAGGTTCATCAGGGCCTTGTTGGCGTTGTAGTTGAGGAACTTCTTCACGTCCTCGGCCAGGCCGACGGCGTCGTAGAGGTCGTGGGTGTACTCGACCTCGTTCTCGTACAGCTCGAAGAGCAGCTCGAAGGTGAAGTTCTTCAGCTCCTCGCGGCGCTCGGCGGGCAGCGCCTCGATGCCGCGCTGGTACTTGTAGCCGATGTAGTAGCCGTGCACGGCCTCGTCACGGATGATCAGGCGGATCAGGTCCGCCGTGTTGGTCAGGCGCGCCCGGGAGGAGAGGTACATGGGCCAGTAGAAGCCCGAGTAGAAGAGGAAGGACTCCAGCAGGGTCGAGGCGATCTTCTTCTTGAACGGGTCCTCGCCGTCGTAGCGGTCGACGACGATCTGCGCCTTGCGCTGCAGGTTCTCGTTCTCGCGGGACCAGCGGAAGGCCTCGTCGATCTCCTTCGTGGAGGAGAGCGTGGAGAAGATCGAGGAGTAGGACTTCGCGTGCACGGACTCCATGAACGCGATGTTCGTCAGGACGGCCTCCTCGTGCTGCGTCAGCGCGTCCGGGATGAGGGACACGGCACCGACGGTGCCCTGGATGGTGTCCAGGAGGGTGAGGCCGGTGAACACGCGCATGGAGAGCAGGCGCTCGTCGTCGGTCAGGTGGGCCCAGGACTGAACGTCGTTGGACAGCGGCACCTTCTCCGGCAGCCAGAAGTTGTTGACGAGGCGGTTCCAGACCTCCACGTCCTTCTCGTCCTGGATGCGGTTCCAGTTCACGGCCTCGACGAGGTGGTGCTTCACGGAGGGTCCGTGGGCGTGCTGGTCCTGGGTCGCGGTCATGTCGCTTCACGTCCTTCTAGAGCAGAGATCGGCGGATTCACGCCGTTGTCGGGCACATCTGGGCTTGACGCCAGTGGCTCGTTCCGATGAGCCAGTCTAGCCGTGTCGGCTCTCTCCGGCCCTACCCGAGGACGGCGATGGCCGGTGACCTCCGCTACCTCCTCGGGAGCCCGGAGACGTCCCGGCGAATGACATGGCCGATCCGCCGTCACCCATGTCAATCCAGGATCGACCTCCCCGGCGGCCGCCACGACTACGCTCCCCCTCATGCACGACTCCCTTCGCCCCACCCGCTCGCTCGTCGCCATGCTGCGCAATCCGAGGATCCGCCGCGCCGTCGCGGCGCTGCTGTCCGGGACCGACGTCGCCGAGGAGCACCGCGGGCCGCTGAAGGCGGCTGCCGCCGTCGGCCTCGCCTCCCCCGACGACGACGGCGCGCCCGTGCTGCGCGAGGCCTTCCTCGCGGACGCGGTCGCCGCCCTGGACCGCAGTCTCGGCCCGCTGGCCGTGCTCGAAGGCGAGCGCATCGACGTCCCCGACCTCCCGCTCGACGTGGTCGACGGCGCGGTGCGCGCCGTCGCCGAGCGCGTCCTCTCCCCCGGCGAGCGGATCGGCGAGGCGAGGCTCAACGACCGGCTCGCCCTGTTCGTCGCCGACGCGGCGTTCTTCCGGCGGCACGCGTGCGACCTGGGCGTCCTGGCCCGCGAGGCGGACGGCTCGGCATACTGGCGGGCGTGAGCGGCCCGGCCGAGCCCCCGCCCTCCGGCGTGCACCCGTCCGTGGGTCAGAGCATGCAGGACACGCAGCCCTCGACCTCGGTTCCCTCCAGCGCGAGCTGGCGCAGGCGGATGTAGTAGATCGTCTTGATGCCCTTCTTCCACGCGTAGATCTGCGCGCGGTTCAGGTCACGCGTGGAGGCGGTGTCCTTGAAGAACAGCGTTAGGGACAGGCCCTGGTCCACGTGCTGCGTGGCGGCGGCGTACGTGTCGATGATCTTCTCGTAGCCGATCTCGTACGCGTCCTCGTAGTACTCGAGGTTGTCGTTGGAGAGGAACGGTGCCGGGTAGTACACGCGCCCGAGCTTGCCCTCCTTGCGGATCTCGATCTTCGAGGCCACCGGGTGGATGGAGGACGTCGAGTTGTTGATGTAGGAGATGGAGCCCGTGGGCGGCACCGCCTGCAGGTTGCGGTTGAAGATGCCGTGCTCCATGACGGCGGCCTTCAGCGCGCGCCAGTCCTCCTGGGTGGGGACGGCGATCCCGGCGTCGGCGAAGAGCTGTGCCACCCGGGCGGTGGCCGGCTTCCACTCGGCGTCCGTGTACGTGTCGAAGAACTCCCCCGAGGCGTACGTCGAGTCCTCGAAGCCGCCGAAGCGCTGGCCGGTCTCCATGGCGATCCGGTTCGAGGCGCGCAGCGCGTGGAACAGCACGGAGTAGAAGTAGATGTTCGTGAAGTCCACGCCCTCCTCCGAGCCGTAGTGCACGCGCTCGCGGGCGAGGTAGCCGTGGAGGTTCATCTGCCCCAGGCCGATCGCGTGGGAGGCGGCGTTGCCCTTGGCGATGGACGGCACCGACTGGATGTCGCTCATCACGGACACGGCGGTCAGCGCGCGGATGGCCGTCTCCACGGAGAGGCCGAAGTCCGGCGAGTCCATGGTCTTGGCGATGTTCATGGAGCCCAGGTTGCAGGAGATGTCCTGGCCGATGTGCTCGTAGGTGAGGTCCTCGTTGTACGCGGAGGCCTCGGAGACCTGGAGGATCTCGGAGCAGAGGTTGGACATCGTGATGCGGCCCTTGATGGGGTTCGCGCGGTTCACGGTGTCCTCGAACACCACGTACGGGTAGCCCGACTCGAACTGGATCTCCGCGATGGTCTGGAAGAACTCGCGCGCGTTGATCTTGGTCTTCTTGATCCGCGCGTCGTCGACCATCTCGTAGTACTTCTCCGTCACCGAGATCTCGGAGAACGGCACGCCGTAGACGCGCTCGACGTCGTAGGGCGAGAAGAGGTACATGTCCTCGTTGCGCTTGGCCAGCTCGAACGTGATGTCCGGGATGACGACGCCGAGCGAGAGGGTCTTGATGCGGATCTTCTCGTCCGCGTTCTCGCGCTTGGTGTCGAGGAAGCGGTGGATGTCCGGGTGGTGCGCGTGCAGGTACACGGCGCCGGCGCCCTGGCGCGCGCCGAGCTGGTTCGCGTAGGAGAAGGAGTCCTCGAGGAGCTTCATCACGGGGATGACGCCGGAGGACTGGTTCTCGATCTGCTTGATGGGCGCGCCGTGCTCGCGGATGTTGGTGAGCGAGAGGGCCACGCCGCCGCCGCGCTTGGACAGCTGCAGGGCGGAGTTGATGCCGCGCGCGATGGACTCCATGTTGTCCTCGATGCGCAGCAGGAAGCAGGAGACGAGCTCGCCGCGCTGCTTCTTGCCCGCGTTGAGGAACGTGGGGGTGGCCGGCTGGAAGCGGCCGGAGATCATCTCGTCCACCAGGTGGGTGGCCAGCTCCTGGTCGCCGCGCGCCAGGTGGAGCGCGACGACGGCCACGCGGTCCTCGTAGCGCTCCAGGTAGCGCTTGCCGTCGAAGGTCTTGAGCGCGTAGGACGTGTAGAACTTGAAGGCGCCGAGGAACGTGGGGAAGCGGAACTTCGCCTTGTACGCGCGGGCGAAGAGCTCGCGGACGAACTCGAACGGGTACTGGTCGAACGTCTCGGTCTCGTAGTAGTCGTTCTTCTGCAGGTACTCGAGCTTCTCCTCGAGGTCGTGGAAGAACACCGTGTTGGTGTTCACGTGCTGCAGGAAGTACTGGCGCGCGGCGGCGTGGTCGGCCTCGAACTGGATGCGCCCGTCCGCCCCGTAGAGGTTCAGCATGGCGTTCAGCTCGTGGTAGCCGAGCCCCTGCCACTCGGGGGGCATGCTCTTGGCCCCGCGGATCAGGTCCTGTTCGGTGACGGTCATGGCTGGAGTCCTTTCAGGCCCTCCCGGACGGCGGTGACGTCGTCGGGGGTGCCCATGAGTTCGAACTTGTACATCAGGGGGACCTGGCACTTGCGGGCGATGATGTAGCCCGCGAGGCAGTAGCCCTCATGGAAGTTGGTGTTCCCGGAGGCGATGACCCCGCGGATCAGCGCGCGGTTGCCCGGGACGTTCAGGAATTTGATCACCTGCTTGGGCACCGCCCCGTCGCCATCTCCCCCGCCGTAGGTGGGGGTGAGGAGGACGAACGGGGCGGTGGCGCCCAGCGTGGGCTCCCGGGTGTGCAGCGGCAGTCGTGCCGCGCGGCCGGTGGGCAGCTCCAGCTTCTGGACGAAGCGGTGGGTGTAGGCGGAAGCGGAGGAGAAGTAGATCAGCCCCGCGTCGGTGGGGGTGAGGCCCTGCGCCTGTGCGGACCGGATGTGGGTCTGGTCCGCAGGGGTGGGGCTCATGGCGCGGTCTGTGGGGATCAGGCCACCGAGGCGGCCACGGAGGCGGCCAGCTCGTCGATCTTGTCCGGGCGGAAGCCGGACCAGGAGTCGGTCTCCGTCATCACGACGGGGGCCTGCATGAAGCCGGCGGCGCGCACGCGCTCGAGGGCGGCCGGGTCCTGGGACATGTCCACGACCTCGTAGGCGATGCCCTTCTTGTCCAGCGCGCGGTAGGTGGCGTTGCACTGCACGCAGGCGGGCTTGGTGTACACGGTGACGGTCATGCGGCTTCCCTGTTCCTTCGATCCTCGTGGGCCCGTGAGGGGCCCGAAATGACGTCTCCCTGGTGAACGGGAGGTGTTCTGTCCGGTCCCGATCGATACTACATCTAGTGATGCCGGAGCCTGCGCATCCCTAGATGTAGTAGTGACACGGATGTAATTCCACGGGTGGGACTGTCCCCAGAGCTGTCCACAGCGGGCACCCGGCGGCGATCCGCGCGGGCATGCGGGACACGCCGAGAGGCTGTGCGAGATGTCCACAGGCGGTGGGTTCAGCGGCCCGGGAAACGCACAGCCCGAAGGTCTGGTCCACCACATCCGGGCCCGGCGTGTCGGGGGTCCGGAGGGCACAAGATGTGGGCGGGGTCGGAGAGAGGCGGTGCGGACGGACATCTCCGTGCCCCCCCTCCCCCCGCGAAGAGGGCTGGCGCCTGAGCGGGCCGGTGCGGCCTCGGATCGGGCTCGATGGGGACGCGGCCTGCCGGAACTTCAGATCCCGGCAGCGCGGTCCGGACCTGCCTCCCCGCCCCGCGGAGCACCTACGGTGGACGCACTGACCTCACGACCCGAAAGGAACAGCCATGCCCTCCGTGCTCTTCGTCCTCTCCGCCTCCGACCACTGGACCCTGAAGGACGGCACCCGCCACGACACCGGCTTCTGGGCCGAGGAGTTCGTGGCTCCCCACGACGTCTTCGCGGAGGCCGGGTGGGACATCACCCTGGCCACCCCCGGAGGCGTCACCCCCACCGTGGACAGGACCAGCCTCGGCGTGATGGGCGGACTGCCCTGGAAGACCGCGCAGCTGAAGAAGGACCTCGAGCGCCTCGCGCCCCTCCTGGAGCACCCGCGGGCGCTCGCGGACGTGGACGAGGCGGCGTACGACGTCGTCTTCTACCCGGGCGGCCACGGCCCCCTCGAAGACCTCGCGAAGGACCCGGTGTCCGGGGAGCTGCTCCGGGCACGCATGGCCGCCGGCCGCACGACCGCGTTGCTGTGCCACTCCCCCGCCGCCATGCTCGCCGCCCCCGGTGAGGGGGCGGACTGGCCGTTCCACGGCTACGCCATGACCGGCTTCTCCAACGCCGAGGAGAAGATCGCCGGCCTCGCGGACAAGGCCCCGTGGCTGCTCCAGGACGAGCTGGAGCGCCGCGGCGCCGACGTCTCCACGACGACCATCCCCTACCGCCCCCACGTGGTGGTGGACCGCAACCTCTACACGGGGCAGAACCCCCAGTCCTCGGAGCCCCTCGCCGAGCGGATCCTCGCGGACCTGACCCGCTGACGGCCCGCCCGGCTCACCCCGGCCGCCGTCGTGGTGTGAGGGTGCGCCGGCACCGGCCAGCCACCCCACGGCGGCGTCGCCGGTCTGCACCGTCACCGGCGTGGCGTGGGCACCCGGTCGACGGTCTCGGCCTGGCGGTCATCATCGATCCCGCGGGCGTACGGATCGCCAGGCCTGAGGCTGCATGCCCTGCCACTCACCCATGAATCCCGGCATGGAATACGCCTCATGGAGCGGCGTGTTGCACGGACCATGACCACCTCCCCCACCATCACCCGCGACGACGACGCCTCCCGCTACGAGCTGCACGACGGCACCACGCTCCTGGCGGTCCTGGACTACCGGGACAACGGGACGGACGTCGCCCTCACCCGTGCGTTCACGGTCCCCACCTTCCGCGGCCAGGGCCACGCGGCCACGCTCACCGCAGGCGCTGTGGCCGACATCGCCGAACGCGGGGGCGCCGCGGGCGGCCGACGCGTCGTGCCGCTGTGCTGGTACGTGGCGCAGTGGTTCGATGAGCACCCCGAGCAGTCCCACCTGCTCGGGCCGCGCTGACCCGCACCCTTCACCGCGCTGCGCGAACCGCGCACGCCCGGCGGCGGCGATGTGGTCGTCGACCGGGAAGGAAAGGTGCCCCGCCACTGGGGCGGGGCGCGCGGTCAGCCGTCCGTGGCCGACGGGGACGGCGACGGGCCGGGCGTGGGCCGGGCGGTGTCCGCGGGGCTGGGCGTGGGGGACGGCGACGGCTTGGTCCGGGCGTAGGCGGACTGCTCCGCCTGGACGGACTGCAGCAGCGAGGGCGTGCGGTCCACGTTCCCTCCGTCGGCGCCGCCCCCCTCGATCTTGATGGGACCGGTGAATCCGGACGGGCGCGCGGTGGGCGTGCCGTCCGCGCCGATGGCGCCCTTCTGGGCGAGGAGCTCCACCAGGCGCTGCATGGCCGTCCGGTTCTGGTCCAGGATGCCCTGGGCCGCCTTCTTGCCCGAGTCATCCGTGCCGGACTGCAGCTCGTTGCCCGCGACCGTCACGGCCCCCTGGAGCAGGCGGTGCAGCTGAAGGAGGTAGGTGCGGTCCGCGTCCTCTCCCCCGACGCTCTCCAGTGCAGCCCTGTCCGAGGCGGTCAGCAGGCCGGCCCGCATGTCCGCGGTGTCCTGAGCGGACAGCTGGGCCTCCTCCTCCCCCGGGGACAGGGTCGAGGACTCCTCGGCGGACGGCTCCGGCTCCTCCTCGGGCACGGCCGCGCCCCAGCCCTCGAGCAGGCGGCTCAGCTCATCGATGCGCGCGGCGTGCTGGTCCCGCACTCCCTCGGCGATGTCACGCACCTCCTGGTCCACGTCCTCCTTGGCGAGGAAGGCCTCGGACAGCCGGACCGCCTGGCGGTGGTTGCGCACCGTCATGGTGGCGAAGTCGATGTCCCCCTGCAGGGGGTTCAGGCTCGTGTGGGTGGGCGTGGAGAGCACGCCGTCGAGGTAGGTGTTGGCCGAGCCGGACGCGGCGGGCACCTCCTCGCTCGCCGTGCAGCCGGCCAGCGCCACGGCCAGGCCGGCGCCGGCGACCGCCGCGGTCCAGCGCCGCCGTCGTGCGGGGGCGGAGGCGTGGGGGGCACGGTGCATGGCTGGCGGTCCTCTCGGCGGGCGGCGCCCGCAGGAGTCACGGGCGTTCCGGCGCGGTGGAGCCCGCTCCGGCCCTCACAGGGTACCCCCGCAGATCCCGGCTCTCACGCGACCCGGTCCGCCTGCACCACCCAGTTGTTCAGCGAGTATCCGGTCATCCCGGACCCCTCCACCAGCTCGCATGTGATCAGCGTGACCGCGTTCCCGGGCACGTCCAGCTTCCACGCCCACGCCCATTCCTCGTCCTGGGTGAAGGCCGTCTTGTCCGCGGAGACCGCGTCGTCCTGGATGCGGAAGGCCGCCTGGGTGCCGTCGTCGTAGGAGATCACGACGGCGTCTCCCGCGCGCGCCTCCTGGAGCCGGTAGAAGACGTCCTTGGAGCCGGAGTGGATGATGTGGCCGGCGAGCACGCCGGGGTAGCCCGACCGCTCGCCCGGCGTCGTGGACCACTGCGGGGGCCCGTACCATCCGACGGTCTGCGGAGTGGGGTTGATCTCGCCGTCGTCCCGCATCTGGGTGAGCTCGATCGAGGCGCCCACGATCTGCTCGGCGCTGCGATCCGGCCCGCGGTACACCGCCACGTGCACGGGGGCGGCGGCGATGTCCTCCCAGGGGGCGGCGGGCCCGGTCAGCAGCCCCGACGCGGAGGCCGTGGAGGAGGACGGGGCCTCATTCGGGGTCGGTGTGGCCGGGGCGGTCGTGGGGGCCGGGGCGCTCGTGGCGGCCGGGGCGCTGGACGCCGGGGCGGTCGTGGGGGCCGAGGCCACCGCGTTGCCCGTGGACGCGGTGGAGGCCGGGGCGCTCGACGACGTCGTGACGGACGCCGACGATGCCGTGGCAGAGGCGGACGACGATCGTTCGGTCGGCGTCGGGCCGGCCGAGGCGGTGTCGCTCGACGAGGCCGAGGTGGATGCGGCACTCGGCGGAGCGCTGATCGGGGTGTCGCCGAGGGCCAGGCCCCCGCGCACCGCGAACCAGACGGCCGCGATGCAGGCCAGCAGCAGGACGGCCCAGAGGCCCCGCTTGACGTTCGTGCTCATCGACCGCTCCCTCATGCGTGGTGGTGTCGGCGTCGATCATGTCAGGCCCGGGCCACCGACGCCGCGTCCCGCCGGCAGCGTCACGACACCGTGACGCGACCCGCCGAGCAGGGAACGCGCGGCGTCGCCCGTCTCCACCCTCTCGGGGACGGTGTGACCGTCGCCCTCGACGGCCGGCTCGGCCGGCTCGGCAGGATCGGCCGGATCGGCCGGATCGGCAGGCTCGATCGGGGTCGGCGTGGACTCACCGGGGAGGTCCAGCACGTCCACCGTGAACTCGACCGTGCGGGTGACGTCGCCGGAGGTCATCTGCACGGTGAAGGTGTCGCGTCCCAGGAAGTCCTCGTCCGGGGTGTAGCCGTCGCTGGACGCGCCGATCACGACGGTGCCGTGCTCCGGCCTCTTGATGAGCGTCGCGTCGATCGCGACCGGCACACCCGCGTCATCGACGGTCAGCGGCTCCTCCACCGTGGCGTTCTGGTCGGTGGTCACGGATCAGGTGCCCACGGTCGCCCACGCCTCGAAGGGGATGAGCTCATCCGCCTCGATGTCGGTGAAGTTGCCCTCGTCGTCGAACGCACCCCCGAAGGCCAGCTGGCCGTCGCCGTAGACGGAGAGCTCGAACCCGGCGGTCAGCTCGTCGCCCAGGGCCTCCGCGAGGGTCTCCGCCGTGAGGACGCCGGTGTCGGTCACCGTGTCGAACTCGAACGGCACGGACACCTCCTCGCCGGCGGCCGTGGTGACGATGATCGTGACGTCGGCGGGGTCGACGTTGTCCACCAGCCGGAAGCGGTCAGACGCGCGGTGGCGGTGGCCTTCATGGGTCCCCTCCGGAGGCTGGTGATGTGCACGACATGGAGACTGCGGTGCATCGGACGCGTCTGGGCCCCGTTCCGCGCGGTGGGCCACACGCTCACCTGATGCTCGACGGTGCGAGATGCGGGCCAGGGGCGGGCCGGTCCGGATACCGCGAGCGCGCGAACGAGCGCAGTCGGCCGGCCAGGTCTTCGAGGGTCTCGGCCGAGTAGTGGTCCCGCTGCCACGCAGCGTGCAGTCGAACGAGGAGGTCGCGTCCCTGGGCCACCACCCGCAGGGGCACGAGGTCGAACGCCGGGTCGTCGGTCACCACCGCCACCCCGCTGCCCGTGGCCACGAGTGCCTGCGCGACGCGGCCCGAGTTCGCCTCGGTCAGGTCCGGTGCCGTGAGGCCTGCGACGTCGAGGGCGCCGTCGAGCACCCGCCGGGACATGAAGCTGCGCGAGGGCGCCACGAGCGGCTCCGCGGCCAGCTCCTCGAGGGCGACGGACCGCCGCGCGGCCCACGGGTGGCCGGGCGCCACGTACGCCCACAGGGGCAGGTCGACCAGGGCCGTCGAGGCGATCGTGGGCCGCGGGCTCGAGGGCATCACGACGAGGTCGTGGTTCGTCACCGCCTCCTCCAGGGACACGTCGAGAGGCGTCTCGGCCACCTTCGCCCGCGGCTGGCCCGCCCCGAGGGTGGCCACGAACGGGATGACGACGTCGATCAGCGTGGTGCCGGGCGCGGCGATGCGCACGTCCATGAGGCGCCCGGCGGCGATGGTCCGCGCGGCCTGCTCGGCAGCCGCGTGCTCGGCGAGGACCCGCCGGGCGACGGGGAGGAACGCCTCTCCCGCGGGGGTGAGGACGATCCCCGTGCCGGCACGGGCCACGACGTCCAGGCGCACCTCGCGCTGGAGACGCTGCAGCTGACGGCTCACGGCGGACTGCACCAGGCCCCTCCGCTCGGCGGCAGCGGTCACCGTGCCGGACTCAGCGACGGCGACGAAGGTGGCGAGGAGGCGGGCGTCCATGACAGATGAGCATAGAGGCCATCCCCGCTGCTCATTGGACGACATGCCCGGGTGCGCCGGATCATGGAGCCACGCGCCCCCCGCACGGGGCGCGCCCCCATCCCCAGCTCCCCTCGCGCGGAGCCTCACAGGCGAGGTGCCACCCATGACCCAGTCCCCCCTCTCGGCCGAGGGCGTCGAGCAGTCCCGTCTCCTGGCCACCCCCGTGCCCGGCCCCAGGTCCCAGGCGCTCGCGGAGCGCCAGGCGGCCTCCGTGCCCGCCGGCGTCGCGACCACCATGCCCGTGTACGCCGCCCGTGCCGCCGGCGGCATCGTCGAGGACGTGGACGGCAACCGCTTCATCGACCTCGCCTCGGGCATCGCCGTGACCTCCGTGGGCGCTGCCCACCCGCGCGTCGTGAAGGCCGTGCAGGAGCAGGTGGCTCAGTTCACGCACACCTCGTTCATGATCACGCCCTACGAGGGCTACATCGCCGTGGCAGAGGCCCTCGGGCGCATCGCGCCGATCTCCGGGGAGACCCGCACGGCCCTGTTCAACTCCGGCGCCGAGGCCGTGGAGAACGCCGTCAAGGTGGCCCGCTCCTTCACCGGCAAGCAGGCGGTGGCCGCGTTCGACCACGCCTACCACGGCCGCACCACCCTCACCATGGCGCTGACCGCCAAGAACATGCCGTACAAGCAGCACTTCGGCCCGTTCGCCCCCGAGGTCTACCGCGTGCCGGGGTCGTACCCGTTCCGGGACGGGCTGGACGGCGCCACGGCGGCGAAGCACGCCATCAGCGCCCTCGAGAAGCAGATCGGCGCGGACAACCTGGCCGCCGTCATCATGGAGCCCATCCAGGGCGAGGGCGGCTTCATCGTCCCGGCCGAGGGCTTCCTGAAGGCCGTGGTGCAGTGGTGCAAGGACAACGGCGTGCTGTTCATCGCCGATGAGGTGCAGTCCGGCTACGCGCGCACCGGCCAGTGGTTCGCCTCCGAGTTGGAGGGCATCGAGCCGGACCTGATGACCACCGCCAAGGGCATCGCCGGCGGCATGCCGCTCTCCGCCGTGACCGGGCGCGCCGAGATCATGGACACCGTGCACCCGGGCGGCCTGGGCGGCACCTACGGCGGCAACCCGGTGGCCACGGCCGCCGCACTCGCCGTCATCGAGGCCATCGAGGAGGACGGGCTGCTCGCGGAGGCGCAGAAGATCGAGACGATCATCCGCGAGCACTTCGAGCAGAACCCGGACCCCCGCATCGGGGAGATCCGCGGCCGCGGCGCCATGATGGCCGTCGAGTTCGTGGACCCCGCCACCGGCGAGCCCGACGCGAAGCTCACCAACGCCGTGGCGGCCGCCGTGCGCCAGGCCGGCGTCATCCTGCTCACGTGCGGCACCTACGGCAACGTGGTCCGCTTCCTGCCCCCGCTGACCATCGGCGAGGCGCTGCTGCGCGAGGGGCTGGCCGAGGTGAGCGCGGCGCTGAAGAGCGCCTGACGCCGCAGGCCCCGCCTCCGGGACCGCGCCGGCCCCGTCCCTCCGATCGGAGGGGCGGGGCCGGCGTGGTCCCGGAGTCCTCAGCGCTCCACGTAGAGCAGCTGCTTGTTCACGAACTCGTCCATGCCGAGCGGACCGAGCTCTCGGCCGAAGCCGGAGTTCTTCACGCCGCCGAAGGGGATCTCGGCACCCTCGCCCGCGGGCGTGTTGACGTTGGCCATGCCCACCTCGAGCCGCTCCGCCACGGAGCGGGCCGTCGCCTCGTCCGCGGAGAACACGGCACCGCCCAGGCCGTACGGGGAGTCGTTCGCGAGACGCAGGGCCTCGTCGGCGTCGCTCACGCGGTACACGACGGCCACGGGGCCGAAGAGCTCCTCGCGGTACGCGTCCATCTCCTCGGTCACGCCGGTGATGACGGCTGGGGCGAAGTACGCGCTGGTCTCGTCGCGCAGCGTGCCGCCCACGTGGACGGTGGCGCCCTGCTCCGTCGCCTTCGCGACCTGGGCGGCGAGGCCCTCGGCCGCGGAGCGGGAGGAGAGCGGCTGGTAGACGGTCGCGTCGTCGGAGGAGGTCTCCCCCGGCGTCATCGCCGAGGCGAGGCGGACGAGCTCGGCCACGAAGTCGTCGAACACCTCGTCCGCCACGATCATGCGCTTGTTCGAGTTGCACGCCTGGCCCATGTTGTACATGCGGGTGGCCCACGCGGTGCGGGCGTCCTCGGCGGGGTCCACCGAGTCCAGGATGATGTACGGGTCCGATCCGCCGAGCTCCAGCACCGCCTTCTTGAGGTGCTGGCCGGCCTGTGCGCCGATGATCGCGCCGGCCCGCTCGGACCCTGTCAGGGAGACGCCGCGCACGCGGTCGTCCGCGATGATCTGCGCGATCTGGTCGTGGTCCGCGAACAGGGCGGTGTACACGCCCGCCGGCACGCCCGCCTCGTCCATGATGTCCTGGATCGCCCGCGCGGAGCGGGGGCAGATCTCGGCGTGCTTGAGCAGGATCGCATTGCCCGTCATGAGGTTCGGCGCCGCGAACCGCGCCACCTGGTAGTACGGGAAGTTCCACGGCATGATCCCGAGCAGCACGCCCAGGGCGGCATGGCGGATGACCGCCGTGCCGCCGGAGAACGTCTCGATCTCTCGGTCCGCCGCCAGCTCCGGTCCCTTGCGGGCGTAGTAGCCGAAGATGTCCCGGGAGAACTCGGCCTCCTCCACGCCCTCGGCGTGGCGCTTGCCCATCTCCGCGGAGATGATGCGGGCCAGCTCCTCCTTGCGCTCCTCGAACAGGTCGGCCACGCGCTGCACGACGGCGGCGCGCTCCTCGATCGGGCGGGCCGCCCATTCCTGCTGGGCCTGCGCGGCGCGGGCGATCGCCGCGTCGACGCGCGCGGCGTCGTCGGTGGGCACGGTCTCGACGACCTCGCCCGTGCTCGGGTCCTCCACGCGGTAGCCCGCGCGGGTCTTGTCCTGCGACATGTCAGTCCTCTCGGAGAAGGGTGGGATCAGCCGAGGTCGGCGTCGGTGTGGATGACCGGGATCGACTGGGTGGAGTCCGTGCGCGGCAGCGTCTCCCCGCGGAAGTAGGCGGGGTGGCGCACGCGCGTCCAGAGCATGAGCGCCACGCCGATCAGCAGGACGCCCGTGCCCAGCACGAACACCGTACCCACTCCGAACACCGATGAGCCCGATCCGTAGTCCGGGTCCATCGAGTCCATCGCGGTGCGCAGGAACATCACCAGGAGGGTGACGCCGCCGATCAGGGGCGCGACGAGCCGGTAGAACACGGTGCGCGGGGAGGCGAACCACTCGCGGCGGAAGTACCAGACGCAGGCCAGGGCGGTGATCCCGTAGTAGAAGCAGATCATCAGGCCCAGCGCCGTGATGGTGTCCCACAGGGCGTTCTCCGAGATGAGGCGCGTGACGGCGTAGAACACGGCGGCGCACGCGGCGCAGACCCAGGTGGCCACGGAGGGGCTGCGGTGCCTGGCGCTCACGCGGGCCAGGGCCGGCGGGACCGCGTGGTAGAAGCCCATGGCCAGCAAGGTGCGGGCCGGGGCCACCATCGTGGACTGCAGGGAGGCCAGGGACGACACCAGGACGGCCATGAACATGAGGATCGCGAACGGCCCCATGATCGGTCCGCCCAGGACCGCGAAGAGCGACTCCTGGTTGTCCGGGTTTCCCGCGCCCAGCTCTCCCGTGCCGACGCCGGCCCACATGATCACGCCGAGCGCCACGAGCACGTAGATCGCGATGATGGTGACCACCGTGAGGGACCCGGCGCGCCCCGGGGTCTTCTCCGGGTCCTTGGTCTCCTCGTTCATGGTGAGGGTGACGTCCCAGCCCCAGAACAGGAAGATCGAGAGGGAGACGCCGGCCGCCACCACGGAGAAGTCGCCCACGGCGAAGGGGTTGAACCACTCCCACTGGAACGGGGTCACGTCGAAGCCGGTGCCGCTCGAGGCCTGCACGATGGCGGCGATCGCGAAGCCGCCGAGGGCCACGAGCTGGAACACCACGAGCACATACTGCAGGTTCTTGGTGGCGTCCATGCCGCGGTAGGAGATCCATGCGGCGGCCGCCAGGTAGACCAGGGTGAGCGGGATGTTGATCCACAGGTTCGTGGTGAGGTCCGCGATCTCGGGCCGGCCCGTGACCTCGGCCAGGAGCAGGAACGTGAAGTCCACGCCCACGGCGGCGAGGTTGGACAGCACGATCACGGACGCGGCCACGAGCCCCCAGCCGCCCATCCAGCCGACGTAGGGGCCGAAGGCCTGGGTGGCCCATGTGAAGGACGTGCCGGAGTCGGGGACCTTGTTGTTGAGCTCCCGATAGCCGATGGCCACCAGAAGCATCGGCAGGAAGCCGAGCAGCAGGATCGCCGGCACGAACGTGCCGACGGTGCCGATGGTCGGGCCCTTCTCGGCCACGCCCGTCTGGGCGGGTGCGCCGGGGTTCAGCAGGGAGACCTGCTGCACCTCCTTCGTGCTGGGGTAGGCGAGCTCGTGGTGGTGGCCCGGTCCGTCCGCCGCGTGGCTGCCGTCGGCGTCGTCGCGGGGGCCGCGGGCGGAGGAGCTCATGCCTGACCCTCCCGGTGCACGATGGCCTGCGCGGCAGCCTCGCCCATGCGGACGGCCCCGTCGACGTGCTGGTAGCCCTCGGCCGCGATGTCCGAGCACGCGAAGTGGATCGGCCCGACCGGCTGGTTCTGCAGGTGGCCCCAGCGGGAGAGGCCGCCGAGGTCATAGCTCGTGGCGTACGCGCCGCGGGTCCACTCCTCCGCCGCCATGTCGGAGAGGAAGAACGCCACCGGCTCCTTGGCCTTCGGGCCGAGGTACTCGGCCATCGCGGCCAGGATCTCCTCGCGGCGCTCGGCCTCGGGCAGCTCCCACATGCGCTCGGCGTGCACGTCGGAGACGAAGCCCACCATCGTGCCGAAGGAGTCCTCGATGCCCGCCTCGCCACCGGCGTCGTTGACGCCGCGGTTGGTGTTGTCGTAGAGCTCCTGGACGAGGCGGCCACCGCCGAAGCACGTGCCGGAGAGCCCCTCCTCGCGCCAGAACGGCGTCTCGTACACGGCGTGCACTTTGATCACGAGGCCCATGGAGAGGTGCTGGTGGGCCACCATCTGCCGACGCGGCAGCGGCGGGACATAGGAGATGCGCGAGTACAGGTTCGGCGGCACAGCCAGGACGGCGTAGCGGGCCTCGACCTCGAGCCCGTCGGTGACGGCCAGGACGCGGCCGGGGCCGCCGTCGTGCTCGACGCCGTTGCGCACGTCCGCGGCCACCGCGTTCTTGGCGTCCGCGGTGGCCTCGTCGGGCTCGGCCCAGTGGAGGGTGCGCACGGGCTGGCCGAGGACGACGTCGTCCCCGAGTGCCGCGGCCATCGCGCGGGACACGGACTGCATTCCGCCTTCGACACGCCGGTCCAGGATGAAGTCCTCGTCCACGAGGTTCGAGAAGGAGCCGGCGGAGGCGGCCATGAGCACGGCCTGCAGCAGCGAGAACGTGCTGGAGGGCTTGGTGAGCATGCCCGAGGCGACGTAGATCGAGACGTTGTCGATCGCGTCCTGGTCATCGCTCAGCGAGGCCAGCCACATGCGGAACGGGATGGCGTCCAGCTCAGCGGCCCGCGGATGGGCCCACGGCTCCGTGGCGCCGATCTCCGCCGCGAGCGTGTCCAGCTCGGCGATGAGTCGGTCCATCTCGGCCTGGGTCCGCGCGGAGACGGGCATGTCGCCGTCATGCACGTGACGCTCGCCGTCCGGGGAGAGGTACACGGACTTGCCCTCGCGGTACCGCTGGAACGTGGGCAGGCCCAGCTCCTCCACGAGGGAGATCAGTCGGGTCTGGTCAGGAGAGATCCACTGACCGCCGATCTCGATGAAGTGGTCGCGGCCCTGCTCGTCCTCGACGAGGCCGTTCCACGTCCGTCCGCCGACGCGCTCGCGCGCTTCGAGGACCGTGACGGACAGGCCGGCCGCCGCCGCGGTGCGGGCGGCCATGAGGCCGGCGGGGCCGGCGCCGATGACGACGACGTCGCACGTCCGGCGTGGACGAGTGAGAGAGGAACCCGACGCCCCCGCCGCGGCCTCCGGCACCGGCCGCCGTCGAGGCCGCCCCCGGCACCAGGCCGCCACGCGCGAGGGCATCGCGACGGCTGCCCTCGAGGTCGCACGGTCACACGGCTACGAGAGGCTCACGATGGCCGCGGTGGCCCGTCGCCTCGGCGTGGCGCCGAGCGCCCTGTACAACCACGTGACGGGCAAGGCGGACCTGCTCGCGCTCCTGCAGGACGAGGTCATGGGCGAGGTCGAGGTGGACGGGCTGCGCGCCGCCGTCGCCGGAGAGGTCCCCGTGCGGGAGGCCGTGCGCGACTGGGCGCACTCGTACCGGCGGGTGTTCGCCGGCCACACCCCGCTCATCCCGATGATCGCGACCCTCCCCATCGCGGGTGCCGAGCAGACGCAGCGCATGTACGACGCGGTGGCGGCGGCCCTGGGCGCCGCAGGCGTGGCCGAGACCGAGGTGCTCCCCCGCATCATCGCCCTGGAGTCGTTCATCTAGGGCTCCGCCTTCGACGTCCACGCACCGGCCCACCTCTTCGAGGTCGCCGCCGCGCCGGGAGAGCTGCCGGCGTTCCAGGCGGCGGCCGCCGCCTGCCGGCGCGGCATCGGCATCGACGGAGCCACGCGACCGACGAGGGGCCCGCCGTCGGGACGCTCGGGGTGAACCCCTACGCGGACGATCCGTTCGAGACCGGTCTCGAGCTGCTGCTGGCGGGGCTCTGAGACGACGAAGGCCCCGGTCCACGTGGACCGGGGCCTTCTCTGGTGGAGGTAAGGGGATTCGAACCCCTGACCTTCTGCATGCCATGCAGACGCGCTACCAACTGCGCCATACCCCCAAGTCAGGTGCGTTCCCACAGCGGTGAACCGCCAGAAGCACCAGGACAGCATAGCGGCCCTGGAACCTCGGCTGCAAATCGACGCCCACGGGGCAGCGCCGGCGAGCGGGCAGTCGTGCCGGTCCGGGCATTCCAGGCCGCGAGAGCCGAACGGGCGGTCTGCCCCGGGCCCCAACGACGACGAAGGCCCGGTCCTGAGGGACCGGGCCGTCGCTCTTCGGTGGAGGTAAGGGGATTCGAACCCCTGACCTTCTGCATGCCATGCAGACGCGCTACCAACTGCGCCATACCCCCGAGAGCGGGTGTTCCCCGCGACGTTCACGAATCGTTTCCGTTCCGTTCGCCTCGCTGGCAACTCGACCACTGTACACCGGCCGGGACGGAGGGACAAATCGGCCCCGGCCCCGCCCTGGATCACACGTTGTAGCCGAGCAGCTCCCACGCGCCGTCGCCTGTCGCGCGTGCAGTGCCCGCAGGATCGTGCACGCCTCCCCCGTCGAAGGATCCCTCGAGGACGGCCGCCCGCGCGTTCTCGAGGCGGGCGAGCGCGGCGAAGCGATCCCCCTCCAGGCCGAGCAGCTGCCCCACCGCGGAGCGGAGCACCGCACCGTGGGCGACCACCAGGACGGTCCGCGTCGGGTCGTCCGCCGGCCCGGCCGCGGGACCGGCCCCGCGACCGCCCGCGGCGCCGGTGGTCCATGAGGCGGGCACGTGGGCGGCGACGGCCCGGAGCACCCGGGCGCCGCCGTCGCGCAGCACCTCGCCGCCCACGGGCCCGGCGTCGAGGGACGGCACGCGCCGCCACGCTTCGTGCTCCGCCGGCCAGCGCTCGGCGATCGCGGAGAGCTCGAGGCCCTCCCACTCGCCGCCGTGCAGCTCCATGAGCTCGGGATCCAGCGCCAGGTCCACCGCGCCGACGGCGGCCTCGAGCACGATGCGGGCGGTCCGCTGCGCCCTGGACAGCGGGGAGGAGACGGCGACGAGTTCGTCGGCGTCCTGGAGGAGGTCCCCCACCGCTCCTGCGGCGGCCGAGCGGGCCTGCCGCTCGCCCACGGCGTTGAGGTCGACGTCGGTGCGGCCCTGGTACCGGTCGAGGGCGTTCCAGTCGGTCTCGCCGTGACGCAGGAGGATCAGGCGCACGGACGGCTCAGTACTGGTGGGCGGCGTCCGAGGCCTCACCGGCGGCGTCGGGCCGGGTGGCCTCCTCGGGCAGGCCCAGGTCGATGGCCGGGCTGTCCTTCCACAGGCGGTCGAGCGCGTAGAACTCGCGGTCCTCCCGGTGCTGCACGTGCACCACGAAGTGCCCGTAGTCGAGGAGCACCCAGTGCCCGTCGGAACGGCCCTCGCGGCGCAGCGGCTTGAGCTGCTCGTCCTTCAGCAGGGCCTCCTCGACGCCGTCCACGATGGCGTTGACCTGACGCTCCGAGGCGCCCGAGGCGATGAGGAACGCGTCCGTGAGGCCGAGGCGCTCGGCCACGTCCACGGCCACGACGTGCGTGGCCAGCTTCTCCGCGGCGGCCGCGGCGGCCACGGTGAGGGCGTCGAGGGTGGTCTGGGGAACGGTCACGGTGCTCCTTGAGCCTGGGGGTCGATGGCGAACGCGGGGTGCGCGTCGTCCTCGGGCTGGTAGAGCCCGTACTTGTTGATGTACTGCACCACGCCGTCGGGCACGAGGTACCAGACGGGACGGCCACGGGCCACGCGCGCGCGGCAGTCCGTGGAGGAGATGGCCATGGCCGGGATCTCCATGAGGGAGATGTCGTCCTTGAGGCCGAGGTCCGTGAGGTCGTGGCCGGGCCGGGTGACGCCCACGAAGTGCGCGAGGTCCCACAGCTCGTCCACGTTCTTCCACGTGAGGATCTGGGCGAGCACGTCGGCGCCCGTGATGAAGAAGAGCTCGGCGTCCGGGTTCAGACGACGCAGGTCGCGCAGGGTGTCCGCGGTGTAGGTGTCGCCCGGGCGGTCGATGTCCACGCGGGACACCGTGAACCGCGGGTTGGAGGCCGTGGCGACCACGGTCATGAGGTAGCGGTCCTCGGCCGGGGAGACCTTTTTGTCCGACTTCTGCCACGGCTGGCCGGTGGGCACGAAGACGACCTCGTCGAGGTCGAACTCCGCGGCCACCTCGCTGGCCGCCACGAGGTGGCCGTGGTGGATCGGGTCGAAGGTGCCGCCCATGATGCCGAGGCGGGGACGCCGTCCGGCGTCGGCGGACACGATCAGTGGCCGGCGCCGTGCGAGCCAGTGGAGCCGTGCCCGCCGTGGCGCTGCACCGTGGTGGTGGGCTCCGGGTGGCGCAGGGACACGGACCGCATGGACATGATGGCCAGCAGGGAGGCCATCAGCAGCAGGAACATGATGATCCCGTACCAGATGGCGGGAATGGGCAGCTCGTGGACCACGTGGTGGCCCTCCGCGGCGGCCAGGATCAGTGCGCTGTTCAGCATGGGTGCTCCTCGGTGCGTGGGTGCGACGGCCGGGTCCATGCCCCGGCCAGGGTGTGCCTCAGTCCATCCTAGCGGCGGTCAGCGCCGGATCTGGCCGTCGCCGCGCAGGATCCACTTGGTGGTGGTCAGCTCCTCGAGGCCCATGGGTCCGCGGGCGTGCATCTTCTGCGTGGAGATGCCGACCTCCGCGCCGAGGCCGAGCTCGCCGCCGTCGGTGAACCGGGTGGAGGCGTTGACGATCACGGCGGCCGCGTCGATCTCCGTCACGAAGCGGTCCGCGTTCGCGAGGTCGTTGGTGACGATGGCCTCGGTGTGCCCCGTGGACCAGCGGCGGATGTGCTCCATGGCCTCGTCCAGGGAGCCCACCGTCTTCACGGCCATCTCCATGTCCAGGTACTCGCGGCCCCAGTCCTCCTCGGTGGCGTCCAGGGCCGTGCGCGCGGCCGGCCCGCTGTCCGCGGCGTCCGGCAGCCAGGCGCGGGCCCCGGCGTCCACGTGCAGCAGCACCCCGGCACGCGTGAGGGCGCGCAGCACCTCGCGGCCCGCCGCCTCGGCGTCCTGGTGCAGCAGCAGGGTCTCGGCGGCGTTGCACACGGAGGTGCGGTGCGTCTTGGCGTTCAGGGCGATGTCCGCCGCCATCTCGACGGGCGCGGAGGCGTCGATGTAGAGGTGCACGTTGCCCTCACCGGTCTCGATGACGGGGACGCGCGACTCGCGGACCACGCGCTGGATCAGCTCCCGGCCGCCGCGCGGGATGAGCACGTCCACGGAGCCGTGTGCCTCCATGAGGGCGGCGACGCCGGGCCGGCCCAGGTCGTCGATCCCCTGGATGAGGTTGGGGTCGAACCCCTGGGCGCCGACCGCCTCCCGCAGGACCTGGACCAGGACGGTGTTCGTGCGCTCCGCGGCGGAGCCGCCCCGCAGGATCACGGCGTTGCCGGACTTCAGCGCGATGCCGGCGATGTCCACGGTGACGTTGGGACGCGCCTCGTAGACGGCGCCCACGACGCCGAGGGGCACGCGCACCTGCTGCATGCGGACGCTGTTGGGCAGGCTGCGGCCGCGCACGACCACGCCCACGGGATCGGGCAGCGCGGCGAGGTCCTCCAGAGCGACGGCGAGGCCCTCCAGGCGGTCGTCGTCGAGGGTGAGGCGGTCCAGAAGGGCCGCCGTCGTGCCGGTGGCCTTCCCGCGCTCCACGTCCTCCGCGTTGGCCGCCAGGATGGCTGGGCCGTTCGCGCGCAGGGCGGAGGCGAGGGCCAGGAGCATCTCGTCCTTGCGGGCACGGCCGGCGCGGGCGAGCTCGCCGCACGCGGCCCGCGCCCACGCGGACCGGCTGCGGATCGCCTCCACGACGTCGGGGGCGGGCTGCTGCTGGGCGTTCTGCTCCGTGTCCATGACCGCCACCCTAGCGAACGGGGCGGCGGGCACGCAGGGCGCGGCTCGCGCTCAGCTGTAGGCCGCGTGCGAGGGGGCGAGCCGGACCCAGTCGTCCGCGTGGACCACGACGCCGTCGTAGCCCGCGCCGAGCTCCTCCTTCAGGACGGCCGTGGAGCGGCCGAGCATGTGCGGCAGCTGGGACGCGGAGTACTGGACGAGGCCGCGGGCCCGCACCCGGCCGTCCTGATCCGCGATCTCGACGACGTCGCCGGCCGTGAACTGCCCGGAGACGTCCGTGATGCCGGCGGCCAGGAGCGAGCGCCCGCGGTCGATCGCGCCGGCGACCGCGCCGTCGTCGATGGTGAGGCGGCCCCGGACCTCGGCCGTGAGGCCGAGCCACGCGGCGCGGGCCGAGCGCCGCCGGCCGGCCACCTCGAACCACGTGCCCACGTCCTCCCCCGCGAAGGCGGCGGCGGCGTTGGGCGCCGAGGTCAGCAGCGTGGGGATGCCCGTGGTGGCCGCGATGCCGGCGGCGTCCACCTTGGTGACCATGCCGCCCGTGCCGACGCCGGCGGAGCCCGGGGTGCGCACGTCCACGCCCGCGAGGTCCTCGTCCGAGGAGACGGTGGCGATCCGCCGCGAGTCCGGCAGCGACGGGTGCCCCGTGTACAGCGCGTCCACGTCCGAGAGGAGGACGAGCAGGTCCGCCTTCACGAGGTTGGCGGTGAGGGCGGCGAGGCGGTCGTTGTCGCCGAAGCGGATCTCGCGGGTGGCCACCGCGTCGTTCTCGTTGACGATCGGCATGACGTCCATCGTGAGCAGGCGGGCCAGCGAGCGGTGCGCGTTGATGTACTGGCCGCGGCGCATGAGCTCCTCCGCCGTGAGCAGCACCTGGCCCACGGTGGTGGCGTGCCGGGCGAAGCTCTGGGAGTAGTGGGCCATGAGGCTCCCCTGGCCCACCGAGGCGGCCGCCTGCTGCGTGGCCGTGTCCTTGGGGCGGCGGGTGAGACCCAGCTGCGGGAAGCCCGCCGCGATCGCGCCCGAGGAGACCAGCACCACCTGCGTGCCGCGGGAGCGCAGGTCCGCGACCACGTCCACGAGCGCATCGATCGCCTCGGTGTTCAGGCCGGTCGGCGTGGTGAGGGAGGACGAGCCGATCTTGATGACCACGCGCCGCGCGGCCGGCAGGGTCTCCCGCGTGGTCACGGGGTTGGCCTTGGGGTCCTCCGGCCCGCCCGTGGCGGGAGTGGCGTAGCGGGTGACGACGGTGCGGCGTGCAGACATGGGTCAGTCCTCTCGGTCGGGGTCCTCGGTCTCGTCCACGGTCCAGAGGCCGGTGCGCCGCTCCGCCTCCATCTCGGCCCGCGTGGCGGCACGGGCGGCCCGACGCTGGTCCTGCTCGGCACGCTTCTCCGCGCGGGTGGCGCGGCTGCGCTCGTCGAGGCGGAGGTCGGTGCCGCGCGGGCCGGCGAGGAGCTCGGCGCCGGCGGACAGGGTGGGCTCCCAGTCGAAGAGCACACCGGACTCGTCGTCGCCGATCACCACGGCGTCGCCCGGGGTCGCGCCGGCCTTGAACAGGCCGTCCTCGACGCCGAGGCGCTGCAGCCGGTCCGCGAGGTAGCCCACGGCCTCGTCGTTGACGAAGTCGGTCTGGGCGACCCACTTCTCCGGCTTCTCGCCGCGCACGCGGAACAGGGGCTTGAGGTTGCGCTCCTCGCGGACCACGGTGAACTCCCCGCGCTCGCCCTTGCGGTGGAAGCGGCGGGGCACCTCGACGGGCGCGGGCGCCTCCGGCTCGGGGACCCGCTCGCGGGCCTGCGTGACCAGGTCGGCCATGGCGTACTTGAGGGCCTCCAGGCCCTCGCGGGCCAGCGCGGAGATGTCGAAGACCCGCAGGCCGCGGCCCTCGAGCTCGGCGCGGACCATGTCCGCCATCTCGGCACCGTCCGGCAGGTCGGTCTTGTTCAGCGCCACGAGGCGGGGGCGCTCGTTGAGCGGCACCACGCCGTCGCCGCCCTGGGAGAAGACGGGCTCCACGGCGTACGCCTCGAGCTCGGCCTCGATGGCCTCGAAGTCGGCGATCGGGTCGCGGTCCGGCTCGATCGTGCCGCAGTCCAGCACGTGCACGAGCGCGGCGCAGCGCTCCACGTGGCGCAGGAACTCGAGGCCGAGGCCGCGGCCCTCGGAGGCTCCGGGGATGAGGCCCGGCACGTCCGCCACGGTGTAGCGGACCTCCCCGGCCTGCACAACGCCGAGGTTCGGCACGAGCGTGGTGAAGGGGTAGTCCGCGATCTTGGGGCGCGCCGCCGAGATCGCCGCGATGAGCGAGGACTTGCCCGCGGAGGGGAACCCGACCAGGGCGATGTCCGCGACCGTCTTGATCTCGAGCGAGAGCTCGCGGCTCTCCCCCGGCAGGCCGAGGAGCGCGAAGCCCGGGGCCTTGCGCTTGACGGAGGCCAGCGCCGCGTTGCCGAGCCCACCCTGACCGCCCGCCGCGGCCACGTAGGTGGCACCCTCCCCCACGAGGTCCGCCACGATGTTCCCGTTCTCGTCCTTCACCACGGTGCCGTCCGGCACGGGCAGCACGAGGGACGTGCCGTCCTTGCCCGCCCGGTGGTCGCCCATGCCGGGCTGGCCGTTCTCCGCGGAGCGGTGCGGGGCGTGGTGGTAGTTGAGCAGGGTGGTGGTCTGCGAGTCCACCACGAGGGTGATGTCGCCGCCGTCGCCACCCTTGCCGCCGTCGGGACCGCCGAGGGGCTTGAACTTCTCACGGTGCACGGACACGCACCCGTGCCCGCCGTTGCCGGCGGTGAGGTGGAGGACGACGCGGTCCACGAAGGCTGCCATGGGGAGGATCCTGACGGTGGGAGAGAAGGGGTGAGACGACGACGGCGGGAGCGGGTCCTGAGAACAGTGACCCGCCCCCGCCGGGGCGTCAAGCCGCGCGGACCGCCTCCGGGTGGGAGGCGTGGCCCGCGCTCAGGCCGCGAGTGGGATCACTCGGCGGCGGCGACCACGTCCACGACCTTGCGGCCGCGGCGCTGACCGAAGGACACGGAGCCGGCCGACAGCGCGAAGAGCGTGTCGTCCTTGCCGCGGCCCACGTTCTGGCCCGGGTGGAACTTGGTGCCGCGCTGGCGGACGATGATCTCGCCGGCGTTGACGTCCTCGCCGCCGTAGCGCTTGACGCCGAGGTACTGGGGATTCGAGTCGCGGCCGTTCTTGGAGGAACTGCCGGCCTTCTTATGTGCCATTGCTGTTGCCTAACCTCTCGGATGCTCGGGGTGCGCGAAGCCGGTGACGGCTCAGGCGATCCCGGTGATCTTGACCGTGGACAGCTCAGAGCGGTGGCCCTGGCGCTTCTTGTAGCCGGTCTTGTTCTTGTACTTCTGGATGACGATCTTCTTGCCGCGGGAGTGGGAGACCACCTCGGCGGTCACCTTCACACCGGCGGCGTCGGCGCCTGCCGTGACCTTCTCCCCGTCCACCAGCATCAGAGCGGGCAGCTCGACGGAGCCACCGGTCTCAGCGGGGACGCGGTCAAGGGTAACGAGGTCTCCGACGGAAACCTTCTCCTGGCGGCCGCCAGCGCGGACAATCGCGTACACCACTTGGGACTCACTTCTCTCGACGTTTCAATGGATTCGGCTGTAGTTCTCACACCCGTACCTCGACCGCAGCGTGCGCCCGGGTACGACGGTCCCTCACCGGGACATGCAGGAGCGTGCGGGCGGTGAACACCGATTGTTCATCATACTGCGTCCCTCGCACCCGCACCAATCGCGACACGCTCGGCGCGTCGCGCCCCCGAGAGGGGCGACGCGCCGAGCGGCGGCCCGTCAGCGTCGGGCCAGGTCCGCGGCCTTCACGCCCACGCCCAGCATGACCGGGGCCGGGGCCTCCGCGGCGGTGCGCTCGGTCGACGCAGCGGCGGCCGAGGCGGTGAAGCGGCTCCCGGTGGCGGCGGCCGAGGCGTCCTGCACCTCCACCTGGACGCCGTCCGAGGAGACGGCACGCCGCGAACGACGGCGGGCCGGACGCTCGGCGGCGGGCGCAGCGGGCGCAGCGGGCTCGGGCACGGGCACGACGGCCAGCTCGGGCACGACGGGCTCGGGCGCCTGGGCAGGTGCCTGCTCGGCGACCGGCTCGGGCGCCTCCGCGCCGCGGCGCTCGAGGGCATCCTCCAGGCTCTTCAGCTCTGCGGCGGGACGCACGGCACCGTCGCTCGAGGCCCGGCGGGACCGCCGACGACGCGGCACGGGGACGTCCTCGCCGTCGAACGTGATGACCCCGGAGACCTCACGAGCGGCCTCGGAGGGGGCGTCGGGGGCCGGTGCGGCCTGAGCCGGGGCAGCCGTCTCCGGCTCCTCCGAGGTGTCCGTGACCGCCGAGGCCTCGGCCTCGGTCTGCTCGGGATCCTGGGGAGCCCGCGGCGCCTCCGGGGCGGAGCGGTCGGCGTCCGCGCGGCGCGAACGCCCGCGCCCGCCACGACGACGGCGGCCTCCGGAACGGCCCTCACCCTCCTCCTCGGCGGCGGGGGCCTCCGGGGCCCCCGCCTGGACGGGCTCTGCGGCAGGCTCCGACTCGACGGGCTCGGCCTGGGCGGGCACGCCGCCGGCCGGCTGGACGTCCGCCGTCGTCGCGGACTCCTGCTCCGGGGCGGCCTCGCGGGCGTCCCGGCCGGAGTCGGTGCGCTCGTCGCCGGACGGGCGGGAGCCGTCGTCGCCCCCGCGGCCGCGGCGGCCTCCACGGCGCCGACGGCGGCGGCCGCCGTTCTCCTCGTCGCCCTCGGTCTCGGCGTCGGCGCTGTCGCGCTCGGGCCGGGTGCCGCGGTCCGACTCGGCCGGCGCGGACTCCTCGTCCTCCGGCTCCTGCCCTCGCTGGTCGTCGGAGGCCGGGGCGGCATCGGAGGCGGCCTCGACGGGGGCCTGCTCGATCTTGCCGGACGCCTTGGCGATGGAGTGGAGGGCGGCGCGGGCGGCGGCCGCCCGCTCGCGGCGCTGACGGGCCTCGTCCGAGGCCTCCTCATCGGGCTCGCCCGTGGTCGACTCGTCGTGCGGCGCGTCCACGTCGGAGCCGCGACGGCGCTTGCGTCGTCGGCCCTCGCCCTCGGAGCGCGGCTCCGCCTGGACGCGGCCCTTCTCGACCGGCGCGTCGTGGATGAGGATGCCGCGGCCGGCGCAGTGCTCACAGGTCTCGGAGAACACCTCGACGAGGCCGGTGCCCATGCGCTTGCGCGTCATCTGCACGAGGCCGAGCGAGGTGACCTCGGCCACCTGGTGCTTGGTGCGGTCACGGCCGAGGCACTCGACGAGGCGGCGCAGGACCAGGTCCCGGTTGCCCTCGAGCACCATGTCGATGAAGTCGATGACGATGATGCCGCCGATGTCCCGCAGACGCAGCTGGCGGACGATCTCCTCGGCCGCCTCGAGGTTGTTCTTGGTGACGGTCTCCTCGAGGTTGCCGCCCGAGCCCGTGAACTTCCCGGTGTTGACGTCCACCACCGTCATGGCCTCGGTGCGGTCGATCACGAGCGAGCCGCCGGAGGGCAGGTAGACCTTGCGGTCCAGGGCCTTGTGGAGCTGCTCGTCCACGCGGTGCGTGGCGTACAGGTCCTCGCCCTCGAGGTCCTCGGGGACCCAGTGGTGGAGGCGGTCCAGCAGGTGCGGGGCCACGTAGGTCACGTAGGCCTCGATGTTGTCCCAGGTCTGCTCGCCCTGGACGATCATCGCCGAGAAGTCCTCGTTGAAGACGTCGCGGACGGTCTTGATGGTCAGGTCCGGCTCGGCGTACAGCAGCTCGGGCGCCAGCACCTTGCCGGCGGAGGCCCGGCCCTCGATGCCCTCCCACTGCGCGCGGAGGCGGTTGATGTCGTTCTGCAGCTCCTCCTCGGAGGTGCCCTCCGCGGCCGTGCGCACGATCACGCCCGCGTCCTGCGGGAGGTGGTCCTTGAGGATCTTCTTCAGGCGGGCGCGCTCCACGTCGGGGAGCTTGCGGGAGATGCCGGTCATGGAGCCGCCGGGCACGTACACGAGGTAGCGGCCGGGCAGGGAGATCTGGCTCGTCAGGCGGGCGCCCTTGTGCCCCACCGGGTCCTTGGTGACCTGCACCAGGACGGTGTCCCCGGACTTGAGCGCGTTCTCGATCTTCTTCGGCCTGCCGTCCAGCTGCGCGGCGTCCCAGTTGACCTCGCCCGCATACAGCACGGCATTGCGGCCGCGGCCGATGTCCACGAACGCGGCCTCCATCGAGGGCAGCACGTTCTGCACCTTGCCGAGGTACACGTTGCCGATCATCGAGTCCTGGGTCGTGTTGGAGACGAAGTGCTCCGCGAGCACGCCGTCCTCGAGCACGGCGATCTGGATGCGGCTGTCCCGCTGGCGCACGAGCATCTTGCGGTCCACGGACTCGCGGCGGGCCAGGAACTCGGCCTCGGTGATCACGGTGCGGCGGCGGCCGCCCGAGCGGGAGTCCCGGCGGCGCTGGCGCTTGGCCTCCAGGCGGGTCGAGCCCTTGACGCCCTGGACGGTGTCCGAGCGCGTGGCCTCGGCCGCGGCGGCGCGGGGGGCGCGCACCCGGGTCACGGTGTGCTCCGGGTCGCCGTCCTCACCGCCGTCCAGCTCCATGTCGACGGCGCCGCGGCGGCGCTTGCGACGGCGGCGGGAGACGGCCGGGCGGTCCCCGCGATCCTCGGACTCGTCACGGTCGTCCTGGTCGTGGTCCTCGTGGCCGCGGTCCTCGTCGTCGTCCGCCGCGTGCTGCGGACGCGCGGGACGCGTCCGCAGCACCTCCATCACGTTCTCGGGGACCGCGAAGGGGTCACGGGGATCGAACAGGACGGTCTCGCCCGACACGGGCTGGGATGCGGAGCGTTCGTCCGCGGGGGTCTGGTTCTCATTGGCCGCCATGGCAGCACCTCCCGCCGCCCGTCGGCGCCACACGCACCGCCGGCACGGCGTGTCACGGACCGCGCCCCGGCCGCGTTGCCCCGCGGGCGCTCGCGCGCCCGGGGTGCGCCGGGAGGCGGTCACCGAGAGAAGTCGTCTGGTGAACGGGTCCGGGGCCCCGGGAGGGGTCCTGGGCCTGAACCGCTGTGTGCGCCGAACCGGGCCTGCTCGATGGCTGGTTCGCCGATCGGCGCAGGGGCGGCATCGGATCGACCGAGCCGACCTCGGCACGGGGACACTCCCCGCGGCCGACGCGACGGCGGCGGCCCGTCGTCGGGCGCACAGCGGGACGGCCCGTGGTGTGGGCACGGGACGGCCGAGCCGATTCTCTCACACCGGCGCGGAACTAGACTCGGGACATGCCTGGTTCCTCCACCCGCGGCGCCCTCGACGCCCCCACCGCGTCCGCCTCCCCCCACGCCGACCGCGACCTCGCCCTACCCTGGTACGCCCGCACCCGGGGAACCGCGTGGATGCTGCTGGTCACGTCGCTCATCGCGATGGCGGCGACCGTCGTCATCATCATCGAGCGCTCCATCCTGGCCGCGGACCCGACCCACCGCACGAGCTGCGACCTGAACCCGTGGGTCTCGTGCGGGCAGGTCATGCAGTCCTGGCAGGCGCAGACGTTCGGCTTCCCCAACACGTTCATCGGCGTCGTGGCCTTCTCCGTACTCATCACCGTCGCCATGTCGCTGTTCGCCGGCGCTCGCTTCGCGCGCTGGTACTGGCTGCTGATGAACGCGTGCATCCTGGCCGGCTTCGCCTTCTGCGTGTGGCTCTGGCACTCGGCCGTGTACGACATCGGGACCCTCTGCCTCTACTGCATGGTGGTCTGGACCATGGTGACCATCCAGCTCGGGCTGATCACGTCGCGCACCATCCAGACGGGCGCCCTCGGGAGCGGCTCGCCGCGCGCCGCGGCCCTCGCCCGGGACCTCACGTGGCCGTTCATCGTGCTCGTCCTCCTCGGCGTCGCGTGTGCAGGAGGCGTGAGGGAGCCGGGAGGACCGGCGGTCTCCTCGATCGCGCCCGGGGACGAGTCGGGCTGCCTCGCCGTGAGTCCTGGCTCCCGTCGCTGCCGTGGGGCTGTGCTTCTGGGCTCGTGTGCTTCCGACGATCGGCCGGGCTGTGGGATCAGCCGAACCAGATGGCCAGCTCGCGCTCCGCGGAGAGCGTGGAGTCCGAGCCGTGCACGAGGTTCTTCTGCACGCCCGCGCCCCAGTCGCGGCCGAGGTCGCCGCGGATGGTGCCGGGTGCGGCCACCGTGGGGTCGGTCTTGCCGGCCAGAGCGCGGAAGCCCTCGATCACGCGGTCGCCGCCGAGGCGGATCGCCACGACCGGCCCGGAGCCCATGAACTCGACGAGCGGCTCGAAGAACGGCTTGCCCTCATGCTCCTCGTAGTGCTTCTCCAGCATGCCGCGGGTGGCCGTGACCATCTTCAGGTCCACGATCGTGTAGCCCTTGCGCTCGATCCGGGCGATGATCTCGCCCACGAGGTTGCGCTGCACGCCATCGGGCTTGACGAGCACGAGGGTCTCTTCGGGGTGACGGGTCATGGTCGGCTCCTTCAGGGGTGGACGAGCTCGGTCTCCTCTCACCCTAGTGGGCGGCGCGCCTCAAGACCCGTGCTCCGCCGCCCACTCCTCCTCGAGGCGGTCACGCCGGGCGTTCTCGAGGTCGAGCTCCCGGCCCTTGGTCACGGCGTACCACCACGTGAGCGCGAAGAGCGGGCCGATCACGAACATCGAGTACTCCCAGAACCCGGACACGATCAGCACGAGCTGGATGGCCCACCCGATCCAGATGCCCACGGGCCTCTGCACGAGCGCGCACGTCAGCAGTGCGACGACAGCCAGGACGGAGAAGCCGATCGCGAACCACAGGGCGTGCTCCTCCCCGCGGTTCAGCCCGAACAGGGTCATCCCCAGGAAGAAGATCACGACCGACTCGAGGGTCAGCACCACGGACGTGAACATGGCGCGCGTGGAACGGCGACGGCGGCGTTGACCGGGCGTCCAGGACCGCTGGGCCTTGGTCTCACGCTCGGGGCGCCACGCCTCGGCACCGAAGTGCTCGCCCTCGGTCGCGGCGGTTCCGGACGTCTCGGCCGGCTCGGCCGGGTGGGGCGTCGCGTGGCTCATCGGTGGTCCTCCGTCTCGTCGGCGTCGTCCAGCAGCTCGAGGATCTCGGGATCGAGGGCGTCCTCGTCCTCGTCGGCCAGGCCCACGGCGTCCAGCAGATCGGCCGGGTCGAGGCCGCGGGCGGCCACCGTCACCGGTCCGGCGCGGCGGGGCTCGCCGAGCAGCGCACGGACCTCGGCCGCGAGGGTGATGGACCCGAGGACGAGCACACCACCGCCCGTGCCGGAGGCCAGCTCGTCGGCGCTCGACTCGAGCGCCTCGGCACGGCCCACGGCCCACTCGAGCGCGTCCGGCACGGACTCGGTGGCGAACAGGTCGTCCTCGGGCCAGCCGGCGTCCAGGGCGATCCGCGCGAGCTCGGCCGCGGGGATGGCCCGCGGCGACGTCGACTGGGTGAGCGCCAGGTCCGCGACGTCGTCGCCGAACGCGCGGTGCAGCGCCTCCAGCATGGCGGGGGCGTCCTTCTCCTGCAGCACCCCCACCACGAGCACGAGGCGCGTGAAGCCGAACGACTCCTGCACGGCGCGCACGGTGGCCCGCACACCGTCGGGATTGTGGGCGGCGTCCACGATCACCGTGGGGGCGGTGCGCAGCACCTCGAGGCGGCCCGGGGAGGTGACCTGCGCGAGGCCCTCCCGCAGCAGCTCCTCGTCCAGGGGACGCTCTCCCCCGCCGAGGAACGCCTCGAGCGCGGCGACGGCCAGGGCCAGATTCTGGGCCTGGTGCTCGCCGAGCAGGGGCAGGAAGAGGTCGGGGTACTCGCCGGCCAGGCCGCGCACCGCGACCTGCTGCCCGCCGACCGCGAGCGTACGCTCAACGACGCCGAACTCGACGCCCTCGAAGCGGAACGGCACGCCCGCGGACTGCGCGGCCTCCAGGAGCACCTGGGCGGCGTCGCGCTCCTGCACCGCGGACACCAGGAACCCGCCCGGCTTGACGATCCCCGCCTTCTCCTCGGCGATCTCCGCCTCGCTGTCCCCCAGCAGGTCGGTGTGGTCCAGGGAGATGGGGGTGACCACGGAGACGACGCCGTCGGCGACGTTGGTCGCGTCCGTGACGCCGCCCAGGCCCACCTCGAGCACGACGACCTCGACGGGCTCGTCCGCGAAGACGGCGAACCCGAGCACGGTGACGGCCTCGAAGTACGTCAGGCGCGGCTCGCCCGCGGCCTCCAGCTCGGCGTCGACGGTCTGCACGATCGGCAGGATCTCGCCCCACACGCGCACGAACGTCTCGTCGGACACCGGTTCGCCGTCGATGCTGATGCGCTCGGTGACCTTCTGCAGGTGCGGCGACGTGTAGCGGCCCGTGCGCAGCCCGTAGGCGCGCAGCACGGCCTCGATCATGCGCGCCGTGGACGTCTTGCCGTTCGTTCCGGTCAGGTGGATGACGGGAGCGGCGTCCTGCGGGTCCCCCAGGAGGGCCAGCACCCGACGCACGGGGTCCAGCCGCGGCTCCATGCGGTTCTCCGGCGCGCGGGCCAGCAGGTCACGGTAGACGGCCTCGACCGTGCCGGGCCTCTGATCCGCACTCATGCGCCCACCTTCTCCACGGTCACGGCCACGGCCTTCATGGCGTCGTCGGCCGGGTCCTGGCGCGTGTCCTCCGCGCCGGAGTCCACGAGGTCCAGCTCCGCCGAGAGCGTCTCCCCCGCGATCAGCTCGCGGTGCGACTCGAGCGCCGCGAGCACGGCCGCCGGGCCCTCGATCCGGGAGCGCACCCGGTCGGAGACCTCGAGGCCGGCGTCCTTGCGGGCCGCCTGGACGGCGCGGATCACGTCGCGGGCCACGCCCTCGGCGGCAAGCTCCGCGCTCACCCCGGTCTCGAGGACGAGGAAGCCCGCCGCCCCGGAGAGCACGCCGACGGCGGTGCCGGCGGGCGCGCCCGTGGACACCGTGCGCAGCTCGTAGAGCTCGGGGGCCAGCGTCACGGTCTCGCCGTCGGCCAGGGCCACCGCCAGCCCGTCGGCGGTCTCCGCGTACGCGCCGGCGTCGACGGCCTTCTTCACGAGCGGGACCTGCTTGCCGAACGCCTTGCCGAGCTCGCGGAAGTTCAGGGTCAGCTTCGTGCCGATCCCGTACTCGGCGATGGCCTCGTCCGAGAGCTCGGTGAGCGCCACCTCCTTGAGGTTGAGCTCGTCCGCGACGATCCGCGCGTAGGTGCCCTCGAGGCCGGCGGCGTCCGGCACGACGACGGACAGGCGCGCGAGCGGCAGGCGCACGCGGCGCTTGGCGCCCTTGCGCAGCGCCGAGCCGGCGGAGCTGATGCGGCGCACGGCGTCCATGCGGGCCACGAGCGTCTCCGCCTCAGGGCCGTGCGGGAACAGGTCCGCATCCGGGTAGTCGGTCAGGTGCACCGAGCGGCCGCCGGTGAGGCCGCGCCAGATCTCCTCCGCCACGAGGGGCAGCAGCGGCGCGGCGGCGCGCGTGAACGCCTCGAGCACGGTGTACAGGACGTCCATGGCCACGGTGTCCTCGGCGAAGAACCGCTCGCGGGAGCGCCGGATGTACCAGTTGGTCAGCGTGTCCATGAAGGTGCGCAGCGCCTCCGTGGCGTCGGAGACCTCATAGGAGTCCAGCGCCGCCTTGACCTCGCGCAGCATCTGCCCCGTGGCGGCCAGGACGTACTGGTCCAGGGGGTCCTCGGAAGTGTGGCGCTCGCTCGCGCGGTAGCCCTCGGGGCGGGCGCCGCCGTCATGGGCCGTGTTGGCGTAGAGCGAGAAGAAGTGCCACGCGTTCCACGCCGGGAGGATCACCTGGCGGGTGGCCTCGCGGATGCCCTCCTCCGTGACGATCAGGTTGCCGCCGCGCAGGATGGGGCTGGCCATGAGGAACCAGCGCATGGCGTCCGAGCCGTCGCGGTCCAGGACCTCGTTGACGTCCGGGTAGTTGCGCAGCGACTTGGACATCTTCTGGCCGTCCGAGCCGAGCACGATGCCGTGCGAGATCACGTTGGAGAACGCGGGGCGGTCGAACAGCGCGGTGGCGAGGATGTGCATCGTGTAGAACCAGCCGCGGGTCTGGCCGATGTACTCCACGATGAAGTCGGCCGGGTTGTGCGTGGGGAACCACTCGGCCCGCTCGAACGGGTAGTGCACCTGCGCGTACGGCATGGAGCCGGAGTCGAACCAGACGTCCAGGACGTCCTCGACGCGGCGCATCACGGCCCCGGCCGCGGCGGCCTCGGGGTCCGGGTGCGGGCGGGTGAGGTCGTCGATCCACGGACGGTGCAGGTCGACCTCGCCCTCGGCGTTGCGCGGCAGGCGCCCGAAGGCCTCCTCGATTTCGGCGAGCGAGCCGTAGACCTCCTGGCGCGGGTAGTCCGGGTGGTCGGACTCCCACACCGGGATGGGCGAGCCCCAGTAGCGGTTGCGGGAGATCGACCAGTCGCGGGCGTTGGCCACCCACGTGCCGAACTGCCCGTGCTTCACGTTGCCGGGGATCCAGGTGATCTCCTCGTTCAGCTCGAGCATGCGCTCCTTGACCTGCGTGACCGCGACGTACCAGGAGGTCACCGCGCGGTAGATCAGCGGCTTCCGGCAGCGCCAGCAGTGCGGGTAGGAGTGCTCGTAGGAGGCTTCGCGGGCCACGCGGCCCAGGTCACGCAGCGCGCGCACGATCGTCCGGTTGGCCTCGAAGACCTGCACGCCGGCGATCTCGTCGATGTCGCCGCGTCCGGTGTCCTCGCGGGCGAACAGCGGGAGGAACTTCGCGCCCGAGTCCACGGAGAGCAGCACGGGGATGCCGTTCGCCTCGCACACCCGCTGGTCGTCCTCGCCGTAGGCGGGGGCCTGGTGGACCACGCCCGTGCCGTCGTCGGTGGAGACGTAGTCGTCCACGAGGATGCGGTGGGCGGCGTCCAGGGTGAGCTCGCGGCCGTTCGCGGTGAACGTCTCGCCGCGGTGGGCGTCGAACACGTCCGTGAACAGGGGCGCGTAGCGCAGCCCGCCCAGGCGGGCGCCGGGGATGGTCTCCACGACGGCGGCGCGCGCGGCCTCCGCGTCCGCGTAGCCGAGCTCCTTGGCGTGGGCGGGCACGCGGTCCAGGGCGAGGAGGAAGCGCTCCGCGTCCACGGAGGCGCCCTCGGGGCCGGCGGGCACTACGGCGTAGGCGATCTCCGGCCCGACGGCGAGGGCCGCGTTGGTCGGCAGGGTCCAGGGCGTGGTGGTCCACGCGAGGACGTGCACGCCGAGGAGACGCTCGGCCAGGTCGGCGTCGGCGCCGCCGTCGGGGATGAGCGCGGCGTCCTCCGGCAGGCCCGTGACGGGGAAGGAGACGGTGACGGAGGGGTCCTGGCGCATCTGGTAGACGTCGTCGTCCATGCGCAGCTCGTGGTTGGAGAGCGGGGTCTCGTCGTTCCAGCAGTAGGGCAGCACGCGGAACCCGCGGTAGGTGAGCCCCTTCTCATGCAGCTGGGAGAACGCCCAGATCACGGACTCCATGAAGTCCGGGGTGAGGGTCTTGTAGTCGTTCTCGAAGTCCACCCAGCGGGCCTGGCGGGTGACGTACTCCTGCCACTGGTCCGTGTACTTGAGCACGGAGGCGCGGCACGCGTCGTTGAACCGGTCGATGCCCATGGCTTCGATCTCGGCCTTGTCCGTCATGCCGAGCTGCTTCATCGCCTCGAGCTCGGCGGGCAGACCGTGGGTGTCCCAGCCGAAGCGGCGCTCCACGCGGCGGCCCTGCTGCGTCTGGTAGCGGGCCACGAGGTCCTTCACGTAGCCCGTGAGGAGGTGGCCGTAGTGCGGCAGGCCGTTCGCGAAGGGCGGGCCGTCGTAGAAGACGAACTCGTTCTGCGCGCCGTCCTCGGTGAGCGGCGGGCGCTGGTCGATGGAGGCCTGGAACGTGCCGTCCTCGTCCCAGTACTGCAGGATGCGGCGCTCGATCTCCGGCAGGCGCGGCGAGGCGGGCGTGGTGCCGTTCGGGTCAGAGGAGGCGAGGGGGTACACGGTGGTCCTTTGCGGTCCGGGGAGGTGTTCCGTGCAAGGACGCACACCGGGGCCGTGGGGCCGCCGGCGGCGCGGTACCACCTTGCTTGCCGGTCCCTGCTGCCCGCGCGCGGAGGCGAGGGCGGTGCGCGGACCGACCGCTTCGTGACGGCTGTGACGGGCCTGCCCGTCCGGTTCTACTGAGGCGCCGCCTGCGGCGGACGCCCGTTCTTCCGGAGGCTCACCGGTGATGGCCGGATCGACGCCTGTGCCCGCCAGTGTAGTGGACCGGCGGGCACAGGCGTGAGGGGGTGCGCGTCAGAGTCTGGCGCGCTTCACCGCGGCGAGGTCTCCATCCACGGTGACGTGCACGGCGTCGCGGCCGTGGGCCCAGAGGAGCAGCTCGCCGACCTCACCCGACACGGTGACCGGGGTGTGGACGGCCACCGACTCGCGGGCCACCGTCACGGGCGCGCGGCCGGGGGCCTGCAGGACGACGGGGACCGTCGAGGAGCGCAGGAGCATCGGGGCCATGCGGCGCAGGGAGCGGTAGAGCGCGTCCGTGTCCCGCTCGGAGAAGGCGCGGGGCGCGGGGAGCTCTCCGCCGCGGGCGACCTCGCCCCGACGCACGTCCTCGAGGTGGATGAAGTGCTCGGCGGCGTTCACGTGCTTGTCGGCGAGGCGCATGGGGTTCAGGGTGCCGGGGCCCTTGGCCCAGGACTGGACCAGCTCGCGGTAGTCGCGCGACTTGGCCTGGTCCGAGACCTTGCCCAGGTGGGCCTTGAGCGGGCCGACCATCATGCCGGCGGCGGCGTCGGGGCGGTTTTCGCGGACCCACAGGTGCGTGGCCATGTCGCGGGTGGTCCACCCCTCGCAGAGGGTCGGGGCGTCGGGGCCGTTCTCGAGGAGGAGGTCGGACAGGCGGGCACGTTCGGCAGAGGCGAAGGTCATGGTCGCCAGGCTAGCGAGCGGACACCCGCGACGGCGAGGAGTGCGGGGCCGAGGGCGGGGTGCGCTCTGCGAACTCGACGAGTCCGCCGAGCACGCCGCCGGCCACGCCCATCCACCGGCGCGGGTGCCGCGCACCGCGGCGGACGGCCAGGCGCTCGAGGCCCGCGTCCGCCTTCAGGGAGAGCCACAGGCTCACGCCCAGGACCGTCCCGATGCCGACGCTCCCCGCCGCCAGCGCCACCGCCTGACGCGGGCCGTCCACGACGGGGCCGGCCGAGGACGCGCTGCCGCCCCCGCGGACGGAGGCCGCCCAGGCACCGCTCGGGATGAGCAGGGCCACGGCGCCGCCGAACGCCGCGGCGGTCCGGACGTGCGGCAGCCGCCCCAGCGGGATCAGGGAGGCCACTCCGCAGCCGAGGCCCGCGGCGGCGGCCGCGGCCAGCCGCAGCCGCGCATCGGGGATCGCCCGCTCCGCCCGGCGCACCTCCCGCTCGAAGCGCGCCCGCTCCGTGAAGGGCATGTCCTGCGCGAACCCGGTCATCGGCGGATCACCTTGTGCTGGGCGGCCTGCGCGACGGGCCGCATCACGATCTGGTCCAGGTTCACGTGGTGCGGCAGCTCGACGGCGTGTACGCACACCTCGGCGACGTCCTCCGCCGTGAGGGGCTTCTCCACGCCGGCGTAGACCGCGTCGGCCGCCGACTGGTCTCCCCCGAGGCGGTTCTTCGAGAACTCCTCGGTGTGCACCATGCCCGGCAGCACCTCGACCACGCGCACGTTGTGCTCGGCCTCCTCGAGGCGCAGGGCCCCGGTCAGCCCGTGGGCGCCCATCTTGGCCGCGTTGTACCCCGCACCTCCCTCATAGGCGACGATCGCCGCCGTCGACGTGAGGTTCAGGACGGTGCCCTCCCCGTGCGCGCGCAGCAGGGGAAGGAAGGCGCGGCACGCGTTCAGGGTGCCGAGCACGTTGACGCGGAACATCCACTCCCAGCCGGCCGGGTCGCCGTCGGCCACGGCGTCCACGCCCTGCGCGCCGCCCGCGATGTTGAGCAGCGTGTCCGCGCCGCCCTCCGCGGCCACCCGGTCGGCCAGCGCGCCGACGGCCGCCGCGTCCGTCACGTCCAGGGGCGCGGGCCGGACCTCCCCCATGAGGCCCTCGGCGCGCACCTGCGCGGCGAGCTGCTCGAGGCGCTCGGCGCGGCGGCCGGCGGCGTACACCCGCCAGCCGCGGCGGGCCAGCGCGAGGGCGGTGGCGCGGCCGATGCCGGAGGTCGCGCCGGTCACGACGGCGGTGCGGGGCGGCGTCGAGGAGTCGGCCACGGTGGACGGGGCGGGGGTCTGCGAGGTCTCGGTCACGCGTCCACTGTAGGCACGGGGCCGACGGGGACAGGGCCGCAGCGGGCCTCGTCGGCGCGCCGCACGCGGACCGTGCGGGAGGGGCGGGGATGGTCGTGCGTGCTCACAGCCCCACCGTGCGGCCGTGGGAGAATGGCCGGCATGGCTGAGAACACGCAGGGCACAGACACGCCCACCGACGCATCCCCCGCTCCGACGACCGCCGTGGCGGTCCCGGACCGCCCCGCCCTCGAGGGACTCGAGGACAAGCTGACCGCCCGCTGGGCCGAGGAGGGCACCTACGCCTTCGACCCGGACACCACGCGCGAGCAGGTCTACTCGATCGACACCCCGCCGCCCACCGCCTCCGGCTCCCTGCACGTGGGCCACGTGTTCTCCTACACGCAGACCGACGTGCTGGCCCGCTACCAGCGCATGACCGGCAAGAACGTGTTCTACCCCATGGGCTGGGACGACAACGGCCTGCCCACCGAGCGTCGCGTGCAGAACTACTACGGCGTGCGCTGCGACCCCACGAAGCCCTACATCGAGGGCTACCGCCCGCCGGAGACGCCGGCGAAGAACCAGCGCGACTGGGACGTCGTCTCCCGCAAGAACTTCATCGAGCTCTGCGAGGAGCTCGCCGTGCAGGACGAGAAGGTCTTCGAGGACCTCTTCACCCGCCTCGGCCTCTCCGTGGACTGGTCCATGACCTACCGCACCATCGACGACGTCTCCCGCGCCGTCTCCCAGCGTGCCTTCCTGCGCAACATCGCCGCGGGCGACGCCTACCTCTCCGAGGCCCCCACCATGTGGGACGTCACCTTCCGCACCGCCGTGGCCCAGGCCGAGCTCGAGGACCGCGAGGTCGCCGGCGCCTACCATCGCTACCCGTTCTTCACGGCCGACGGCGAGCAGGTCTTCATCGAGACCACCCGCCCCGAGCTGCTCGCCTCGTGCTCCGCCCTCGTGGCCCACCCCGACGACGAGCGGTACCAGCCGCTGTTCGGCACCACGGTGCGCTCGCCCCTCTTCGACGTCGAGGTGGAGGTCAAGGCCCACGAGCTGGCCAAGCCGGACAAGGGCTCGGGCATCGCGATGGTCTGCACCTTCGGCGACCTGACCGACGTCACGTGGTGGCGCGAGCTGCAGCTGCCCACCCGGACGCTGATCGGGCGCGACGGCCGCTTCGCCGCCGACACCCCCGAGTGGATCACCACGGAGGCCGGCCGCGCCGCCTACGCCGAGACCGTGGCCGGCAAGACCGTGTTCTCCGCGAAGGAGGGCGTGGTGAACGCCCTCACCGAGGCCGGCCTCATGGACGGCGAGCCGAAGAAGATCATGCACGCCGTGAACTTCTACGAGAAGGGCGACAAGCCCCTCGAGGTCGTCACCTCGCGCCAGTGGTACGTCCGCAACGGAGGCCGCGACGCCGACCGCCGCGCCGCCCTCATCGAGCGCGGCCGCGAGCTGACGTGGCACCCCGAGCACATGCGCCACCGCTACGAGAACTGGGTGGACGGGCTCAACGGCGACTGGCTCGTCAGCCGCCAGCGCTTCTTCGGCGTGCCGATCCCGGTCTGGTACCGCCTCGACGAGGACGGCGAGCCGGTCTACGACGCGCCGATCGTCCCCGAGGACTCCGTCCTGCCGGTGGACCCCGTGGCCGAGCCCGCGCCGGGCTTCACCGAGGACCAGCGCGACGTCCCCGGCGGCTTCACGGGCGACCCCGACGTGCTCGACACGTGGGCGACCTCCTCGCTGACCCCGCAGATCGTGGGCCGCTGGAGCCGCGACGACGCGTTCTTCGAGAACGTCTTCCCGTTCGACCTGCGCCCGCAGGGCCACGACATCATCCGCACGTGGCTGTTCTCCACCGTGGTGCGCGCGGACGCCCTCAACGGCTCCGTCCCGTGGACGGACACCGCCCTCTCCGGGTGGATCCTGGACCCGGACCGCAAGAAGATGTCCAAGTCCAAGGGCAACGTGGTGGTCCCCACCGACATCCTCGAGGAGTTCGGCGCGGATGCGGTGCGCTATTGGGCCTCCTCGGCCCGCCTCGGCGCGGACACCGCCTACGAGGTGGCGCAGATGAAGATCGGCCGCCGACTGGCGATCAAGCTGCTCAACGCGGCGAAGTTCGTGCTCAACCTGGGCGCCACCTCCGACGCCGTGGTGCGCTCGGAGGCCGACGCCGCCGTCGTGACCAACGCCCTGGACGCCGCGCTGCTGGCCCGCCTGGCCCAGACCGTCGAGCAGGCCACCGCCGCGTTCGCCGGGTACGACTACGCCCGGGCGCTGAACGTGACCGAGCAGTTCTTCTGGCAGTTCACGGACGACTACGTGGAGCTCGTCAAGGACCGCGCGTACGGCGGCCACGGCGAGGCGGAGCAGGCCTCCGTGGTGGCGACGCTCGCCACCACCCTGGACGCGCTCCTGCGCCTCCTGGCCCCGTTCCAGCCGTTCGCGACCGAGGAGGTGTGGAGCTGGTGGCGCACCGGCTCCGTGCACCGCGCCCCGTGGCCCGGCCTCGAGGCCGAGCTCAGCGGGCTGCGCGCGGCGGCCGAGGGCGGCGACCCGCGGGTCCTCGCCGTCGTGGCGCAGGTGCTCGGCGGCGTCCGCAAGTCGAAGTCGGAGGCAAAGGTCAAGCAGCGCACCGAAGTCCGCACGGCGACCGTGCGGGCCGGCGCGGCGCAGCTCGACGCGCTGCGCGGCGGGCTGGCCGACCTGAAGGCGGCCGGCAACGTGGCCGACGTCGTGCTCGTCGAGGCCGAGGGCGAGGGCGACCTCGAGGTCACCGATGTGGAGCTGGCCCCGGCCGAGCAGGCCTGACCCGTCCACGGGCCCGGCGCGCCGTCCCACCCGGGGCGGGGTGCCGGGCCCGCGGCCTCCCCCTGCACCCGCTCCTCGTCCACCTGCCCGTCGTGCTGATCCCCCTCGTCGCACTCCTGACGGTCCCGACCCTGGTCTCGCGCCGCTGGTTCCAGTGGTCCGCCCCCTTCACCCTCGGCCTGGCCCTGCTGGCCGCACTCGGCTCGTGGTTCGCCACGTGGTCAGGGGAGGACCTGGAGGCACGGCTCGGCGAGAGCTCGGCGCTGCTGGAGCAGCATGCCCAGCTCGGGGAGATGACGCGCAACCTGGCCTTCCTCACCCTCATGCTCCTCGCGGTCCACGTGGCTCTCTTCTGGCACCGCTCCCCCGCGGCGACGCGGGCGTTCGGTGAGAATCGACCCGTCGTCCACACCGTGCTGGCCGTGCTCACCCTCGTGGCCGCTCTCGCGGGCGTGGTCGTCGCGATCCAGGCAGGCCACGCCGGGGCGCAGCTCTTGTGGCTCGGGGCGGCGTGAGCGGCCGGGGCGGTCTGATGCGGGAGACTGGCCGCATGCGACTCCTCCCCCGCCCCACCGCCACCCCGCCGCCGGATCCTCGCCGCGGGTCCGCCGGCGCGCACCGCACCGCCCGCCGCACCGCCGGCGTGCTCGCCGGCATGGGCGTGCTGCACTTCGTGAAGCCCGAGTCGTTCGACGGCCTCATCCCGCCGGCCCTGCCCGGCTCCGCGCGGGTGTGGACCCTCGGCTCGGGTGTGGCCGAGCTGGCGGTGGCCGGGCTGCTCGCCGCCCCCAGGACGCGGAGGGTGGGGGCGCGCGCCGCCCAGGCGCTGTTCGTGGCCGTGTGGCCGGGCAACATGTGGATGGCCTGGCGGGCCCGGCACGCCTCGGTTCCCTTCCGCGCCATGGCCTTCGGCCGCCTGCCCCTGCAGATCCCGATGATCCGTTCGGCGGGACGGATCGCCCGGGCGCTCTGAGGCCCGCGAGGACCCCGCACACGCCGCAGGCCCGACCTCTGCTCGAGGGAGCAGCTGCCGGGCCTGCGGTGCTCCGCGGCAGGAGCCCCAGGATCAGTCGAACTCGGGGCTCGTCGTGCGGGCGCGCTTGAGCTCGTAGAAGTACGGGAACTCGGCCAGCGCCACGGCGCCGTCGAAGATGCGGCCGGCCTGCTCGCCGCGCGCGATGCGGGTCATCACGGGGCCGAAGAACGCCGTCCCCTCGAGGGCCACGACCGGGGTGCCGACGTCGTTCCCCACCAGCTCCTCGGCCCTGCGCTGCGCCTCGCGGAGGTGATCGTCGGCGGCGTCGGTGCGGGTGGACTCCAGGACGGCGGTGGCGTCCAGGCCGAGCTCCTCGGCGGCCTCGGCGATGACCGCCTCGTAGTCCTTGTTCCCCTGCTCGTGGATACGGGTGCCCAGCGCCGTGTACCAGTCGGCGAGCAGCTCGGGGCGCTCGGTGCCCACGTGCAGGGTGGCGCGGCCGGGGATGAGCCCCTCGTCCGTGTGGCGGCGGTAGTCCGGGTCCAGCTCGCGGCCCTCGTTGAGCATGTAGAGGGACATCTGGTGGAAGCGCACCTCGACGTCCCGGACCTGCTCGACCTCGAGCATCCAGCGGGAGGTGATCCAGGCGAACGGGCACGTGGGGTCGAAGTAGAAGTCGACGACGGGGGTCTGCGGGGTCTCGGTCATGAGGGGCCTCTCTCGGTGTCGGTGCTGCGGTGCGGACGAGGTGGGTCAGGCGGTGCCGTCAGGCGCTGCGGCCGCGGCGGCGGCGCTCCACCTCGGCCGGGATGAGCAGGGGCTCGGCGTCTCCGCGCACGGCGTCCCCGGTGACCACCACGGTCCCGACGTCCGTGCGGGAGGGCAGCTCGAACATCACGGGCTTGAGGACGTTCTCCATGATGGAGCGCAGCCCTCGTGCGCCGGTGCCGCGGGCCTCGGCCAGCTCGACGACGGCCTCGAGCGCGTCCGGCTCGAACTCCAGCTCGACGCCGTCCATGAGGAACATCTTCCGGTACTGCTTCAGCAGGGCGTTCTTCGGCTCGGTGAGGACGCGGACGAGCTGCTCCCGCGTGAGGTCCTCCACCGTGGTGATGACGGGCAGGCGGCCGATGAACTCCGGGATGAGGCCGAACTTGAGGAGGTCCTCCGGGCGGACGTCCGCGTAGGAGGTCTCCCCCGCCCCCAGGTGGTTCAGCGGCGCGCCGAACCCGATCCCCTTGCGGCCGGCCCGGGAGCCGATGATCTCGTCCAGCCCGGCGAAGGCGCCGGCGACGATGAACAGGACGTTGGACGTGTCGATCTGCAGGAACTCCTGGTGCGGGTGCTTGCGACCGCCCTGCGGCGGCACGGAGGCCACCGTGCCCTCGAGGATCTTCAGGAGCGCCTGCTGCACGCCCTCGCCCGAGACGTCCCGGGTGATGGAGGGGTTCTCGGACTTGCGGGAGATCTTGTCGATCTCGTCGATGTAGATGATCCCCTGCTCGGCGCGCTTCACGTCGTGATCCGCGGCCTGGATGAGCTTGAGGAGGATGTTCTCCACGTCCTCGCCCACGTAGCCGGCCTCGGTGAGGCTCGTGGCGTCCGCGACGGCGAAGGGCACGTTCAGCTTCCGCGCGAGGGTCTGGGCCAGGTAGGTCTTGCCGGAGCCCGTGGGCCCGACCATGAGGATGTTGGACTTGCCGATCTCCACATCCGCCAGCTCGTCATGCCCCGACAGCCGCTCCGCGAGGTCCGCCCCGCGGTCCTGCGGGCTGCGCACGCGCTTGTAGTGGTTGTAGACGGCCACCGCGAGGGAGCGCTTGGCCGCCTCCTGACCCACCACGAACTGCTCCAGGTGGTCGAAGATCTCCTGCGGCGTGGGGAGCACCAGCTCGTCCGACTCGGCGGCCTCCCCCAGCTCCTCCTCGATGATCTCGTTGCAGAGCTCGATGCACTCGTCGCAGATGTAGACCCCCGGGCCGGCGATGAGCTTGCGGACCTGCTTCTGGCTCTTGCCGCAGAACGAGCACTTCAGCAGATCCGCGCTCTCTCCGATACGCGCCATGGTGGTCTCCTCGAGATGGGCGGGATGGACGGCGTCGTGTCCCGTGGCGGACGACTCCGTTGTCGGACTCGCTCCAGGATACGCGGGGACCCGGACGCGTTAAGGGGCGGACACCCGGGACGCCGCGAGGGCCCGCCCGCGATGCGGCGGCGGACCCTCATGACGGTCGGCTCAGGCGGACGGACGGGTGATCTTGCGGGAGGGGAGCACCTCGTCGACCAGGCCGTACTCGAGGGCCTGGTCGGCCGAGAGGAACTTGTCCCGGTCGATGTCCCGGGAGACCTCCTCCGGGGTCCGGTTGGTGAGCGAGGCCAGGGTCTGCTCCATCCAGACGCGCATGCGGTTGATCTCCTGCGCGTGGATCTCCAGGTCCGTGGCCGTGCCCTGGTCGCCCTGCATCGCCGGCTGGTGGATCAGCACGCGGGCGTTGGGCAGCGCGAGGCGCTTGCCGGGGGCGCCGGCGGCCAGCAGCACCGCCGCGGCGGAGGCAGCCTGGCCGAGGCACACGGTCTGCACCTCGGGCCGGATGAACTGCATGGTGTCGTAGATCGCCGTCATGGCCGTGAACGAGCCGCCCGGGGAGTTGATGTAGAGCGTGATGTCACGCTCGGAGTCCATCGCCTCGAGGACGAGCAGCTGCGCCATCACGTCGTCGGCCGACGCGTCGTCCACCTGCGAGCCCAGGAAGACGATGCGGTCCTCGAAGAGCTTGGCGTAGGGGTCCTGGCGCTTGAAGCCGTAGGGAGTGCGCTCCTCGAACTGCGGCAGGATGTAGCGGGCGCTGGGAGCGGTGGCGGAGGGCGTCCCGGTGGGGAGCCCGGCGGGGAACGGGGTCATGGAAGGTCTCCTCGAGAGGGTCTGGATGGGGCCGGGAGCGGAAGGAGTCAGCCCTGGACGCCGCCGCCGCCGGACACGGACGACGCCCGCTCGGCGATGTGGTCGATGAAGCCGTACTCCCGGGCCTCCGCGGCGGTGAACCACTTGTCACGCGCGTTGTCCTCGAGGATGGTCTCGACGGACTGGCCGGTCTGCTCCGCGGTGAGCTCGGCCATGACCCGCTTCATGTGCAGGATGAGCTGTGCCTGGATGCGGATGTCCGACTCCGTGCCGCCGATGCCGCCCGAGGGCTGGTGCATGAGGATGCGGGCATGAGGGGTGGCGTAGCGCTTGCCCTTCGCGCCCGATGCGAGCAGGAACTGGCCCATCGACGCCGCGAGGCCGGTGGCCACGGTCACGACGTCGTTCGGGATGTACTGCATGGTGTCGTAGATCGCCATGCCCGCCGTGACGGAGCCGCCCGGCGAGTTGATGTACAGGTAGATGTCCTTCTCCGGGTCCTCCGCGGAGAGCAGGAGCAGCTGGGAGCAGATCGCGTTCGCGTTGTCGTCGCGCACGTCCGAACCGAGCCAGACGATGCGCTCCTGCAGCAGCCGCTTGTAGAGGTAGTCCTCGCGCTGCTCGGGATCCACCGAGGTCATGCGGGGGGTGATGTCAGTCATCACTGCTGCCTTCCTGTCGAGATGCTTCGCTGGCCCCCGTCCGTGCGCCGCTTCGGGCGCGGAGACGGGTCCCTGATCGAGGTCGACACTATCCGGGCGCCCTCGCCGCGCGAGGACGTGCCGGGGGCGTTTCGCTGTTGGCGCAGGTCGACGACGCCGCCCGGCGGCGGACGCACCGGCGCCCCCGTCCACAGGGGACGGGGGCGCCGGTGCACGGCGGGCACGGGCCCGCAGGAGGATCAGGCCTCGGTGGGCTCCTCGGACTCGGCCGCGGCCTCGTCCTTCTTCGCCGCCGCCTTCTTGGCGGCCGCCTTCTTGGCCGGGGCCTTCTTCGCGGGCTTCTCGGCCGGCTGCTCCTCGGCGGGGGCGTCCTCCACCGGGGCCTCCACGGCGTCAGCGCCGCCCGGGGTCACGAACGCCGTGAGGTCCACGGCGTTGCCCTCGGTGTCGGTGACCTCGGCGTGCTTGAGCACCTCGGCCAGCGCCTTGCGGCGGCGGACCTCGCCCATGATCATCGGGATCTGGCCCGCCTGGTCGAGCATCATGGCGAACTGGTTCGGGTCCATGCCGTACTCGGAGGACGTGGCGATGATGTACTCGATCAGCTCGCCCTGGTCCACGGTCACGGACTCTGCCTCGGCGACCTCGTCGAGGAGGACCTCGTTGGCGAACGCCTCGCGGGTGTTCTTCTCCAGCTCGGCGCGGTGCTCCGGGGTGTCGTGGTCGTCACCGGACTCGTGGCCGCCCGCGGAGAAGTGCTGCTCGAGCTGCTCTGCGATCACGCCGTCCGGCACGGGCACCTCGACGAGCTTGCCCAGCTCCTCGAGGACCTTGTCGCGCGCCTCGACGCCCTGACGGGTCACGGCGTCCTCGGCGGCCTTCTTCTTGAGGTCGGCCTTCAGCTCCTCGATCGTGTCGAACTCGGAGGCCAGCTGGGCGAAGTCGTCGTCGGCCTCGGGCAGCTCGCGGTCCTTCACGGCGGTGAGCTGCACCTTCACGGTGGCGGTGCGGCCGTCGTGCTCGCCGCCGTTGAGGGTGGTCTCGAAGGTGGCGTCCTCGCCGGCGGACAGGCCGTCGAGGGCCTCGTCGATGCCGTCGAGCATGGTGCCGGCGCCCACCTGGTAGGAGAGGCCCTCGGCCTGGTCGACCTGCTCGCCGTCCACGGTGGCGGTCAGCGAGACGGTGACGAAGTCGTCCTTGCCCGCGGGACGGTCCACGTCCTTGAGGGTGCCGAAGCGGGCTCGCAGGGCGTCGAGGGCCTTCTGCTCGTCCTCCTCCGAGGCGGCGGCGGGCTCCACGGTGACCTTGAGGCCCTTGTAGTCGGGCAGCTCGATGGTGGGGCGCACATCGAACTCGGCGGTGAAGGCCACCGGGGCCTCGCGGTTCGCGGAGTCCGGGGAGGCGGTCACGTCCACCTCGGGGCGGGAGATCGGGGTGACCTCGGCCTCCGAGACGGCCTGCGTGAACCACGTGTTCAGGCCCTCGTTGACGGCCTGGTCCACCACGGCCTCGAGTCCGAAGCGCTGCTCGATCATGCGCGCGGGGACCTTGCCGGCACGGAAGCCGGGGATCTGGACCTGCTGGGCGATGTCCTTGAACGCCTTGTCCAGCGCGGGCTTCACCTCCTCGAACGGCACCTCGACGGTCAGCTTGACGCGGGTCGGGCTGAGGTTCTCTGCGGTGGACTTGACCACGGATGGCTCCTGTTGCACTGGATGACGGATGGATGTGACGACAGTGTCGGGGTGACAGGATTTGAACCTGCGGCCTCACGCTCCCAAAGCGCGCGCTCTACCAAGCTGAGCTACACCCCGTCGTCTGGAGATGACGCCGGTCGGGCTCACGCGATCGCACGCCGGGCACCCGAGACGCTGCCTGCAGGGCAGACTGTGGAATCCTAGCGCGCCGCGCGGTCCGGGGCGAAAACCGGGGGCGGAGCCGTCGGCGTCGACCGGCCCGTGAACGCGTCCATGGTGGCATTGACGCCGAGGACGTCCATGGCGGCGTCGAAGGCGCCGCCGGGCAGGGCGCGCAGGGGGGCGATGAGCCCCACGGCCCGGGGCAGGAGGAGCCGACGGCGGCCCGCCTCCACCGCGTCCAGCACCGCGTCGGCCACCGCCTCCGGCCGCAGGATCGGCAGGAGCGCGGGGATGCGGGTGCGGACGCCGACGAACATGCCGGTGCTGACGTAGTACGGGCACACGACGAGCGAGGTGACGGGGCTGCCCTCCTTGCGGAGCTCGGCGCCCAGCGACTCGGCGAAGCCGACGGCGGCGTGCTTGGAGGCCGAGTAGTCGGTCTGCCGGGCGACGCCCACGAGCCCGGCGGCCGAGGCCACCGTGACGATCGCCCCGCGCCCCCGCGCCCGCATCCCGGGGAGCACCGCGCGGGTGAGCCAATAGGGAGCCAGCGCGTTCACCTCGAAGGTGCGGCGGATCCCCTCCTCCGTGGCGTCCTCGAGGCGCGCGCCGGTCACGACGCCCGCGTTGTTGACGGCCACGTCCACCTCGCCCGCGCGCTCGGCGGCCGCGGCGACGGCGGCGGCGTCCGTGACGTCGATCCGCTCGGCGACGCCCTGGGCGCCCCGGGACGTGGCCTCCTGCGCGACGGCGAGCGCGGCCGCCTCGTCCCGATCCCACACGAGCACGCGGGCCGCGCCCCGCTCCGCCGCACCGAGGGCCATGAGGCGGCCGATCCCGGAGCCGGCACCGGTGACGAGCACGGTGCGACCGGCGAGCGGCAGGCGGCGTCGGACGGGGACGACGGAGCGGAGGCCGCGGGCGGCGGCACCGGGTGAGGGGGGACGAAGCGGCATGGCGCCTCCGTGCTAGTCTGGCTGGCGCTGGTCCGCGATCCTCGCGGATGGCCCGGGGATGTAGCTCAATGGTAGAGCCCCAGTCTTCCAAACTGGCTACGCGGGTTCGATTCCCGTCATCCCCTCGTCCGTCCCGGCCCGCCGTCGTCTCCACGGCGGCGACCGGGACTTCTTCATGTCGGCGTCCTCCGCCCAGGTCGTGAGCCGATCCGAGCGAAGGAGCACCCGATCGTGTCCCACCGGCACACCGCCCCCGCGCCGTCCTCCCCGGCCGCCCGTGCCGCGGCCTGGGCGATCCCCGTCGCCGCCGCCCTGCTCATCGTCCTCCTCACGCCGGGGAGCGGGCTCGACCTCGCCGTGTACCGGGAGGGCGGCCTGGCCCTGCTGGACCCGGAGGCGGACCTCTACGCCCCGATCCTGGGCCCGGTGGGCGATCCGGGGCTGCCGTTCACGTACCCCACCTTCGCGGCCCTGCTGTTCACCCCGCTGACCCTGGTCCCGCTGCCCGTCTCCCTCGGAGTGCTGACGGTGCTCACCGCCGTGCTGATGCACCTGGTCAGCCGCGACCTGACCGGACGCCTGCGCGCGGCCCTGCCCCGGTGGCGGGTGCCCGCCTGGGTGCTCACCGTCGTGGCGCTCCTCGCCATGCCCGGCCGTGAGACGCTCACCTATGGCCAGATCAACGTGGTGCTCATGGCCTCGGTCTACCTCGCGCTCGCCTCGCGCCGGCATCCGTGGGCGTGGTTCGCCGTCGCCGTGGGCGTGACCGCCGGCATCAAGCTGACCCCGCTGGCCCTCCTCCTGCTGCCCCTCATGCTGGGCCGGTTCCGCACCATCCTGCTGGCCGGAGGCGCCTTCCTGGCCACGCAGGCCATCGGATTCCTCGCGGCCCCGGAGCCCACCTGGCGGTTCTGGACCTCGGTGCTGCGGGACCCCTCCCGCGTGGGCGGGATCGACTACATCGACAACGCGTCCGTGCGCGGGATGCTCGCGCGCTTCACGGAGCACGAGACGCTCCCGTGGCTGCTCGGCGTCGCCGTGGTGATCGGCCTCGTGGCCGTCCTGCTCCGGCGGGAGCGCGGACAGGACCGGATCGTCCTCCTGGGCCTGACCAGTGCCGTCCCGCTGCTGATCTCCCCCATCAGCTGGGTGCATCACTTCGTGTGGTGGCCCGTGTTCCTCTACGCGGTGCTCGCGGTGACGGCCGGGGCGCGGAGCCGTGCGCTGCGGATCGCCGCGGTGACGGTCGCCGGCCTCACGCTGGCCGCTCTCGCGTACACGTCCAAGCACCTGGCGAACGCCTTCGGGGACGGGTGGATCAACGCGGCCACGGGCGCCGTGATCCCCCTGGGCATGCTGGTGCTGCTCGGGCTCACGCTTGCCGCGAGCCTGACGCACCGGAGCGCGGACCATGCAGAGCCGGTGGAGCACTCGGCGCGCTGAGTGCGGCCCCGCCCGGCGCACACGACGAAGGGCCCGGCACAGTGTGCCGGGCCCTTCGTCGTGTGCGCCGGTTCAGGACGGGCCAGCCGACGTCGGCTTGGCGCGCAGGTCAGACCGCCGCGTTGAACCGCATGTTGAGCAGATCGATGCTGGGAGTGGCCGAGCCACGGGCCGAGGAGAGCGTCAGGCTGAACGAGCGGATAGGTCCGGCAAGGGTCACTGCCACCGTGCCGTTCACGCCCTCGGCAGTGACCGTGTACGGCGAAGCGGTGGTGCCGGCGCCCGTCGCGCCGTTGGCGAGCGTCGCCCTGGTCGGTGCCGGGGTGAGCGCGACCACATCCTGGAACCCCTTCGCGCCGCTGTTCAGCACGGCATTGATCCCGGAGAGGGTGAAGGTGATGTTGGTGACCGCACGGTCGAAGGTGAAGGTCACCGTCGTGGAGCCCGAAATCGTGAGGGCGCTGCCCGCACCGCTGATGGTGCCCCCGCTCGATGCCGCGACACCGACGAGCAGCGTGGGCGGAGCGGGCGTCACAGGCGGCGTGGTCGCGACGGGGGTGGCGGTGCCGGCGCCGGAGGCGGCGAACGCCACCGTGTACACGACGCTCGGTGACGCGGCGGCGAACGGGGCCGCGGCGACGGCAGCCACGGCGGGCACGCTCCAGGCCAGGCCGCGGACGACGGAAGAGCGGGAGACAGGAGTGGCCGGGTGCGGCATGCGAAGTCCTCTGCTGGTGTACGGGAGGTGGTGGGCCAGCGCTTCAACTGAGAGCCGGTTCGCCCTCCCGACAACGCCGAGAACAGTATAGGCACAGCCCCGCACAACAAATTGGGCACCTCTGCGTCCAGGAATACCCCGCTGACCTGGGGGGTCGCGCCCCTTCGCAGGCTTCACGTCACCGGTGGCTTGAGGTGGTGTTCACCATCCCAGGCGAACGACGGTGCCGCAGGGGCGCGCGGCACCCGCCGTTCGCCCGGTGGGCCTGCATCATTCACGCCGTGGTCGCCCCGTCATCGCACCCCGCGCGTAGAACGGCCGCCATGGACTTCTCCTTCGTCTCCGCCGTCTCCCGCCGCGGTCTCCTCCAGTGCGCCGCTGCCGTCGCCGGCACCGCCGCCATCACCCTGCGGAAGACCGACGCCGCCGCGGCGACGGCCCCCGCCCGCACCGGCGTCTTCGGCTACGGCGTGGCCTCCGGCGTTCCCCTGGCGGACCGCGTGGTCATCTGGACCCGCGCCACTCCCCCGATCCCGGCCGCGGAGGCCGGGCGGCCACCCCCGGCTCGGGCCTGGGCAAGCCGCTCGTGGTGCAGAGGGAGGTGGCCCGCGACCCCGACATGAAGCGCGTGGTTCGCCGCGGCCACGTCAAGACGAGCGCCGCCTCCGACCACACCGTCAAGGTCGACGTCGACGGCCTGGGCCCCTGCACGCGCTACTGGTACCGGTTCAGCGCGCGGGGCGAGCACAGCCCGGTCGGCCGCACCCAGACGGCCCCCGACGTCGCCACGCCCTCCAGAAGTCCGACCCGGACCAGCAGGCCGCGCACCAGGCGCTTCCCTGGATCACGATCGTCGACGACCACGAGATCACGAACGACGCGTGGGCCGACGGCGCCCAGAACCACCAGCCGGGCGAGGGCGACGACGCGGCCCGTAAGGCGTCCACGCTCCAGGCCTACCTCGAGTGGATGCCGGTGCGGCTGCCCGACCAGTCGGTGCCGCACGAGGGGACCCGCTGCTTCCGCCGGTTCCCCTTCGGCGACCTCGCCCAGCTCAGCATCGCCGACACCCGCCAGAACCGGTCCCGCCGGGCCTGCGGCTTCCTGCCCCTGGGGAATCCGGTGACCGACGCGGTCATGGAGGATCCGGCCCGCGTGCTCACCGAGCCCGCCCGGACCCGGTGGCTGCAGGACGGCGTGCGCCGCGCCGCGGAGCTGTGGCACCCGATCGGCCAGCAGATCGTGATGACGCGGGTGCTGTGGCCCGGGGCCGCGCTCGGGGCGTCAGGCGCGACGATCGTCAACGCCGACCAGTGGGACGGCTATCGACCGGCGCAGCGGGACATGGTCGACTCCCTGTGCCAGGCGCGTGCCGACGCCGTGGTCCTCACGGGCGACACCCACTCCTCGCGGGCGAACGAGCTGGTCGCCGACCGTGGCGAGCGCTCGACCGGCGTCGAGTTCGTCTGCCCCTCCGTCTCCAGCGACGGCTTCTTCGAGTTCAGCGGCGGCACGGCCGACCCGGTGGGCGGCGTGACACGCACCCGTCAGCTCACCGGCGCCCTCCAGGCCATGAACCCCCACGTGAAGCACCTGGACGGGATCGGACACGGCTGGGTCTGCGTGGACGTCACCCCGGAACGCGTGCAGGCCGACTGGCACCCGACCCCGCTGCCGACGGCGGCCGTGCCCGATCCGCGCGTCGTGCGCGGCATCGAGCCGGTGCACGCGTTCTCCTACGTCACCCGCCGCGGGGAGCGCACCCTGCGGGCGGCCGCCGGACCGGTCGGCCGGCGCGCCGACACGCCCCGCTGACGGAGCGGGCCGACCGCCGCCCCACAGGACGGACGACGGTCGGCCTCGGCACGGTCACGTCTGGCACACGGTGCAGCGGTACAGCTTCCGCGCGGCCATCTCCTCCACCACGATCGCATCCCGCCCGCACACCAGGCACGGCCGGCCGTGGCGGTGGTAGACGTAGGTCGCATGCTCGGGCCACGCCTCCTCGGCGGGAACGCCGGGCCGGTGCTCGGGGCGCGTCGTCACGATGCGTCCGAGACGCACGCCCTCGCACATGAGCGCGGCGTTGTCGTCCCACAGGGCGCACAGCGCCTCCTCCCCCACGTCCCTCGCGGGTCTCCACGGGTCGATCCCGGCGCGGAACAGGGCCTCGGCACGGAAGATGTTGCCGATCCCGCTCGCGGCCGACTGGTCCATGAGCACGACGCCGATCGGCCGCCTCGTGCGGGCGGCGAGCCGCAGGAAGGGGGTGGGGTCGTCACCGTTGAGGGGGTCGGGACCGAGCGTCGCGGTCACCTGCTCCACCTCGTCGGCGGTGAGCAGCCGGCACTGCGCGGCCCCGATCAGATCCGCCCAGCCGTGCGCGGAGCGCAGGCGCAAGCGCACCGTGGGGGCCGGTGGCGGCGGGACGACCCAGCCGTCGTCGTGGGCGAGGCCGGATGTGGCCGGGCCGCCCTGCACCTCCCGCTCCCCGATGCGCCGCGGCGCGCCGATGGACGAGGCTGCGGCGAACGTCTCGTCCCCGCCGAAGGTCCATGCCCCGTACATGCCGAGGTGGACGTTGAGCGACAGACCGTCCTCGACGTCGGCGAAGAAGTGCTTGCCGTGCGCCCACGCGCGCTCGAGGACGCGCCCGTCGATCAGCGCCGCGCCCTCGGTGAACCGCCCCTGCGGGCTCGAGGCGCCCAGGATCTCGCCGCCGAAGACGTCGGTGAACTGGCGCGCGAGACGGTGGATGGAGTGCCCCTCAGGCACTCACATCACGACCTCGCCGGTCACCTCGTAGCGCGCGATCTTGCCGATGCGGCGCACGTGGCGCTCGTCCTCGCTGAAGGGCTCGGCGAGGAACGCCTCGATGATCGCGGTGGCCTCCTCGAGGCTGTGCTGCCGGCCGCCCACGGCGACGACGTTCGCGTCGTTGTGCTCGCGGGCGAGCTTCGCGGTGCTGAGGTTCCAGGCCAGCGCGGCGCGGACGCCCTGCACCTTGTTCGCGGCGATCTGCTCACCGTTGCCGGAGCCGCCGAGGACGATGCCGAGGGAGTCCTTCCCCTCGGCGCGCTCCGCCGCGACGGCCTCGGCCGCGTTGATGCAGAAGCCCGGGTAGTCGTCGAGGGCGTCGTACTCGGCGGGGCCGTGGTCCACCATCTCGTAGCCCTGCGCGGTCAGGTGCTCCACGAGGTGGGCGGACAGCTCCATCCCGGCGTGGTCGGTGGCGATGTGGACGCGCATGGGGGCTCCCGGAAGGTAGGCGGAGGGTCGGCGACCAGCCTACCGAGCGGAGACGTCGGCCCGGGTGACCGGGGGCAGGCGATCCACACCACAGCCGGAGCGCGGCCGCCGGGCGGGGTGTCCGGCTCAGGTGACACAATGGCGGGCAGTGAGCCGGGGCACATCCCGCACCGGCCGTCGTCGTCCCTTCCCTACCCCTGGAGGTTCCGTGAGCTCCGCACGCCTGAACATCACCCGCGAGGAGGCCGCGCAGCGCGCCGCCGCCCTGACCGTGGACGCCTACGAGGTGAGCCTGGACCTCGCCCGCGGCGCCGAGCGCTTCGCCGTGACGAGCACCGTCACCTTCGCGGCGAGCGAGGACGCGGTGGGCTCGAGCACCTGGATCGACTGGGTGGCGACGACGGCGCCCCGCGCGGTCACGCTCAACGGCGAACGCCTTGACGTCGCGGACTTCGACGGCGCCCGCGTGGCCGTCGGCCCGCTGGCCGCGCAGAACACGCTCGTGGTGGAGGCCGAGGGCGACTACTCGACCACCGGTGAGGGCCTGCACCGCTTCGTGGACCCGGTGGACCAGGAGGTGTACCTCTACACCCAGTTCGAGGTGCCGGACTCCCGCCGCATGTTCCCCGTGTTCGAGCAGCCGGACCTGAAGGCGTCCTTCGCGTTCAGGGTCACGGCGCCGGCGCACTGGGCCGTCGTCTCCAACCAGCCGGAGACGTCCCGCCGCCCGCTGGGCCGCGTCGAGAACGAGGACAACCTCGGCGGCGTGGACGCCGCCGTGTGGGAGTTCGCCCCCACCCCGCGCATCTCCTCCTACATCACCGCCCTCGTGGCCGGCCCGTACAGGTCCACGCATTCCGAGCTGACCAGCGCGGACGGCCGCACCATCCCCCTCGGCGTGTACTGCCGCGCCTCCCTCTTCGAGCACCTCGACGCGGACGCCGTCTTCGACCTCACCCGTCGCGGCTTCGAGTTCTTCGAGGCGCAGTACGGCCACCCCTACCCGTTCGAGAAGTACGACCAGCTCTTCGTGCCGGAGTTCAACGCGGGCGCCATGGAGAACGCCGGCTGCGTGACGTTCCTCGAGAGCTACGTCTTCCGCGGCACGGTCACGGAGGCCGTCGTCGAGCGCCGCGCCATCACCATCCTGCATGAGCTCGCCCACATGTGGTTCGGCGACCTCGTGACCATGCGCTGGTGGAACGACCTGTGGCTCAACGAGTCCTTCGCCGAGTTCATGTCCACGCTCGCCGCGGCCGAGAACACGGAGTACACCGGCGCGTGGACCACGTTCTCCTCGATGGAGAAGAACTGGGCGTACCGCCAGGACCAGCTCTCCTCCACGCACCCGATCACGGCGCAGATCCGCGACCTCGACGACGTGCTCGTGAACTTCGACGGCATCACCTACGCCAAGGGGGCCTCGGTGCTTCGTCAGCTCGTCGCGTGGGTGGGTCAGGAGAACTTCATGGCCGGCGTGCGCGAGTACATCGCCAAGCACGCGTGGTCCAACACCGAGCTGCCGGACCTCATGACGGAGCTCGAGGCCTCCTCCGGCCGGGACCTCTCCGAGTGGACCCGCCAGTGGCTCGAGACCTCCGGCGTGAACACCCTCCATGTGGAGGTGGACACGGACGCGAGCGGCACGATCGCCTCCCTGCGCCTGCGCCAGACCGCGCCGGACGGCTCCCCCACCGCGCCCGGCGACGACATCCTGCGCCCGCACCGCCTCGCGGTCGGCTTCTACGACGTCGACGAGGCGACCGGCCGCCTGACCCGGACCGACCGCTTCGAGCTGGACGTGGCGGGCGAGCTGACCGAGGTGGCGGAGGCCGCGGGCCGCCGTCGCCCCGCGCTGATCCTGCCCAACGACGACGACCTCGCCTACGCCAAGATCCGCCTCGACGACGCCTCGTGGGAGGCCGCGTCCACCCGCCTGAAGGACGTGGACGGCTCCCTGCCGCGCACCCTTCTGTGGGGCGCCGCATGGGACACCGTGCGCGACGGCGAGGCCTCGGCCGCGTGGTTCGCCGAGCTCATCCTGGCGAACATCGGCGAGGAGCGGGACTCCACCGTGGTGCAGACCCTGCTGCGCCAGCTGGCGACGTCGCTGTCCCAGTACCTGCCCGAGGCGCAGTCCCGCCCGGCGCGCGAGCGCGTGGCGGACCGGCTGTGGGCCCTGACGGAGCAGGCCGAGGCCGGGTCGGACAACCAGCTGCAGTTCGTCAAGGCCTTCGCCCTGCACGCGCGGACGGGCGCGCAGCTCGACGCCCTCGACGCCGTCGTGGACGAGCGCAGCGTGCTGCCCGGGCTGGACCTCACGACGGACCTGAAGTGGGAGCTGCTCACCGCGCTCGTGGCCGCGGGCCGCGCGGGCGAGGAGCAGATCGCGGCGGCCGCGCAGGCCGACGCCACCGCCACCGGCGCGCTCGCGGCGCTGCAGGCCCGCGCCGCCGTGCCCACCGCCGAGGCCAAGCAGGAGGCGTGGCGCCGGGTGGTGGCCGGCGAGCTGTCCAATACGGAGCAGCGCCAGGCGCTCATCGGCTTCGGCCGGGTGCACGACCGCTCCCTGATCGCCCCCTACGCCGAGGAGTACTTCTCCCGCATCGAGCAGGTGTGGGACTCGCGCTCGCACGAGATGGCCGAGACCGCGGCGACCCTCGGGTTCCCGGCGGCGCAGGTGGGCCAGGAGGTGGCGGACCGGGCGACCGAGCTCTCCGAGCGGGTGAAGGGCTCCCGCGCGGGCCTGTCCCGCGTGGTGGCCGAGGGCCGCGACGAGATGGTCCGCGCCCTCGCCGCTCGCGCGCATGCGGAGGAGAACGTGCACGAGGTGTCCGCCGCGGGCTGACGCGGCCCCTCCCCGGCACGGGACCGGACCCTCGACGGGTTCGGCCCGTGGCGCGTCCTGGTGCGGCACTAGGCTGGGAGGATGAAGCACACCTTCACGCTGCGCACCGAGTGGACCGGCGACCGCGGGACCGGCACGTCCGGCGTCCGCGACTACGACCGCTCCGTGGTCATCCAGGACGCCGGCGTCGGGGAGATCCACGCGTCGGCGGCCCGGCCCTTCCGCGGAGACGACTCGAAGTGGAATCCGGAGACCCTCCTGCTCGGCGCGCTCGCCGAGTGCCACACGCTCTCCTACCTGCACGCCGCCGCGACCTCGGGACTCGTGGTGACCGGCATGGCCTGCACGGCGTCCGGCGAGATCGAGGTGGACGGCGACGGCGCGGGGCGCTTCGCCTCGATCACCCTGCGCCCCGAGGTGCGCCTGGCCGACGAGTCCCACCGCGGCGAGGCCGACGCCCTGCACGCCGAGGCGCACCGGCTCTGCTTCATCGCGAATTCACTCTCCGCGCCGGTGACGGTGGAGCCGGTCGCCGGCGACGGCCCGGGCACCGGGCCCGCGACGTCGTCCGGGCTCCCCGACCTGTCCTCCCGCCTGGGCGCTCCGCTCGCGGTGCTGCGCCCGCGCGGCGCGAACCGGCCGAGCGCCGTGACCGGCATGGAGAACCGGCCCACCGAGGTGGAGCCGATCACGAAGGACGGCGCCCCCGCGCCCGTTGACCAGGTCCGCGCGCGCGACGCGCAGAGGGGCCCGACGACGGCGGGGCCCACCGCGCCCGACCGGATGACCAGCTTCTACGACGCGGTCGGCGGGCACGCGACGTTCTCGAAGCTCGTGCACGAGTTCTACTCGCGCGTCCGCGAGGACGAGCTGCTCGCGCCCATGTACCCGCAGGAGGACTTCGCCGGCGCCGAGGTGCGCCTGCGCCTGTTCCTCGAGCAGTACTGGGGCGGTCCGAGGACGTACTCCGAGCAGCGGGGCCACCCCCGCCTGCGCATGCGCCACGCGCCCTACAAGGTCGACCCTGCCGCCCGCGACGCCTGGCTGCGGAACATGCGCGCCGCCCTGGACACCCTGGACCTGTCCCCGCTGCACGAGGCCGAACTGTGGGACTACCTCGAGCGGGCGGCGCACTCGCTGCAGAACTCCGCCTGACTCTCTCAGACCGCGACGGCGGCCCTCCCCAGGACGAAGCCACCCGGGGTGTCGAGCCGGGTCCACGGGCCGGCGGTGCTCAGGCGGGCGTGGCTGCCCGGGAGCAGGAAGCCCAGCGCGTGCGCGCCGAACGCCATGCCCGCGGGGAACTGGAGGGCGTCCCCGCCGAGGGTGGGGCCCCACATGCGGGCACGGACCTGGCGCACCACGGCCTCGCCGGGGTTCTCGGGCAGAGCCGCCCGCACGGCCTCCACGCCGCGGGAGGCCACCTCGATCAGCTCCTCGTCCGCCACCTCGGCGGCCGGGGTCCAGCCGGAGCGCGGCGGCGTCAGCGCGGTCCAGGAGACCTGCTCACGGGTCGGCGGGACGGGGAACGCGAGGTCCACCGGGTCCTGCCCGCGCATGCGGGCGGTGCGCTCCGTCACGGCCCCGAGCGGGACGACGACGTCGAGTCCGGCGACCCCGTCCGCCGTCGCGAGCGGAACGGTGCGCAGGCCGAGGACCACGGGGACCTGGTCGCCGAGACCCTGCGGCTGCAGCACGGAGACCCACTGCGCGAGCATCGGCGTGCGGGAGGACCCCGCCTCCGCGACGACGTCCAGGCGCATCCCCGTGTCGGCCACGCGGCGGGCGCGCGTGGCGAACTGCTCGAGGTCGCGGACGGCGCGCTCGTCGACGAAGGTCAGGACGGGGACGCCGTCCCGGTCGCGGGGGGTGCCGGTGGAGGGGGGCTGCTGGCTCATGACAGCATTGTCCCAGGTTCGGCCCCGCCCGGACCCGCCCCGTGCCCGGAATCGGCCCGGGCGCCGCACGGACCACTCCAGGAAAGGGAGCACCCCATGACGCCGCGCACCCCGAAGCGCCCCGCCTCCGCGCCGAAGGACCCCACCGACCTGCTGCGTGGCATCCTCGACCTGGCAGACGCCGGCCCGGACCCCGTCACCGGCGAGCCGCGGTTCACCGGCACCACGCCGCGGCAGGCGCACGGCCGCGTCTTCGGCGGTCAGGTGCTCGCCCAGGCGCTGGCCGCGGCCGCGCGGACCGTGGCGGGCACCCGGCCCGCGCACTCGATCCACGGGTACTTCATCCGCCCCGGGGACGCGCTGCAGCCGATCACCTTCACCGTGGAGACGCTCCGCGACGGCCGCTCCTTCTCCGTGCGGCGCGTGCTCGCGTCCCAGAACGAGAAGGCCATCCTCGCCCTGACGTGCTCCTTCCAGGAGCCGGCCGAGGGAGTGGACCACCAGGTGGCCATGCCCGAGGACGTCCCGGCCCCGGAGGAGCTGCCCACCACCGCCGACGTCCTGGGCAACATCCGCCACCCCGTGGCGCAGGAGTGGTCCTGGTCCCGCCCCTTCGACATCCGCCACGTCCAGTCCCCCATCTACGTGGACCGCGCGGCCCGGGCCCAGAACACGAACATGGTGTGGATGAAGACATTCACGCCGCTGGCCGACGACCCGCGCCTGCACCTGGCCGCCCTGACGTACGCGTCCGACTACACGCTGCTCGAGCCGATCCTGCGCCAGCACGGGGTGGCCTGGGTGCAGCCGGGCATGTCCGTCGCGTCGCTGGACCACGCGATGTGGTTCCACCGTGCGGCCCGCGTCGACGAGTGGCTGCTCTACGTCCAGCACTCCCCCAGCGCCCAGGGCGCGCGCGGGCTCGGCCAGGGCTCGGTCTTCACCCGCGAGGGCGAGCTGGTGGCCACCGTGGCCCAGGAGGGGATGGTGCGCCTGCCGCAGGGCCATGCGGCGACCCGTGCGAAGGTCCAGGACGCCGCCCAGCGCCTGACCATGCGGACCCTGCTGCGCCGCAGCTGGCGCCGCTGAGACACCCCCCGTCATCCAGGCCCTCGGGCGCAGACGACGACGGCCCGCCTCGATCGTCCGAGGCGGGCCGTCGTCGTCCCGGCGGGACGGTCAGTCGCGCGTGAGCTTGCGGTGGGTCACGCGGTGCGGGCGCGCGGCGTCCGGGCCGAGGCGGTCCACCTTGTTCGCCTCATAGGACTCGAAGTTCCCCTCATACCAGTACCAGTTCGCCGGGTCCTCGGCGGTGCCCTCGTACGCGAGCATGTGCGTGGCCACGCGGTCGAGGAACCAGCGGTCGTGCGAGACCACGACGGCGCACCCCGGGAACTCGAGCAGCGCGTTCTCGAGCGAGGTCAGCGTCTCGACGTCCAGGTCGTTGGTGGGCTCGTCGAGGAGCAGCAGGTTGCCGCCCTCCTTGAGCGTCAGCGCCAGGTTGAGGCGGTTGCGCTCACCGCCGGAGAGCACACCGGCCTTCTTCTGCTGGTCCGGGCCCTTGAAGCCGAACGCGGAGACGTAGGCGCGGGAGGGCATCTCCACGTTGCCGACCTTGATGTAGTCCAGGCCGTCCGAGACGACCTCCCACAGCGACTTCTCGGGGTCGATGTTCGCGCGGGACTGGTCCACGTAGGAGATCTTCACGGTCTCGCCGACCTTGAGGTCGCCGCCGTCGAGGGGCTCGAGCCCCACGATGGTCTTGAACAGCGTGGTCTTGCCGACGCCGTTGGGGCCGATGACGCCCACGATGCCGTTGCGCGGCAGGGAGAAGGACAGGCCGTCGATGAGCACGCGGTCCCCGAAGCCCTTCTTCAGGTCCGTGGCCTCGATGACGGTGTTGCCCAGGCGCGGGCCCGGCGGGATCTGGATCTCCTCGAAGTCGAGCTTCCGGGTCTTCTCGGCCTCGGCGGCCATCTCCTCGTAGCGGGCCAGGCGGGCCTTCGACTTGGCCTGGCGGCCCTTCGAGTTGGAGCGCACCCAGTCGAGCTCCTCGGCGAGGCGCTTGGCGAGCTTGGCGTCCTTCTTGCCCTGCACCTCGAGGCGCGCGCGCTTGGTCTCCAGGTACGTGGAGTAGTTGCCCTCGTAGGGGTAGAGGCGGCCGCGGTCGACCTCGCAGATCCACTGGGCCACGTGGTCCAGGAAGTAGCGGTCGTGGGTCACGGCGACGACGGCGCCGGGGTAGGCGGCCAGGTGCTGCTCGAGCCACAGCACGGACTCCGCGTCCAGGTGGTTGGTGGGCTCGTCGAGGAGCAGCAGGTCCGGCTTCTGGAGCAGGAGCTTGCACAGGGCCACGCGGCGGCGCTCACCGCCGGAGAGCTTGGTCACGGGCTCGTCGGCCGGGGGCGTGCGAAGGGCGTCCATGGCCTGCTCGAGCTGGGAGTCGATGTCCCACGCGTCGGCGGCGTCGATGTCCGTCTGCAGCGAGCCCATCTCCTCCATCAGGGCGTCGAAGTCCGCGTCCGGATTCGCCATCTCCTCGGAGATCTGGTTGTAGCGCTGGATCTTGCCGTAGATCTCGCCCACGCCCTCCTGGACGTTCTCCAGGACGGTCTTGGACTCGTCCAGCTTCGGCTCCTGCATGAGGATGCCGACGGAGTACCCGGGCGAGAGCCGGGCGTCGCCGTTCGAGGGCTCGTCGAGCCCCGCCATGATCTTCAGGATCGTGGACTTGCCGGCACCGTTGGGGCCGACCATGCCGATCTTCGCGCCCGGATAGAACGACATCGTCACATCGTCCAGGATCAGCTTGTCGCCGACCTTCTTCCGGGCCTTGACCATCGTGTAGATGAATTCCGCCATGCGTCCCAGGCTAGTGGGTGGCCGCCGGATTCCTCTCATCCGACGGCCGCCCCGCTCGCCTCAGGCCGCCGTGAGCACGCCCGGGGTGCGCGCCGCCTCCTCCCCCACGCGCTCGTCGCCCTCCTGCTCCTCGCCGCCGTCGTCGGCCGGGCGGTCCGCGCGGGCCGGCGCGAAGGCGTCATGGGCCGGACCCCCGAAGTCCTCGGCCGGCTCGGCGCCGGCGGCCCGCTCCTCGCGCGGCTCCTCCCGCGGCGCCGAGGCGCGCTGGTTCCGCACGAAGGCCCCCGAGCCGTAGCCCAGGTCCAGGCCGACGGCGTCCGCCACGACGTCCACGGACGTCCCCGAGCGCTCCTCCGTGGACCAGTCCCGCACCCGCAGGCGGCCGGTGACGATCACGGGGTTGCCCTTCTTGATCGACTGCGCGGTGTTCGAGCCGAGCTGACCGAATGCGGAGACGCTGTACCAGTTGGTGTGGGCGTCCACCCACGTGCCGGCGTCCCGGTCGAAGCGCCGCTCCGTGGTGGCCAGGCGGAAGCCCGCCACCGTGGTGCCGGAGGCGGTGTGGCGGACGGCGGGGTCGGTGGCGACGAAGCCGCGGATGGTGATGGTGTCCTGCATGATGGGTCCTTCTCTGCGCGGCCCCGGGCCCGGCCCGGAGCGGGTCTGCGGCGCATCGGTCGATCCGCCACCCCCATCAGACGCCCCCGGAGCGGCCGGCGTCCGGCGCGTCCGCCGCGCTGGGGACCCGCCGGGCGCGGACGTCGCCTGTGCAGGAACGACGCCGAGCCCGGCCGGTAGAATGGCACGGCCCAGCCCCAGTAGCTCAGCTGGACAGAGCAGCGGCCTTCTAATCCGCCGGTCGGGGGTTCGAATCCCTCCTGGGGCACCGCCGTGCCGCGCCCTGCCGCCGCGCACCGTCGTCGTCGTCCCGAGCGTCAGGAGGCCCGAGCATGAGGAGGCCCCCCCTGGATCGTCGGCGCGCGTGGCCCGCTCCGCGGGAGCGATGGCACCTCGCGCTGCTGCTGGCCGCGTTCACGGCCCTGGCCGTGACCCATTCGTTCCTGCGCCACCGGGCCTACGAGTCGAAGGGCTACGACCTCGGGATCTTCGACCAGGCGATCCGGCAGTACGCCCTCTTCAAGCCACCGATCGTGCCGGTCAAGGGGGTGGGCTTCCACCTCCTGGGCGACCACTTCCACCCGGTCCTCGCCCTGCTGGCGCCCGCCTACTGGATCTGGGACGACCCCCGCGTGCTCGGGATCGTCATGGCGCTGGCCCTCGCGCTGGCCGCGGTGCCGGTGTACCTGTTCGCCCGCCGCCGGTCGGGCCACGGCCTCGCCCTGGGCGCGGCCGCGGCGCTGCTGCTCTCCTGGCCCTTCCAGGCCATGGTCAACTGGGACTTCCACGAGATCACCCTGGGCGTGCCCCTCATGGGGTGGCTGGTCTGGGCCCTGGACGGGGGCCGCCCGTGGACCGTCACGGCGCTCGCCGCGAGCCTCCTCACGGTGCGCGAGGACATGGGCGTCACGCTCGTGGCGGTGGCGCTGGTGCTCGCGATCCGCGGCCACCGGGTGCAGGCCGCCGTCACCGCGGTCCTGGGCGTGGCCGGCTACTGGTTCGCCACGTCCGTCGCCATCCCCCGCTTCTCCCCCACGGGGAGCTTCGGCTACTGGCAGTTCACGGCGCTCGGCCCGGACCTTCCCTCCTCCCTCCTGTTCATCCTCACGCGGCCGCTCTCCGCCGTCGGGGTGCTGGTGGACCACCCGTTGAAGATCGCCCTGCTGCTCCTGCACCTCGTGCCCCTGCTGCTCCTGCCGCTCCTCAGCCCGTTGACGCTGCTGGCGATGCCCGTCCTGCTCTCTCGCCTCTTCAACGACCGGCTCACCGTGTGGAGCCCCGTCTTCCAGTACGACGCCATCCTGGCGCCCATCCTCCTGATGGCCGCGCTCGAGGCGGCGCACCGGCTGGCGGCCCGGCGGGAGGAGCTGCGGCGGCTGCCCACGGTGCTCGTCGCCGCGGCCCTGGGCGTCTCGTTGCTCGGCACGGCCGTGTTCCCGCTCGTCTTCCCGTTCCACCGCACCCTCACGGGGGACATGGCGGTCACGGCGCACGCGCGCAGCCTCGACCGCGCGGTCTCCCTCATCCCGGACGGCGTGTGCGTCGAGGCCCCGGACCACGTCATCCCCCACCTGACCACGCGGACGTACGTGGGCCTCGCCGGGGACATCGGCGACGAGCTGGCCACCTGGACCATCGTGGACCTGCAGGAGGAGGAGCCCGGCGGGTGGGACCCGCTGACACCCGGGCAGGTCCTGGAACGCGCCCGCGCCCTCGGCTTCCAACGGGTGTGGTCCGAGGACGGGGTGATCGTGCTCCACCACCCGGGGCGCGCGGTGGACCCGACGTGCTCGGACTACCTCCGCCGCTGAACGGCGGCGGCCAGCGGGCCGTCCGGCGCGCCCCAGAACGGGCCCGCGTTCGGGTCCTCCGCGATGCCCGGGGCGACGCACGGCGCGCCCCGCTCGAGGGCGGTGCGTCGCACCGGGTCCCGCGCCGGGTCAAGGACGTCACGGATGACGGTGACGCAGATCCAGGCGACGGCGGCCACGTGCAGCACCACTCCCGAGCCGTACCAGAGGGTGGCCCAGGCCCCGCCGAACGTCCCGCCGGACGTGATGCGCGCGGACTCCATCCAGACTCCGGCCCAGTGGTAGACCTCCACGACCTGCCAGGCCCAGAACATCCGGCGCCGCGGCGTCGCGAGGACGACGAGCGGGATCAGCCACATCACGAACTGCGGCGAGTACACCTTCCCCAGGAGCAGGAACGCCGCCACGATCAGCAGGCAGAGCTGGGCCAGGCGAGGGCGCACCGGGGCCGCCAGCCCCAGCCACGCGATCCCCGCGCAGCACACCGCGAACAGCCCGTTCGACACCAGCGAGAACGTCTCCCCGGACCATCCGGTCCACACGAACGCGAGCCACACCGAGGAGAAGGAGACCGCGCGCTCGCCCGAGAAGGCGTAGAAGCGCGCCCACTGGTCGAACGCCGTCAGCATGAACGGGAGGTTCACGGCCAGCCACGCCGCCGTCCCGGCCGCGAGCGCCCTCCCGAACCCCGCCCACCGGCCCGTGCGCAGCGCGAGGACCAGGAGGGCGCCGAAGAAGAACAGGGGGTAGAGCTTCGCGGCGGCGCCCAGGCCGAGGAGCACGCCCGAGAGCGTGGGGCGGTCCGCGGACCACGCCCACAGGGCCAGGGCGGCGAGCATGACCGCCCACAGGTCCCAGTTGAGCATCGAGGTCAGGACGACCCCCGGCGCGAGGGCCACCAGGAGCGCGTCCCGCGACCGACCGCGCGCCGTGGACGCCGTCGCCACCACCGTGACCATCCAGCAGAGCACCACGCCGGCCGCGTTCACGTCGAAGTAGGCCACGGTGCGCTCGTGCAGGGATCCGCCGGCGGGCACGAGCCAGGAGGTGACCCCCGCGACGACGGCCAGCAGCGCCGGGTACTCCATCCACTGCTCCGGCGGCAGCGACGCGGAGAAGGGGAAGTGCCCGTCGGCCAGGCCCCGCGTGGGGAACAGCTGCGCGAAGTCCGAATAGCACAGGTGCACGTGCACGCCCGGGGCGGCCCAGCCGTGCACGCGGCACCACTGCTTGCTCAGCAGGCCGAGGACGGCGGCCAGCGCCGTCGCGCCGAGGAGGACGGCGACCCGGCGAGAAGCGGGGCCGGAGGCGGGGCGGTCACGGTCGCTCATGGTCCCTCCCGGGGGATGGCGGGGCGGGGCTCGATCATCTCGAGCGGGGCACTGCCGCGGCCGGGGAACAGCACGGCGGTGGACGGGTCGCGGAACGCGATCAGGAGGATGCCGACGAGGGCGGCGAGCGCCGTCGCCCCGCGCACGGCCGCGAGCGGCATCCACTGGGCCACGGAGATCTGGTCCACCACGCCGACGCCGATGAGCAGCAGGACGGCCAACGCCGTCACCCAGCCCAGCCAGCGCGGGTGGAGCGGTCCGCGGGGCGTGCCGGGGAGGGCGCACGCGAACAGCGGCAGCACCCAGAGCAGATACCACGGCTGGATGATGGGCGCCGTGAGCACGGCCACGACGAGCACGGCGGCGGAGGAGAGCACCGGGTCCACGGGGCGGCGGCGCAGCGCCATCCAGGCGGTGAAGACCAGCGCGGCCAGCGTCATCAGCGTGTAGAACGCGTTCGCGGCCGACCGGGCGGGCACGGGGCTCACCGCGTCCACGAGCCAGCCGAGGCCGAGCCCCACCAGTCCCACCGGCGCATAGGGGAAGGCGGCGTCGCCGCTCGTGAGCATGGCGGCCGCCCACCCGAACCACAGCCCCGTGCCCGCTCCCAGGATCGTCAGGACGGCCAGGGCGGTCGCCGCCGTCGTGATCCAGGGGCCGAGGCGCTCGCGGCGCCGAGGCGGCCGCCCGCCGGCGCGGAAGGGCGCCCAGCCGGCGGGCAGCAGGAGGGCGGCGAACGGCAGGGCCAGCGCGGTCAGCGGCTTGATGGCCACCGAGAGCGAGATGAGCACGAGGCCCCACAGTCCGTGGAGGCGACGGCGCGGAAGGCGCACCAGCAACAGGAGACCGGCCAGCATGAGCCCGCTCATGAGGGCGTCATTGTGGGCGCCGGCCACCATGTAGAGCAGGAACAGCGGGTTCGCCACGCACAGCCACGCGGCCCAGCGGCCGCCGCGGCCCGCCGCGTCCGCGAGGCGGCGCACGGCCCACAGGCACAGGGCCATCCCGGCCAGGGCGAGGAGCCGGAAGCACAGCACCCCGAGCTCGATGTTCCCGCCGGAGAACCGCCACGCCCCCTCCGCGAAGAGCAGGAACAGCGGGCCGTACGGAGACGGGGACTCGGCCCAGATGGAGTCCGCCCCCTGCATGAACCACCCGGGCAGCCGGGAGACGCCCTCCCGGTAGGGGTCCAGCCCGAGCGCCACCACCCGCCCCTGCTGGAGGTAGGAGTAGACGTCCCGGGAGAAGATGGGGAAGGCGCCCAGCATCGGGAGGGACCACTGCCACGCCGCGCGCGTCACCGCTGAGCCCTGGGAGTCCCAGCGGCCGCGCAGGGCGCGCCCGAGCCGCAGCCACGCGCGGGCCAGCAGCAGGCAGCCGACCGCCAGCAGGACCGCGCACCCGATCACGCCCACGAGGTTGGCGCGCAGCGGGTTGAGCAGCCGCGTGCCGGCGAAGACGGTGTCCGTGGTCATCGGCAGCCACCCCACGCCCCACGAGGCGACCATGATGAGCACGGCGGCGACGGTCCCCTCCCGCACGGCCGCACGGGGATCCGGCGCCTCGGCACCGTGCTTCACCGGACCTCCGGCCGGCGCCTCACGCTGCGGGCGACCGTCCGGAGCTCGTGACGGCCGGGCATCCTGCCGCGGAGGACGTGCCGCGTGTGCGGGTCCAGGAGCAGGATCCACACGAGGCACAGGGCCGAGACCGCCAGCGAGACGACCTTCACCTCGCCCGCGATCTCCAGGAACGGCCACGTGAACAGCTGGTCCTGGGCGCCGTAGGTGAGGAAGAAGCACACGGTGAAGAACACCCACGTCAGCCGCCAGTCGTCCGGGATGCCGATCACGGCGAAGAAGGGCAGCAGCCACAGCAGGTACCACGGGTGGATCACCGGGGAGAGCACCACCAGTGCAGTGAACGCCCACGTCATCCGAGGCAGGATCCGGTCCTGGCGGCCCCGGAACATGAGCACGGCCACCACGAGCACCGAGAGGAGGCGTCCGGCCGTCTTGTAGAGGCCCTCGATGCCGCTGCGGTCCACATCGTTCCCGAGCGCCTCCAGGACCCCGATGGTCACGCTGGAGAGCATGCCGATGGGCGCCCACGGGGACGTGCCCGTACCCGTGCTCGCCATGACGGACACCCAGCCGAAGCCGTAGCCGTTGGCGTGCCCCACCGCGAGCATGATGAGGGCGGAGGTCACCGCCGTCGTCGCCCAGTAGGCGAAGCGACGGGGCCACCCGGCTCGGGGGCCCGCCCACAGCAGGCCGATGAACGGCAGGAGCACCACGGTGATGGGCTTGACGCCGAGCGAGAGGGTCACGAGGAGCACGCCGGCCAGGCCCCACCCGGCCGAGGCGAGCGCTGACTGGGGCCGCTCCGGGCGCCCGGCGCGCAGGGCGCACCACGTGCCGGCGAGCGCCAGGCCCACCATGAGGGCGTCGTTGTGGCCGGAGGCGACGAAGTGGATGATGACGAGCGGGTTGGCGGTGGTGAGCCACTGCGCCCAGCCGGGCGGCGTCCCCGTGCGGCGTGCGAGCAGGGGCACGAAGACCGCGGTGAGGACCACGCCGAGCACCGCCACGAGGCGGAAGAGCACGATGGCCAGGTCCGGGTTCTCTCCCCCGCTGGCGTTCACCACCGCCTGCTCCACCCACAGGAAGACGGGCCCGTAGGGGGTGCCGTCGTAGGCCCACATGGAGTCCGCACCGAGCTGGAGCCAGTTCGAGACGTCGGAGATGCTGTCCTCGTAGGGGTTCTTCCCGGCCGCCATCATGCGCCCCTGGGCCACGTACGCGTACATGTCCCGGCTCAGGATGGGCAGCGCCACCAGGAGGGGGGCGCTCCACAGGGCCGACGCCCAGGTCATGGTGCCCACCGTCCCGCCGCCGCGCGGGTCCACGGTCTGGCCGAGACGGATCCAGGCCCAGAACAGGAGCCAGAAGCCGAGGGTGAGGAGCGTGATGCCGGTGAGGACGCCCGCCTCGTCCGTGCGCCACGGGATGAGCCACTGCCAGCGGTTCAGGGGGGAGACGGACGCGAGCCAGCCCACGCTGTAGGAGCCCGCCACCACCAGGAGGGACCCCAGGAGCCCGACGAGGAGCGGGACGCGCGGCGAGCCGCCCGGGCCGAGCGGCCGCGGAGCTGCGCTCGCGCCGCCGGGCGCCGGCCGCTCCCCCGACGGGGACGACGGCGGCGGGGTGGGCGCGCTCATGGGGCGTGTCCTTCCGTGCGGGCCGGGTCGGAACCCGGGGTGGGACTGACGGCGAATCTATCATCGTGGTCCACGAGTAGCCTGGATTCCATGAGCGACACGAACACCCCCGCGCCGGAGCGCGCCCCGCTGGTCTGGATCGACTGCGAGATGACCGGCCTGGACCCGGACGTCGACGTGCTGGTGGAGGTGGCCGTGCTCATCACGGACTCCGAGCTCGAGCTCCTCGACGAGGGGCTGGACCTCGTGATCCGCCCGACCGCGGCCGCCCTCGCCCAGATGGACCCGTTCGTCCGGGACATGCACACCACGTCCGGACTGATCGAGGAGTTCGAGTCCGGGCTCCCCCTCGAGGAGGCTGCCGAGCGGGTGCTGGCCTACATCGCCGAGCGCGTGCCCGCGGGCAGGGCCCTGCTGGCCGGCAACTCCGTGGGCCAGGACAAGCTGTTCCTGTCCCGGTACATGCCGCGCGTCGTGGAGCACCTGCACTACCGGATCGTGGACGTCTCCACGCTCAAGGAGCTCGCGCGGCGCTGGTACCCGCGCGCCTACTACCAGGCGCCGGCGAAGACGGGCGGCCACCGCGCCCTCGGCGACATCCGGGACTCGATCACCGAGCTGCGCTACTACCGCGAGGCGGTCATGCTCCCGGCCCCCGGCCCGACGTCGGACGAGGCCCGCTCGATCTCGGCCCGGATCGCCGCTGGCGCGGGCGGCCCTCAGGATCGTGTACAGTAGTACCCGCTGCTCCGCACGGGTCACCCCCATCGGGAGCATGCATGGTGGGCGTAGCTCAGTCGGCAGAGCGTCTGGTTGTGGTCCAGAAGGTCGCGGGTTCAATCCCCGTCGCTCACCCCACCGAGGCCCCCGGAATCATGCAGATTCCGGGGGCCTTGTCGTGTCCGTGGTTGCGCTCCTGGTAGTGCCGGGCGGGGGTCTACCCTGGCAGGGCAGGAGGGCACCCGCCCTCCCCCACCGTCCCGTCTCCAGGAGGCCACCGTGTCCGTCGTGAAGATCAACGCCATCACCGTCCCCGAGGGCGCCGGCCCGGAACTTGAGAAGCGGTTCGCTGCCCGCAAGCACGCGGTGGACCAGGAGCCGGGCTTCGAGGGGTTCCAGCTGCTGCGGCCCACGGCGGGCGAGGACCGCTACTTCGTGGTCACGACGTGGGCGTCGGAGGAGGACTTCCAGCGCTGGCGGGACGGTCGCATGCCCGCCGCTCACGCCGCCGAGCAGGGCGGCCGCCCGGCGCCGGTCGCCACGGGCGCCGACCTGCTCGAGTTCGAGGTCGTGGACCTGGGCTGACCCGGGCGCCGCAGCAGGCGCATCGCGTTCACGATGACCAGCAGCACGGACGCCTCGTGCACGAGCATGCCGACGGCCATCGTGACGCCGCCGATGAAGACGCCGGCCAGCAGGGCCACGACGGTCACGAGGGAGATCGCGATGTTCTGCCGCATCACCCGCACCGTGCGCCGAGCCAGATCGAGCGCCTGCGGCAGCCGCTCGAGCCGGTCGCCCATCAGGGCGATGTCCGCAGTCTCGATGGCCACACCGGAGCCGGCCGCGCCCATGGCCACGCCGATGTCCGCCGTCGCCAGGGCCGGGGCGTCGTTGACACCGTCACCGACCATCGCGACGACGCGGCCCTCGGCCTGCAGGGCCTCGATCGCCTCGAGCTTGTCCTGGGGCAGCAGGCCCGCCCGCACGTCGTCGACGCCCACCTGCCGGGCCACGGCCTGCGCGACGCCGGGCTGGTCGCCGGTCAGCATCACGACCTCGCGGACGCCGATCCCGTGCAGCGCCCGGATCATGCCCGCGGCCTCGGGCCGGAGGGTGTCTGCGATGGCGAGGACGCCGAGCGGGATGCCGTCGACGACGACCGCCACCGGGGTCCGGCCCGCCTCCGCGAGCTCGGCCGCGACGGTCTCGACCCGGTCGGTCGCGGCCGGATCCACGCCGCGCTCGCGCAGCAGCGCCACGTTGCCCACGGCGACGACACGGCCGTCCACCTCTCCGGTGAGCCCGCGGCCGAGGACGACGTCCACATCGGTGGCCAGCGGGCCGTCCAGCAGGCCGCGGTCCCGGCCCGCCGCGACGACCGGCGCGGCCAGCGGGTGGTCCGCGGCCGCCTCGAGCCGTGCGGCCCAGCGCAGCACCTCGTCCTCGGCCCCGGGCTCGAACGCGACGACGTCTGTCAGCTCGGGGGTGCCCGACGTGAGGGTGCCGGTCTTGTCGACGGCGACGGCGTCGACCTTCGCGGAGCGCTCAAGGAACTCCCCTCCCTTGATGAGCACGCCGTCCTTGGCGCCGCGGCCGATCCCCGCCACGATCGCGACCGGGATGGAGATCACGAGGGCGCCCGGGCAGCCGATGACCAGCAGGGTCAGGGCCAGGGGGACGTCCCGCGTGATCAGGCCGGTCGCGAAGGCCAGCACCATGATCGCCGGGGTGTACCAGCGGGAGAAGCGGTCCATGAACTGCTGGGTCCGCGCACGGGCCTCCTGCGCCGCCTCGACGCGGTGGATGATGCGCGCCAGCGTGGTGTCGGCGCCCACGTCCCGGGCCTGCACCTGCAGCAGGCCTGCCGTGGCCACGGTGCCCGCGTACATGGCGTCGCCGTCGGTCTTCTCCGCCGGGATGGACTCGCCCGTGATGGATGCCTCGTCCACGGCGCCGACCCCGGTGAGCACCACGCCGTCCACCGGCACCCGGGCGCCGGCCTTGACGAGGACGGTCGCTCCGGGGGCCACCTCGTGGGCGGGCACGGTGCGCTGCGTCCCGTCTGCGTCCACGACGACGGCGGTCTCGGGCGCCGTGGACACGAGGTCCGCGAGCGCCGAGCGAGTCTGAGACAGGGTCGCGTCCTCGAGGCCGTGGCCGAGGGCGAAGAGGAAGGTCACGGCGGCGGCCTCCCAGAAATTGCCGAGCAGGGACGCGCCGATCGCGGCGGTGGCGACGAGCAGGTCGATGCCGACGGTCTTCACCCGCAGGGCGGCGATCGCGTCGCGCGCGATCGGCAGGCCGGCCACGACGGCGGCGGCGAGCATCAGGCCCGCCGCCACGAGGTGTCCGGTCCCGTGGGCCAGCTGCTCGGGCGCCAGCACGAGTGAGACGGCGATCAGCAGGCCGGCCACCACGGGACGCCGCCAGCGGCGGGACAACGTGAACCGGGCACGGGTGCGGCCCGGGCGTGTGACGGCGAGGGTGGACATGGCGGGCTCCGTTCGTCGGGGGCGGGGCGGTGTCAGAAGGCCGACGGCCGGGCGGTGTAGCCGACCTTGGCGACGGCCTCGACGAGGTCCTGGGCAGTGGTGGTCTGCGGGTCGTGGTCGACCTCGATGCGCTGGGTCTCGAAGTGGACCTGCGCGCCGGTCACGCCGGGCAGGGCGTCGAGGGCCTTCTCGATCTTCCGGACGCACGAGGGGCAGCTGAAGCCCTCGGCGCGGAGCAGGGTGTGCGTGGTGGGGGTCATGGTCACTCCAGTCGGTCGTCACCGGCGCGGCCGCCGGTGAGGCTGAGCGGACGGGGCGGGCGCCCGGTCCGATCCCCGTCCTCCGGGGATGTCACTGACGCTACGAAGGGGACGGCGGGTACGCCTTGACCGCGGTCAAGCCGCCGTGTGGGAGGCTGATGGTGTGCGTATCGACCTGCCCCTCATCCCCGTGGATGAACCAGAGCCGTGCGCGGCCCGGGTCCCGCTGTTCACTGGGCTGGGCCTGGAACAGCTGCGCCGGGTCTCCGCCCTGGCGCGGCCGATCGTGTTCGAGGCCGGCGATGCCCTGCATCTGGCAGGCGACCGCACGGACCGCCTGTGTGTCGTGCACACCGGCCGCCTGGCGCTGACGCTCGGCTCAGCGACCGGCCGGGAACGCGTGGTGCGGATGGTCGAGCCCGGCGACTCCGTGGGCGAGCACGAGTTCCTCACGGGCGAGCCGGCCCGGCACGGGGCGCGCGCCGTGGTCGCGACCCGCCTGTGCACCTTCTCCCATGCCGAGGTCGCCCGACTCCTGGCCGAGCATCCGGGCATCGGGGGACGCGTGATGCGGACGCTGGCCGTCCGCCTGGCCGAGGCTGAACAACGGCTGGCCTGGGAGCGTCAGCCTGTCACCGCGCGGATCGCCGGACATCTGCTCGGCCTGCCGGCCGTCCGGGACGAGGCCGACCTCGTTGTGGTGCTGGCCGCGCCGAAGAAGGACGTCGCCTCACTGCTGGGCACCACCCCCGAGGCGTTCAGCCGCGGGCTGCGCCGCCTCGCCGACGACGGCCTGATCGCCATCGAGGGCCCGCGGGTGACGCTGCTGGACCCGGATGCGCTGGAGGCGCTTGCCGCGGAGTGACCGCCCTCGTCGTGGTGTCCCCGGCGGTAGGCTGGACACTCCCCCGTCCCCGACCCACGCAGGCCCGCAGCCCGGGCCGGGAAGCGCAGCGCCATGGCCTCCATCCGTCCCATCACCGTCTACGGCGAGCCCGTACTGCACAGGCGCGCGGCCGAGGTGGAAGCGATCGACGACGAGATCCGCGAGCTGATCGAGGACATGTACCTCACGCAGGACGCCGCGCACGGCGTGGGCCTGGCCGCCCCGCAGGTCGGGGTCGGGCTGCGGATCTTCACGTGGACGTTCCCGGACACCGGCGACGCGCCGAACGTGGGCCACGTGATCAACCCCGTGCTGACCCACCTGGACAAGGCGCCGCAGGAGGACCCGCACCCGGACGAGGACAGCGAGGGCTGCCTCTCGGTGCCCGGGCTCGGCTTCCCCCTGCAGCGCCCGACCCGCGTGCGCCTGTCCGGCCAGCGCGTGGACGGCGAGATGTTCGAGTTCGAGGCCGAGGGCTGGTTCGCGCGCATCATGCAGCACGAGTACGACCACCTGAACGGCACCCTCTACGTGAACCGGCTCGAGGGGAAGTGGCAGCGGCGCTGGAAGCGCGCACAGCGGGCCGAGCGCATGAACGTGCCCGGAGTGACGTGGCTGCCCGGAACGGACGAGGACCCCTTCGGCCACGACGCCGACGACCATGAGCACGGCCCCGACTGCGACCACGGGGCCGACGAGGCCTGAGCCTCTCCTCCACGGCCAGCCCGGCCAGCACACGACGACGGCCCGTCCCCCCTGCGGGGACGGGCCGTCGGTCAGCGGCGGGTCAGGCCTGGGGGAAGACCGGCAGGTCCTGGCCCGCCATCTTCTTCACGCAGCGCACCACCTGGTGCGAGTAGCCGTACTCGTTGTCGTACCAGACGTAGAGGATCGCGTTCTTGCCCGCGTTGTTCACGAGGGTCGCGAGGCCGTCCACGATGCCGGCGCGGTTGGAGCCCACGAAGTCCGTGGAGACGACCTCCGGGGAGTCGATGTAGTCGATCTGGCTGTGCAGCTCGCCGGTCAGGGACTCCTGACGCAGGCGGTCGTTCAGCTCGTCCACCGAGGTGGGCGTCTTCAGCTCGAGGTTCAGGATGGCCATGGACACGTCCGGGGTGGGGACGCGGATGGCGTTGCCGGAGAGCTTGCCCTTGAGCTCGGGCAGCGCCTTGGCCACGGCCTTGGCGGCGCCCGTCTCGGTGATGACCATGTTCAGGCCGGCGGCGCGGCCGCGGCGAGAGCCCTTGTGGAAGTTGTCCGTCAGGTTCTGGTCGTTGGTGAAGGCGTGCACGGTCTCCACGTGGCCGTGGTCGATGCCGTACTCGTCCTGGATGACCTTGAGCACCGGGGTGATGCCGTTGGTGGTGCAGGAGGCCGCCGAGATGATGGTGTCCTCGGGGAGGATGTCGTCCGAGTTCACGCCGTAGACGATGTTCTTCATCTCACCCTTGCCCGGGGCGGTGAGCAGGACCTTCTTGACGCCCTTGGCCTGGAGGTGCTGGGACAGCCCCTCGTCGTCGCGCCAGCGGCCGGTGTTGTCCACCACGATCGCGTCCTCGATGCCGTAGGACGTGTAGTCCACGGTGGTCGGGTCGTTCGAGTAGATGACCTGGATCTCGGTGCCGTTGGCGGTGATGACGTTGCGGGCCTCGTCCACGGTGATGGTGCCCTCGAAGGCGCCGTGGATGGAGTCGCGGCGCAGCAGGGAGGCGCGCTTGATCAGGTCGTCGTCCGAGTTCTTGCGGACCACCACGGCGCGCAGGCGCAGCGCGGAGCCGCCCCCGGCCTGGCCGAGGATGATGCGGGCCAGCAGGCGCCCGATGCGGCCGAAGCCGTAGAGCACGACGTCCTGCGCGCGGCCGAGGCCCTCGCCCCCCTTGCCCTTGACGTCCGCGAACTCGGCGTCGAGGAAGGCCTGGAGGTCACCGCCCTGCTTCTTGAACTTGGCGGCCAGCTTGGCCAGGTCCACGGAGGCGGCACCGAGATCCATGGAGGACAGGCCCTGGACCAGCGCGTACGTCTCCTCCACGGGGAGCACGGTCTCGTCGATGCGACGGGCGAAGCGGTGCGCCTTGATGATGTCGATCACGCCGCGGTTCACGAGGGTGCGCCCGTGGATGCTGGTGACCACGTTGTGCTCGCGGTAGAGGCTGCCCAGCAGCGGCACCATCTTCTCGGCGAGCTCCTGCTGCGTGTTCCACTCGGGGGTCTGGGTCGAGGCGGTGTCTGCCACGGGAGTCCTTCCTTCAAGCCTGTGCGGGCACGTGCGGGCACGGACCCTCCGGGACCTCGTCGTCCGCGGACACCGCCCATTCTATGCGGAGCCGCCCGCGCGCACGGGCCCGGGGCGTCCGGGCGGGTAGAGTGGCAGGCCGGGACGGATCAGCGGACGGCCGCGTGCCCGCTCCATGAGCGGGCGCGAGGAAAGTCCGGGCACCGCAGAGCAGGATGGTGGGCAACGCCCACCCGGGGAGACCCGCGGGCCAGTGCCACAGAGAGAAGACCGCCTCCGCGCCTCGGCGCGGCGGTGAGGGTGAAAGGGTGGTGTAAGAGACCACCAGCGGCCCCGGTGACGGGGTCGGCTAGGTAAACCCCATCCGGTGCAAGGCCGAACAGGGCGCGTCACGAGGGCTGCTCGCCCCAGCGTCCGGGTTGGCCGCTCGAGCCCGTCAGCAATGGCGGGCCCAGATGGATGGCCGTCACCCCGCGGGGGGCAACCCGCGCGGGGACACAGAACCCGGCTTACAGCTGGTCCGTCCCCTCATCCATCCCCCGGCGCGCCGCGCGCGCCCGGTTCCGACGCTGCAGCGCCTTGGCCACGCCGAACACCGTGACGGCGAGGAAGAACAGTACGAGCAGTCCGCCGACGAGGGCGATGAGGATCTCCACGGGGGCTCCTGGAATCGGGGAACGGGGCGGCGGTTCAGAGGGCGTCGTCGTCGCGGAGACGTTCGAAGCGGAGCTCGATGACGTGCTCGCGCTCGATGCGGTCCACGAGTCCGTACCCGTACATCTCGCCCAGGGAGACGACCGTGGCCAGCGTGGGCCGACGGCGGTCCCGCGGCCACTCCAGGCTCACCCGGTCCGCGCCCGTGAAGGTGCGCTCCCGCAGGCGGGTCTCCACCTCCGAAGAGCGGGTGCGCGTGCGTCCGCTCGAGCGCACGCCGACGGCGATCGCGGCGGCCATGGCCAGCAGGGCGGCGGGGAAGACCCACGCATAGACGGCCATCGTCTCCATGGGGCCTCCCGGGCTCGTCGCGGCGCCGGCCCGCCGTCTGCGGACCGTCCGCCCCCACTCTGCCAGTCCGCGACGACGGAGCCCACCGGGGTGGGCGGGAATCGCCGTGGGCGGACGGGCCGGCGACGGGTCCTGCTGACTAGGCTGGACCGGTGCTGATCCTGCTGCCGCCCTCCGAGGGCAAGACCCCGCCCCGCTCGGGGGCGCCCCTGGACCTCGCCTCCCTCGCGCTCGCCGATTCGCCGGACGTCTCGGGCGCACGCGAGGAGCTGCTGGACCGCGTCGCCGCGGCGTCCGCGCGTTCGGACGCACTGGAGCTGCTCGGCGTCGGGGCGTCGCTCGCGGCGGAGGTGGCCGCGAACCGCACCCTGCGGGACGCCCCCGCGGCGCCGGGGCACCGCGTGTACACGGGCGTGCTCTTCGACGCCCTCGACCACGCCTCGCTCTCCCCCGCCGCCAAGCGGCGGGCCCGCACGGACGTCCTGGTGTTCTCGGCGCTCTTCGGCGCCACCGCCCTCGCGGACCGCATCCCCGCCCACCGCCTGTCGGCCGGGGCGCGACTGCCGGAGATGCCCGGCCTGGCCGCGTGGTGGCGGCCCCGGCTGACGCCCGCCCTGGACACCCTGGCCGACTGCGCCGGCGGCCCCGTGGTCGACTGCCGCTCGGGGGGCTACGCCGCCCTCTGGAAGGCCCCGGCCGCGCGGACCGTGGGCGTGGACGTGCTGCAGCTGCGCGAGGGTCGGCGCACCGTGGTCTCCCACTTCGCCAAGCACACCCGCGGCCTCGTGGCCCGCGCGCTGCTCGAGGCGGGACCCCGCGCCGCGTCCACGCCGGAGCGCGCGGCGGACGTGGTGGCCGCGGCCGGGGCGGGCGACGGCGGACCGCGGTGGGAGGTGGAGCTCGACGCCCCGACGGACGCGAGGGCCGGCTCCCTGCGCGTGGTGCTGCCCGAGTCCTGACGCCGGCTCAGTCCCCCGTGGCCACGAGCTCCACCTCGAAGCCGTCGGCCGTCTCGAGGTAGGTGGCGTAGTGGTCGGGCCCGCCGGCATGGGGGTGGCGGTCCGCGAACAGGAGACGGAAGCCCCTTTCCCGCGCAGCGGCGGTGAGCTCGTCGACGCGGGCGCGGGAACCGGCCTGGAAGGCGAGGTGGTTCAGCCCCGGGCGGGTGCGCTCGTGCGCCCCGCCGCTCACGTCCGGCCCGGCCTCGAGCACGAGGTAGTGGCCAGCACCCTGGTAGGTCTGGCCCTCGTCCCAGCCGCCGTGCGGGACGTAGCCGAGCTGGGTGAACAGCCAGCCGAGGGTCCGGGTCGCGGCGTCCAGGTCCGCCACCCAGACCTCCACGTGGTGCAGCGAGCCGGTCGGACGCGGTCCCGAGTCCGTCGCGGGAGCGGCGTCGGCACGCTCGTCCGCGGCGGCCTCCGGGGCGGCGGCGCGCTCGTCGGCGTCGGCCCGCGGCGCGGCGACCGCGATCTTCGAGGCGCCGGCGTCCCAGGACCCGCCGCGCGCGCCCGCGTCCATGGCCTCGTTCGAGAGCTGGTCGGCGTCCTTGTTCTTGGCCCGCGGGATCCACTCGTACGTCACGCGGCCCGCCGGGGCGATCGCCCGGGCGTCGGCGGCGAGGCGGCGCATGTCCTCGTGCTTGATCTTCCAGCGCCCGGACATCTGCTCGACCACGAGCTTGGAGTCCATGAGCACGTGCACGCGCGCGGTGGGGTCGATCATCGCCGCCATCCGCAGACCGGCCACGAGGCCCGAGTACTCGGCCACGTTGTTGGAGGCCCTGCCGAGCGGCGCCGCGTCCGTCATGAGGACCTCGCCGGTGGCGGGGTCGCGCACGAGCGCGCCGTAGCCGGCCACGCCGGGGTTGCCGCGGGAGCCGCCGTCGGCCTCCACCTGCAGGACTCGTTCCGCCACCACGGCCTCCTCGTCTCACCGGGCGCGCCGGGCGGCGCGCCGACCCTCCACTGTACTGATGGGCGCGTCGGCACGCGCCGGGCAGCGCTGCGCCGCACCGTGCAGAACCCCGCCGACGTCGGCGAGCTCAGCCGCGCACAAGGATCGCGCCCGACTCCGGGCAGCGCGCCACGGCCTCGGGCGGCAGCGCCGTGATCCGGGCGATGTCGGCCGGGGAGAGCTCCATGCCGGTCGCGCTGGAGCAGCGTCCCATGAGGCGCGCGGCCCCGATGCCCCCGTTGGCCTCGCGGGCCTTCTCGTAGAGGGCGAGGAGCGGGGCGGGGAGCAGGCCCGCGAGGGCGACACGGCGGGCCGTGAGCTCGCGCCCCTCGAGGGTGACCTGCTGGCCCGTGGCGCGCAGGTGGGCCACCCGCTCGCCGACGGCGTGACGGGCCTCCGCCAGGCTCGCCTGCGCCGCGCGGACGGCCTGCTCGGCGGCGTCCGCCGACTGCATCGCCACGAGGGCGGCCTCCTCATGCTCCGCCAGGAGGGCCTCGAGCGTCTGCTCCTCATGGGCCAGGCCCTCGAGGTCGCGGGAGGAGGTGCCGGATGCGGCGAGCCGCTCCCGGGTGCGGTCACGGCGGGCGCGCGTGGCCGCGGCCTTCTCCGAGGCGGAGGCCGCCTGCCGGTCGACCTCCTCGGACGCGGCGGTGGCGTCCGCGAGCGCCGCCTCGGCGGCGCGGGCCGCCTCCTGGCGCTCTGCGTGCTCGGCGTCGGTGCGCAGGCGCGCAAGCGCGGTCCTGGCCTGGAGGATCCGGGTGTCCAGGTCCTGCAGCTCCAGGAGCCTTGCCTGGACGGCGGGGGGCGCTGTCAGAGCGGTCACGGTGCGTTCCTCTCGGTGATGACGTAGTCCCACGGGTCGGTCACCCGGGTGGACACGATCGACTCGACGGTGCGGCCCGCCGCGTGCAGGGCCTCCTCGAGGGCGCGGGCGCCCACGGGCAGCCACAGCCACTCGCTCGCCCAGTGGGAGACGTCCACCAGGAACGGGCGGCCGCCCGTGAGACGGGCGGCCTCGCGCGCCTCGGAGGCCGGGTGGTGGCGCAGGTCGGCGGTCACGTACGCGTCTGCCCCGCTCGCGCGCACGGCGTCGAACAGACTGTCCCCCGCACCGCCGCACACCGCCACGGTGCGGACCTCGCCCTCGGCGTCCCCGGCTGCGCGCACCCCGCCGGCGACGCCGGGCAGCACCCGGTGCACACGGCCCGCCAGCTCCGCGAGGCTCACGGGGGCGGGCAGCACGCCGACGCGGCCGATGCCCTCCGCGTCCGTGCCGGACCCGGACGGCTGCAGTGGCCGCAGGTCCTCAAGGCCGATCGCCTGGGCGAGCACGTCGGAGACTCCGCCCACGGCCGAGTCCGCGTTGGTGTGGGCGGCCACGAGCCCGATGCCGTGCTCGATCAGGGTGTGGAGGAGCTCTCCCTTGTACGCCGCACCATGCCCCGTGGCGGCCACGCTGGTCACCCCGCGCAGCAGGAGGGGGTGGTGCGTGATGACGAGGTCGGCACCGGCCTCCACGGCCTCGTCCACCACCGTGCGCACGGGGTCCACGGCCCACAGGATGCGCCGCACAGGCGCCTCGGGTCGGCCGGCCACCGGCCCCACGGCGTCCCAGGATTCGGCGAGGGAACGGGGCCAGAGCCGCTCGACGTGCTCGAGCACCTCCGCGAGCGTGGGCGCCGCGTCGTCCGCGGCCCGCCGGTCGGGTCCGCGCCGCTCGCCGAAGAGGGGGCTGTGGGAAGCTGTGCGCTGACCGGTCATGGGGTCATGATGGACCACCGCCGCCCCCTCCCGCACTCCCTCCCGCCCGCTCGAGTCGGCGGGCGCGGGAATGAACCCGGGAGCGGGGTTGCTGTCTCCGGACATGACCGCGTTCGAACCGCCCTCGCCCGAGCCCACCGCCGCGCCCGCCGACCCCCGCGAGCTCACGCTGGCCGGAGGGTGCTTCTGGTGCCTCGACGCCGTGTACCGCCGCGTGCGGGGCGTCCTGGAGGTCGAGTCCGGGTACACGGGCGGCCACGTTCCCGCGCCGGACTACGAGGCCGTGTGCACCGGGACCACCGGCCATGCCGAGGCCGTGCGCGTGCGGTTCGACGCCGCCGTCGTGCCCGCCGAGGTGATCATGGACCTCTTCTTCACGGGCCATGACCCGACCTCGCTGAACCGCCAGGGCCACGACGTCGGGACGCAGTACCGCTCCGCGGTGTTCGCCCGCGACGAGGAGGAGGCCCGCTTCTACGAGCGCGAGGTCGCCCGCGCGCAGGAGAACTACGATCGCCCGATCGTCACCACCGTCGAGCCCGCGGGTCCGTGGTTCCCCGCCGAGGACGTCCACCAGGGCTTCTACACCCGTCGCCCCGGCAACGGCTACTGCCAGGTGGTCATCGACCCGAAGCTCGCGCGCGTCCGCCGACGATACGCCGCGTGGCTCACCGAGGGCTGAGTCCCGCTCCCCCGGCATAGCCTGGTCCCGACCCGTCCCACCCCGTTCCACTCACTCAGGAGGTCCCCCATGGCCCGCATCCTCGACGACATCACCCAGGCGGTCGGCAGCACGCCGCTCGTCCGTCTCAACCGCCTGACGGAGGGCCTGCCCGGCGACGTGGCCGTCAAGGTGGAGTTCTACAACCCGGCCAACTCGGTCAAGGACCGCATCGGCACCGCCATCGTGGACGCCGCCGAGGCGTCCGGCGCGCTGGCGCCCGGGGGGACCATCGTGGAGGGCACCTCCGGCAACACCGGCATCGCCCTGGCCATGGTGGGAGCCGCCCGCGGCTACCGTGTGATCCTCACGATGCCCGAGACGATGTCCACGGAGCGACGCGTGATGCTCAAGGCCTTCGGCGCGGAGATCGTGCTCACCCCCGGCGTCGAGGGGATGCGCGGCGCCCTCGAGCGCGCGCAGGAGATCGTCCGCACCACCCCGAACTCCATCTGGGCGCAGCAGTTCGCCAACGAGGCCAACGTGCAGGCGCACTACACCGGCACCGGCCCGGAGATCTGGGACGCCTCGGACGGCGCGGTGGACGTGTTCGTCGCCGGTGTGGGCACGGGCGGCACCATCACCGGCGCCGGCCGCTACCTGCGCGAGCAGAAGTCGGACGTGAAGCTCATCGCGGTCGAGCCGGCCGACTCGCCCATCCTCTCCGGCGGCAAGGCCGGCCCCCACAAGATCCAGGGCATCGGCGCCAACTTCGTCCCGGAGATCCTGGACACCGAGCTGTACGACGAGGTGTACGCCGCCTCCTTCGAGGAGTCCCTCGAGGTCGCGCGCGAGCTGGGCCGCAAGGAGGGCATCCTCGGGGGCATCTCCACCGGCGCGATCGTCTCCGCCGCGCTGAAGGAGGCCGCCAAGCCGCAGAGCGAGGGCAAGCTGATCGTCGCGGTCGTGTGCGACTTCGGCGAGCGCTACATCTCCACGCCCCTGTTCGAGGACATCCGCGGCTGACCGCCGCCGCCCTCCTCTGCGCACGCACCCCGCTCCCCCGTCACCGAAAGGGCCTGACCCCTTGGGCTTCATCTCCCGCTTGAAGGAAGACATCGCCACCGTCCGCAGCCACGACCCGGCCGCGCGCGGCGATCTCGAGGTGGCCCTCGTGTACTCGGGGCTGCACGCCGTGTGGTCGCACCGCGTGGCCCACCGGATGTGGCGCCACGACCGCCTCAAGACGCCGGCTCGCGTGCTCTCCCAGGCGACGCGCGCCCTGACGGGGATCGAGATCCACCCGGGTGCGACCATCGGCCGGCGCTTCTTCATCGACCACGGCATGGGCGTGGTCATCGGGGAGACCGCCGAGGTGGGCGACGACGTGATGCTCTACCACGGCGTCACCCTCGGCGGCCGCTCGCTCGAGAGGGTGAAGCGCCACCCCACCCTGCGCGACGGCGTGGTGGTCGGCGCGGGGGCGAAGATCCTCGGCCCCGTGGAGATCGGCGAGGGCACCGCGGTGGGCGCGAACGCCGTCGTCGTGAAGGACACCCCGGCGGACGCCATCGCCACCGGCATCCCGGCCACGTACCGGCTGCGCTCGTGCAAGGAGGAGACGGTGCCCCTCGTGGACCCGGCCGAGTTCGTGGAGCCGGCCCTCTACATCTGAGCCCGCTCATGACGGCGCCCTGCACCCCCGGCTCGGGGGTGCAGGGCGCGGCCGATTCCGCGGCGTGACTCGTCAGGCCGTGGGGTCGCCCTCGGCGGGCTGCGGCATGACGACGGGCACGTCGTCGCCGTCCACCTCCGTGCGGTCCCCGGACCACAGGGTGTGGAACGAGCCCTCGCGGTCCGTGCGGCGGTAGGTGTGGGCGCCGAAGAAGTCGCGCTGGCCCTGGATGAGGGCGGCGGGCAGGCGGTCGGCGCGCAGGCCGTCGTAGTACGCGAGGGCGGAGGAGAACACCGGCACGGGCACGCCGGCGGAGATCGCGGCGCCCACCACGCGGCGCCACGCGGGCAGCGCGTCGGCGATCGCGCGGGTGAACTCGGGGGCGAACAGCAGGTTCAGCGGCTGGCCCTCCGCGCGGGTGCCCGGCTCGGGGTGGCGGTCGGTGTCCCGGCCGCCGAACGCCGTCATGATGACGTCCAGCAGGTCGGCGCGGATGATGCAGCCGTCGCGCCACAGGGAGGCGATGGTGCCGAGGTCCAGCGACCAGCCGTACTCGGCCGCGGCGGCGGAGAGCATGTCCAGGCCCTGCGCGTAGGCCACGAGCTTGGAGGCGAAGAGCGCCTGGCGCACGTCCTCCACGAACTGCTCGCGGTCGGCGTCGGCCACGCCCGCGCCGTCGGCCACGCCCGCGCCGTCGGCCACGCCCGCGCCGTCGGCCACGCCCGCGCCGTCGACGCCCGCCACGAGGGTCTCGCGGGCGATCTCCCGGACCTCTCGCTGCGAGGAGAGCGAGCGGGCGAAGACCGACTCGGCGATCGCCGCGACGGGCGCGCCGACGTCGAGGCCCGAGATGGCGGTCCAGCGGCCGGTGCCCTTCTGGCCGGCCTCGTCCACGATCACGTCGATCAGCGGGCGGCCCGTGGCGGCGTCGGTCTGGCGCAGCACCTCGGCCGTGATCTCGATGAGGTAGGAGGACAGCTCGGTGCGGTTCCACGCATCGAACACGGCGGCCTGCGCGGCGGGCTCGATGCCGGCCACGCGGCGCAGCAGGTCGTGGGCCTCGCCGATGACCTGCATGTCCGCGTACTCGATGCCGTTGTGGACCATCTTCACGTAGTGGCCGGCGCCGTCCGTGCCGACCCAGGCGCAGCAGGGCTCGCCGTCGTACTGGGCGGCGATCCGCTCCAGCATGGGGCCGACCGCGGCGTAGGACTCCTTCGGGCCGCCCGGCATGATGGCGGGCCCGTTCAGCGCGCCCTCCTCGCCGCCGGAGACCCCGACGCCGACGAAGTGCAGCCCCCGGGCGGCGAGCGCGGCCTCGCGGCGGCGCGTGTCCTCGTAATGGGAGTTGCCGGCGTCGATGACGATGTCGCCCTCCTCCAGGAGGGGCACGAGCTGGTCGATGACCGCGTCGACGGGGGCGCCGGCCTTGACCATGATCAGCACGCGGCGCGGCACGGCGAGGGAGGCGACGAGCTCCTCGAGCGAGCCCGTGGCCACGAACTCGCCCTCGTGGCCGTGCTCGGCCACGAGCTGGTCCGTCCGGCCGCGGCTGCGGTTGTGGAGGGCCACGGTGTAGCCGTTGCGCGCGAAGTTGCGGGCCAGGTTGGCCCCCATCACTGCGAGCCCGGTGACGCCGATGTCCGCGGTGCCGGCGAGGGCGGTGGTCGTCTGCTCGGTCATGCCTGAGGAGCCTCCTGTGCGGGGGTGGATGCGTGCGGGGGCGGAGTCCCGCCCGCCCCCGCCAGCCTAGCGGCCGAGGGTCAGTCCCCGACGGCGTCGCGGCCGCGGCGGATGATCAGCGGGTCCGGCTCACCCACGACCTCGTGGTCCTTGCCCTCGTACTCGAACTGCGTGAGGAAGTAGCGCATGGCGTTGAGCCGGGCGCGCTTCTTGTCGTTCGAGCGGATGGAGATCCACGGGGCGTGGTCCGTGTCCGTGTGCAGGAACATCGCCTCCTTGGCGTCCGTGTAGGCCTCCCAGCGGTCCAGGGACTCGAGGTCCATGGGCGAGAGCTTCCACTGGCGGACGGGGTCGATCTGCCGGATCGCGAAGCGGGTGCGCTGCTCGGTCTGGGTCACGGAGAACCAGAACTTCGTGAGGTGGATGCCGTCGTCCACCAGCATCTTCTCGAACAGGGGCACCTGGTTCATGAAGCGGCGGTACTGCTCGTCCGTGGAGAAGCCCATGACGCGCTCGACGCCGGCCCGGTTGTACCAGGAGCGGTCGAAGAGCACCATCTCGCCCACCGTGGGGAAGTGCTGGATGTAGCGCTGGAAGTACCACTGGCCCTGCTCGCGGTCCGAGGGCTTGTTGAGCGCGACGACCCGGGCCATGCGGGGGTTGAGGTGCTCCGTGAAGCGCTTGATGGTGCCGCCCTTGCCGGCGGCGTCCCGGCCCTCGAACACGAGGATGTGGCGCTGGCCCGTGTCCTCGGACCAGTACTGCAGCTTCAGCAGCTCGATCTGGAGGCGGTACTTCTCCAGCTCGTACTCCTCGCGGGACATCCGCTCCTCGTACGGGTAGTCCTCCTTCCACGTCTCCACGGCGCGGCCCTGGGGGTCGATCAGGTCCGGGTCGTTGGTGTGACCGTCGGTGACCGTGTAGCCGCCGTCCCGCAGCTTGTCGATGAACTCACGGAGGTTCTCGCGGGGGGCGTCGGGCTGCAGCAGCTCCATGGGCCTTCTCCTTCGGTGGGGTGAGGTCGCGGAGCGGCGGCGCCGCCGCTCCGGGGCTCCGGCGCGGGGTTCGCGCGGACCGTTCTGGCTCCCATTATGGTCCGGGGCCCGGACACGGCCGTGGAGTGGGTCGTCCCGCGAGATGAACAGCCGGTGAACCCTGCCGCTCCGTCGAAGGGCGACAGCGGCCGGCCCGGGCAGGGTCAGCGCCGGCGCACGGCTCCGACGAGCTCGTCCACGGCCGCCACGGCGGCCCGAGCCGCGTCGACGTCCGCGAACTCGGCCACCGCATCGTCGTAGCGCGCGTGACCGGGGAGCTTGAGGCCGACGCTCGCACCGTCCACGGCGGGGAGGATCCAGAGCCGGGCCCGCGCGTCCACCTCGCGGCCCTGCGCGAGGTCGTCCTCCTCGAAGTCCTTCTCATAGCCGGCCCACTCGACGCCGGGCCGGGCGGTGTCGGCGCCGTCGAGCACGTCCGTCCCGCCCATCCGCAGGTAGGTGACCGACTGCAGCAGGGCGTCCACCGTGCGCGCGGCGGCCCGCCCGGCGAGCTCGTCCTGGAAGACGGCCAGGCGGCGCCAGCCGCCGTCGTCGTTGAGGAGCAGGAGCGTCTGCGCGGCCTCCGGTGCGCTCACGATGGCGAGATGGCGCGCGCGGCCCTGGGCGTCGGCGGGCAGCTTCCAGAAACCGAGGGGCGTGGCGGACATGGGGCACCTCTTCAGGGGGACGTGCGGGGTGGGGCCTCCCACCCTACGCGGACGACGGCGCCCCGGCGGTCGCCCCGGCGGCCGCCGCCATCGCCTGGCGCATCGTCCGCACCCGCGTGGGCCTTGAGCTCGGGACTGTCCTCCTGGGGCATGGTCCGACCCTCCTGGAGGACGTGGGTCGGACCGAGACCCAGGGCACTTCGCCCCTGCCGTCTCGCTATGATTGAGCTGTGTTCGGCGACGCCGTCGGACGTGCCGACCGACCACCTCACCCTTGGAGACCCCCCATGCCTCGACTGCACCGCGTCCACGAGACTGCCGACATCGCCGCCGACGCTCGTGCTCCGCGCGGCGTCGACGCCGCCCGCCCCCGGGCGCTGCGGCCCGCCGCGCTGCTCGCCGTGGGCCTGCTGCTCACCGGCTGCGCCGGCACGGACGGCGGGCAGACGGAGAACGGGCAGGGAGCCAGCGCCTCCGCCACCCAGGACGACGGCTCCGGGAAGGGTGACGCCGGCGCAGCCGCCTCCACCCGTGGCCAGACCAGTGAGGCGCAGGGCCAGGCCGAGGAGTCGGCCTCCGAGGATCCGGCCGACTTCCCGGCGTCCAACACCACCACGCTGACGCACGTGGAGACCATCAAGGACCCCGGCCTGTCGTCGAAGTCGGTGGTCTCCAACCAGCACGGGCTCGTGATCGCCAACAACATGATGTACCGGCACAACGTCATGCTCCTCGACACCCGGAGCCGCGAGGTGGTCCAGACCCTCGAGGACACCGTGGACACTGACACGATGGGCATCGACGGTCTGTCCGGCGTGGTCAGCGGCTCCCCGGTGGAGGCAGCGTGGACCCAGGACGGCCAGTACGCCTATGTCACCAACTACCAGCTGACCGGCGGGGTGGGCACGGGCACCAAGCCGGATGACAACTGCACCGCCGGCTCGGCGATCGCCCCCTCCCTGGTGTACCGGTACTCGGTGAAGGACAAGAAGTGGGACGCCGCCTACCGGGTGGGCCGGGTGCCCAAGTACGTGGCTCTGTCCCCCGACGATTCCCGCCTGCTGGTCGCCAACTGGTGCGACGCGACCCTGTCCGTCCTCGACACCGGGTCCGGGGAGACCGAGCACACCATCCCCCTGGACACCATGCCTCGCGGCACCGTCGTGCTGCCGGACAACAAGACCGCCTACGTCACCGCGATGTGGGCGGACAAGCTCTTCCGCGTGGACCTGGAGGCCGGCACCGCCGAGGTGGTCCTGCACACCGGCCCCCAGCCGCGCCACCTCACCCTGTCCCCGGACGGGAAGACCCTCTACATGACGGTCGCCGGCGCCGACCAGATCGTGAAGCTGGACGCCGCGACCGGCACGGTCCTCGCCACGGCGTCGGCCGGGGATGAGCCGCGCTCCATGGACATCTCCGCGGACGGCACGGCGCTGTACGTCGTCAACTACGAGGCCTCCACGGTGACCAAGATCGATGCCGAGACCCTCGAGATCCTCGACACGAAGCCGGCCGGCGAGAACACCGTCGGCGTCACCTACGACAAGCCCACCGGCCAGGTCTGGGTGGCCAACTACGGCGGCACCCTCGACGTCTACGACGACACCGACGGCGTCGGCCCGGGTGCCGGCGGCTCCGCGCAGCCCTCGACCGACACCGCAGGGAATTGACCGCGACCCGGCCGGTCGCACCGGAGAGGACCGGCCGGGCAGAGGCCTCCTTGGGCAGGCGACGTCGGCGGCGTCCCGCTCGGCGGGCGTCTCAGAGGGCCAGGTTCACGAGCAGCACGTAGGCCAGCGTCCCCGCCCCGATGGACAGCAGGGTGCGCCGCCCGCCGAGCAGGTGGACGAGCACGGTCACGGCGCTCGCCGCGAGCGCGCAGCGGATGCGCGGCCAGTCGACCGGGTCGCCGGGGGCGAGGGCGGCGGAGTCGAGGATCATCACGACCGCGAGGATCGTCAGGATCCCGGCGGGCATCCACACGGCCAGGCGGGCCACGAGTCCGGACTCGCGAAGCGGGCGCAGCAGGGCGAACGGCAGGGCTCGCAGCAGGAAGGTCACGCCGCCGGACACCAGGGCCGCCGCCACGATGTACCCGGGGTGCACGGCCCCGTCGATCATCGTCCCCCCTCCCCGTCCGCCCCTGTGGGCCCGCCCGGCTCCCCGCCCGCGGCCCGGGGAGCCGGGGCGCCGAGCGCATGGACCGCCGGCAGCGGCAGGGCCACGCCGCTCTCGGCGGCGACGTGCGCCGCCACCAGCGCCGCCGCGAACCCGAGGAACGAGGCGACCAGCAGCGCGCCCGGCGCGACGACGAGCCCCACCCCGACGGCGGCCGCCGCAGCGAGCACGAGCGGGACGTGGCGGCGGGTGCGGGCGGCGTCGAGGGCGAGGACGATGAACAGCGCGGTGAGCGCGAACTCGAGGCCCTCCACCGGCGCCGGCAGCAGCCCCGCCGCCGCGACACCCACGAGACCGCCGGCCACCCAGTACAGGTGGAGGCTGATCTGGGTGGCGAGCAGGCGCGGGGCCGTCCAGCCGCGGGGATGGGCGGCGGTGATGGCATAGGCCTCGTCGATGAGCCCGCCCATCGAGTACAGCCGCGCCAACGGGTTCCGCACCACACGCAGCGGGAAGCTGAACGCATAGAACACGTGCCGGAAGTTGAGCAGGAACACGGTCACGGCGATCCCCACCAGGGACGTCCCGGCGACGAGCAGGCTCACCATGAGCAGCTCCACCGAGCCGGCGAACACCACCAGGGACAGCAGCGGGGCCGTCCACCCAGGCAGGCCGGCCTGCACGACGAGCATCCCGAAGGCCACGCCCAGCGGCACCAGTCCCAGCCCCGCCGGCCCGGACAGGCGGATCCCCTCGGCCACCTCGGCGCGGCGGGACGGCGGGGCGTCCGGCGCGCCGGACGCCGCGCGCGATGACGGTGTGACCTCACTCATGGTCGGCCCAGCGTGCCACAGCCCGTGCGCTCCCTCCGCCGCGACGACGCACGGTGACGAGACGGCGCGGCGCGGGTGATGCCCCGCAGGGCCACCTCCCGAGGAATGCGCGGTGGGGCGGACCACCCGCTACGGTTGCTGATGACACCCGCCCGCCCGCGCAGCGCGCCGCCGGGCCTCCACCACCGGATGTGCCGCACCACCCTGGACCTCTCGCGAGCCGAACGCCGAGGGGTCCTGTCACGTCCGGAGGCGGCCCACAGACGAGGAGAACCACCGCGTGGAAGCCATCTCAGAACGCCCGCTCACCCGCCGCCGCACGCTGCGGGGGCTCGGCGGCGCCGGAGCCGTCGGCGTCCCCCGTCGCGGAGACGGGGATCAAGGACCTCGCCGTGGGCGAGGACGCCGTGGTGCGCACCTCCATGACGACCGCCTGGCTCAAGCCCGGCCAGGGCCGTGGCTGGACGGACGAGCCCGTCATCAAGGCAGACGCCCGGCCTGACCAGCGGCTCTCCCGCGTGGACGTGGCCCAGCAGCGAGGGCTGCTCGGCCGCACCGACACCCAGGCCGCCCTCGGCTCCCGCGTCAGCGTCCGAGAGCTCTCCGGGGACTGGGCGAAGGTGAGCTTCCTGGACCAGGCCGCGCCGGACGACGACGGCCATCAGACCAGCTGGGTGCCGCGCGCCCACGTCGTGCGTGATCTCGGCTTCCTCTCCGCCCAGATGGCCGACGGCGCCCACGTGGTGCGCGTGACCGCGGACAGCACCGGCGTGTTCGACGGCGAGGGCATGGAGCAGACCCTCGTGGTCGTGCCCTTCGGCACCCGCCTGCCGCTGCTGGAGCAGGGCGAGAAGGCCTCGAAGATCCTGCTGCCGAACGAGCGCGAGGGCTGGATCGCCCGCGCGGACGTGGCTGTGGGCGAGCCCGCCCTCGGCACGGTCGAGCAGGTCTTCGAGACCGCGCGTTCCTTCGACGGGACGCCGTATCTGTGGGGCGGCATCAGCCCGTTCGGCATCGACTGCTCCGGCTTCACCTACACGGTGCTGCGCTCGCACGGCATCCACGCCCCCTTCGTGGGGCGACCGGTCTGCATCGAGACGCTGCAGGAGATCAACATCAAGCGCGACGACGCCGGCGGGGTGCGTCCCCGGTACGCCGAGGCCTGACGGCAGGCCCGCGCGGCCGACGACCACGGCCCCGGGACCAGGCGCATGGTCCCGGCGCATCGACACGAGTGGACCCAGAGGGACTCGAACCCCCGACCTGCTCGGCGTAAACGAGCTGCTCTAGCCGACTGAGCTATAGGTCCGCGCTGCACTCCAGGGTACCGGTGCGGCGCAGGTGCTCCCGCGTCGCCGCCTCGTGCGCGCTCCGCGAGCGCGCCCGGCCCGGCTCGGCGGCCACCCTGGCAACCTCGACGCCGGTCGCGTCCAGGAGCACGGAGACCCGTCGCGCCCGCCCCGTCTCCGGGTCGAACGCATCGCACGCAGCGGCCGCGGCCCCGTGGGGCCAGAAGTCGGAGAGCAGCGTGAGCCGCTCCCCCAGGCCCAGGTCCTCGCGCACGCGGCGCAGCACCGGAGCGGCGTCGCACGCGATCACCCGCACCGCGACGTCCACCGCGGCGAGCTCCTGCGCGAGGTCCGCGAGCCAGGCGAGCTCGCCGGTGCACACCGGGGTGAACGCCCCGGGGAGGAACGCCAGCCAGGTCGCCCGGGGCTGGCCGACTCCGTCGTCCGGATGCGGCACGCCGTCCGGTGCGGCGAGCGGGGGGAACGACCAGGACTGCCCGTGGTCGTCCCGCAGCGCCGGGGCCTCAGCCACCGCGCTTCTGCACGAGCCTCTGGGCGGCCCAGTCGGCGCTCACGCCGGAGCCCGTGGTGGGGTGCAGCCCGGCCGTGGAGGCCGCCTCCTGCACGTCCGCCGGCGGCACGTGGCCCGGGCGGCCCGTGCGGGGCGTCATGATCCAGAGGGGGCCGGCGTCGAGGGAGCGCTGGGCGTCCACCAGGGCGTCGGCGAGGTCTGTGACGTCCCCCTCATCCGAGCGCCACCAGAAGAGGACGGCGTCCGCGGGCTCCTGGTCCTCCTCGGTCAGCAGCTCCTCCCCGAGCGCCGCCTCGAGGGCGGCGCGGAAGCCGTGGTCGACGTCGTCGTCGAACCCCCACTCCTGCACCAGGTCGCCCGGCGCCAGGCCGAGCTCCTCGAGCCGTGCCTGAGCAGCCGGGGTCTCCTGCGGCCCTGCCTCCATCGTGTGCGGTCCTCCTCCGGGACGGGACATGCGCCCCGTGCGGGGCGCGCGCCGTGCGTGTGCGTGACACGGCCCACCCTACGCCCGTGCGTCCGGGGCCTCCGGGTCCCAGACCACGCGCGCAGCCCACGGACGGCGCTAGGCTGGGCGCGACAGGCGCCCGTCCGCCGGAGCGAGTCCGGGGGCGCGGCGCGGCAGTGCGGGCGTATCCCGCCAGTGCAGCAGCACCGACGCGGAGCATCCCTCCGCACGAACACCAGGAGGCACCGTGAGCGCAGCCGAAGAGAGCTCCCAGATCCTGAGCGGTCTGACCAACCAGCTCCCGGACAAGGACCCGCAGGAGACCGCGGAGTGGATCGAGTCCTTCGACGGGCTCGTGGAGGAGCGCGGGACGGAGCGCGCGCAGTACATCATGCGCACCCTCATGCAGCGCGCCGGCGCCCAGTCGGTCGCCCTGCCCCACGTGACCACCACGGACTACGTGAACACCATCCCGGCCGACCAGGAGCCCGAGTACCCGGGCGACGAGGAGCTGGAGCGCCGCTACCGCAACTACCTGCGCTGGAACGCCGCGGCGATCGTGCAGCGCGCGCAGCGCGAGAGCATCGGCGTGGGCGGCCACATCTCCTCCTACGCCGGCCAGGCCACCCTGTACGAGGTGGGCCTGAACCACTTCTTCCGCGGGCAGGACCACCCCGGCGGCGGCGACCACATCTTCTTCCAGGGGCACTCCTCCCCGGGCAACTACGCGCGCGCCTTCCTCGAGGGCCGCCTCACCGAGGAGGACCTGGACGGCTTCCGTCAGGAGAAGTCCAAGGAGGGCCACGCGCTCCCCTCCTACCCGCACCCGCGCATGAAGCCGGACTTCTGGCAGTTCCCGACGGTCTCCATGGGCCTCGGCCCGATGAACGCCATCTTCCAGGCGCAGACCAACCGCTACCTCCACCACCACGGCATCAAGGACACGTCCGAGCAGCACGTGTGGGCGTTCCTCGGCGACGGCGAGATGGACGAGCCGGAGTCGCGCGGCCAGCTGCACATCGCCGCCAACGACAAGCTGGACAACCTCACCTTCGTGGTCAACTGCAACCTTCAGCGCCTCGACGGGCCCGTGCGCGGCAACGGGAAGATCGTCCAGGAGCTGGAGTCCTACTTCCGCGGCGCGGGCTGGAACGTCATCAAGGTCCTCTGGGGCCGCGAGTGGGATCCGCTGCTCGAGGCCGACGACGAGGGCGAGCTCGTGCGCATCATGAACGAGACGCTCGACGGCGACTTCCAGACCTACAAGGCCGAGTCCGGCGCCTTCGTGCGCGAGCACTTCTTCGGCCGCTCCTCCACCACCAAGGAGCTGGTGGCGGACATGAGCGACGACGAGATCTGGGGCCTCAAGCGGGGCGGCCACGACTACAAGAAGGTGTACGCCGCCTACAAGGCCGCGATGGAGCACAAGGGCCAGCCCACCGTCATCCTGGCCCACACCATCAAGGGCTACGGCCTCGGCAAGTCCTTCGAGGGCCGCAACTCCACCCACCAGATGAAGAAGATGACGGCGGACGACATCAAGGTCTTCCGCGACCGTCACCGCATCCCGGTCTCCGACGAGGCCATCGACAAGAACCCGTACGAGATCCCGTACTACAAGCCCGACGCGGACTCCCCGGAGATGAAGTACCTCATGGAGCGCCGCAAGGAGCTCGGAGGGTTCGTCCCCGAGCGCCGCGCGGACTACCACCGCATCCCGCTGCCCCCGGAGTCGGCCTACAAGCAGGCCCGCAAGGGCTCGGGCAAGCAGCAGGCCGCCACCACCATGGCCTTCGTGCGCCTGCTGAAGGACCTGATGCGGGACAAGAACCTGGGCTCGCGCTTCGTGCCGATCATCCCGGACGAGGCCCGCACCTTCGGCATGGACTCGTTCTTCCCGACGGCGAAGATCTACAACCCCAAGGGCCAGAACTACCTGTCCGTGGACCGCGACCTGTTCCTCTCCTACAAGGAGTCGCCGCAGGGCAAGCTCTACCACGTGGGCATCAACGAGGCCGGCGCCACCGCGGCCTTCAACGCCCTCGGCACGGCGTACTCGACGCACGGCGAGCCCATGATCCCGATCTACATCTTCTACTCGATGTTCGGGTTCCAGCGGACGGCGGACAGCATCTGGGCGGCGGCCGACCAGCTCGCTCGCGGCTTCATGATCGGCGCCACCGCGGGTCGCACCACGCTCGCGGGCGAGGGCACCCAGCACATGGACGGCCACTCGCCGGTCCTGGCGGGCACCAACCCGGCCGTGAAGCACTACGACCCGGCGTACTCGTACGAGATCGCGCACATCGTGCGCCAGGGCCTCGAGGACATGTACGGCGACCACGACCGCGGCGACGCGGTGCGCAATGTCATCTACTACCTCACGGTGTACAACGAGCCGATCGTTCACATCGACGAGCCGGAGGACCTGGACGTGGACGGCCTGCTCAAGGGCATCTACCGCCTCTCCGAGGGCCAGGGCGACGGGCCGAAGGTCCAGCTCCTGGGCTCCGGCGTGGCCCTGCCGTGGGCGGTCGACGCGCAGCGCATCCTCGCCGAGGACTGGGGCGTGAGCGCCGACGTGTGGTCCGTGACCTCGTACAACGAGCTCTACCGCGACGCCGTCGCGGCCGAGAAGGACGCCCTCAAGGACCCCAGCGCCCCGGTGCGGACCCCGTTCGTGACGGAGAAGCTCGCGGGCGCCGAGGGCCCCGTGGTGGCCACCTCGGACTACACCACGTCCTGGGCCAACCAGATCCGGCCGTTCGTGACCCAGCGCTTCAGCGCGCTGGGCGCCGACGAGTTCGGCTTCGCCGACACCCGCTCGGCGGCGCGCCGCTACTTCCACATCGACACGCACTCCATGGTGGTGCGCGCCCTGCAGCTCCTCGAGCAGGAGGGCACGGTCGAGGAGGGCACCGCGGCGAAGGCGCACTCGATGTACCGGCTCAGCGACGTCAACGCGGGCACCACCGGCAACGCCGGCGGCGACGCCTGAGGTCCCCGGCCGGCGCCCGTGCGTCGGCCCGCCCCGACGGCCGGTCGTCCTCCCCACGCGGGAAGGTCGGCCGGCCGTCGTCGTCCCCGCTGTAGGAACCCCACAACCGGGCGCGTCGCGGGCCCCTAGGATGCTGTGCATGCCCGAACCCCGCGCCGCCGCGCCCCGCCCCGTCAGCGCCGAGGGTGTCGATCGGCTGCGCCGCCACCTGGGGGCCCTCAACACCACCGTCCTGCAGCGCCTCGACGCGACCCTGCCCTGGTACCGCGAGCTCACTCCGGACGAGCGCAGCGCGCTCGGACTCGTGGCCCAGCGGGCCCTGCAGGGGCTCGTGGTGTGGTGCGAACGGCCGACGGCCGGCGCGGACACCGTCCTCCAGGACGTCTTCGGGCCCGCCCCCACCGACCTCAGCCGCGCCGTGTCCCTCCAGCGTGCCCTCCAGCTCATCCGCACCATGGTGGAGGTCGTCGAGTCCACCGTCCCGGACCTCGTCGCGGAGCGGGACCAGGCCGCGATGCGCGAGCACATCCTGCACTACTCGCGGGAGATCGCCTTCGCCCTCGCGGACGTCTACGCGCGGGCCGCGGAGATGCGCGGGGCCATGGACTCCCGGCTCGAGGCGGTCCTGCTCGACGCCGTGCTGCGCGGCCAGGACCCGGACGAGATCCGCCACCGCGCCACTGCGCTCGGCTGGCACGACGACCACTGCGTGATGGTCATGGCCGGCTCCGCCCCGGGCGAGGACCAGCCCGCCTACGTGCCCGGGCTGCGCCGCGCGGCGGCCCGCCTCGACTGCGACCTCCTGGTGGGCGTGCAGGCCGAGCGTCTCGTCCTCGTCCTCGGCTCGGTCACCGACCCCCGGGCCGCCGCCGAGGCGCTCACCCCGTGGTTCGCCGCCGGACCCGTGATCGCGGGCCCCGTGGTGGACTCGCTCGTGGAGGCGCACGTCTCCGCCCACCACACGCTCGCCGGGCTCGGCGCCGCGGCGGCGCACCCGCGCGCCCCCCGCCCGACGCCGTCCGGGGACCTCCTGCCGGAGCGCGTGCTGATGGGCGACCCCTCCGCTCGCGAGGCGCTCGTGGACGGTGTCTGGGCACCCCTCGCCGACGCCGGCTCCTCGCTCCTCGAGACCGTGGACACCTACCTGGCCCTCGGCCGGTCCCTCGAGGCCACCGCCCGCGAGCTCTACGTGCACGCGAACACCGTCCGCTACCGGCTCCGGAGGGTCAGCGAGCTGACCGGGTGGGACCCGCTCGTGCCGCGCGACGCCTACGTGCTCCAGACCGCGATCGCCGTGTCCCGCCTCGCCGAGGGCCGCCCACTCTTGTAGGAACCCTCCAAACGTCTCCGTGCGGGTTCGTGCCTGCAGCGGGAGGCGGGAGGCGCGCCCGCCTGACACGATGGAGGGCATGCTCGCGATCGTGTGCCCCGGACAGGGCTCCCAGACCCCCGGCTTCCTCGCCCCCTGGCTCGAGATGGACGGGACCCGTGAGCTCCTGGAGGAGCTCTCCGACGCCGCCGGCGTGGACCTGGTCCGCCACGGCACGGTCTCGGACGAGGAGGCCATCAAGGACACCGCGGTCGCCCAGCCGCTCATCGTCGCGGCGGGGCTCGTCGCCGGATCCATCCTCGAGGCGGACGCCTCCGACCCCGCCACCACCGTCCTCGCCGGCCACTCCGTCGGCGAGATCACTGCCGCCGGCCTGGCGGGCGTCCTCTCCCCCGCCGAGTCGCTCGCGCTCGTCCGCGTCCGCGCCACGGGCATGGCCGAGGCCGCCGCCGCCACGCCCACCGGCATGGCCGCCGTCGTGGGCGGGGACCAGGAGGAGGTGCTGGCCGCCATCGAGGCCGCCGGCCTCACCCCGGCCAACGTCAACGGCGCCGGCCAGGTGGTGGCGGCGGGCACCCTCGAGGCGCTCGCCGACCTGAGCGCCCCGGCCCGGGCGCGCGTGATCCCCCTGAAGGTGGCCGGCGCGTTCCACACCGAGCACATGTCCCCCGCCGTGGACGCCCTGGCGGCCCACGTGCGCACGCTCTCCCCTGCCGATCCGCGGCTTCCCCTGCTCTCCAACCGGGACGGCGCCGCCGTCGCCTCGGGCGCCGAGGTCCTGGAGCGGATCGTGGACCAGGTGACGCGCCCGGTGCGGTGGGACCGGTGCATGGACGCCCTCGCCGAGCGCGGCGTCACCGGCGTCCTCGAGCTCCTGCCCGGCGGTACGCTGACGGGACTGGCCAAGCGCGGCCTGAAGGGCACCGCCACGCTGGCGCTGAAGAGCCCCGAGGACCTGGACGCGGCCCGCGCGTTCCTCGCCGAGCACTCAGCCTGAGCACCGCCGCCCCCCTCCCGCGCAGAGACGAACAGACGCAGAGAAGAGCATCATGACCGTCACCCTGAAGCAGCTGGACCGCCCCGCGGCGAGCCGCATCGTCGCCGTCGGCGCCTGCCGTCCCGCGAACCTCGTGCCGAACGAGGACCTCGTGGGGCCCATCAACTCCTCCGACGAGTGGATCCGGCAGCGCACGGGCATCGTCACGCGCCAGCGCGCGACCGCGGACCAGACCGTGGTCTCGATGTCCGTCGACGCGGCCCGGGAGGCCCTCGCCTCCGCCGGACTGGAGGGCTCGGACCTCGACGCCGTCATCGTCTCCACGGTGACCTTCCCCCACGCCACCCCCTCGGCCGCAGCCCTGGTGGCCCACGAGATCGGCGCGACCCCCGCCCCCGCCTACGACGTCTCCGCCGCGTGCGCGGGCTACTGCTACGGGGTGGCCCAGGCCGACGCGCTGGTGCGGGCCGGCACCGCGAACCACGTGCTCGTGGTGGGCGTGGAGCGCCTCTCCGACGTCATCGACCCCACGGACCGCTCCATCTCCTTCCTGCTGGGCGACGGCGCGGGCGCGGTGATCGTCTCCGCCTCGGACGAGCCCGGCATCTCCCCCTCGGTGTGGGGCTCGGACGGCGAGCGCTGGGAGACCATCTCCATGACCCGCTCACAGCTGGACGTGCGCGACGCCGTCGAGCACGCCCGCACCACCGGCGACGCCTCCGCGATCACCGGCGCCGAGGAGATGCTCTGGCCGACCCTGCGCCAGGACGGGCCCTCCGTGTTCCGCTGGGCCGTGTGGTCCATGGCGAAGGTGGCCCGCGAGGCGTTGGACCGCGCCGGCGTCGAGCCGGGCGACCTGGCCGCCTTCATCCCGCACCAGGCCAACATGCGCATCATCGACGAGTTCGCCAAGCAGCTGGCGCTGCCGGAGTCCGTGGTGGTGGCCCGGGACATCGCCGACGCGGGCAACACCTCCGCCGCGTCCATCCCGCTGGCCATGCACCGCCTGCTCGCCGAGCACCCCGAGCTCTCGGGCGGCCTCGCCCTCCAGATCGGCTTCGGCGCCGGCCTCGTCTACGGAGCCCAGGTGGTGCGCCTCCCCTGAGGCGTGCGCATCTGATTCACTGACCCAGTACACCGAAACACCTACCTGAAGGAGACGCCCCATGGCTTCCAAGGAAGAGATCCTCGCCGGCCTCGCCGAGATCGTGAACGAGGAGACCGGCCTCGACACGGCCGACGTGCAGCCGGAGAAGTCGTTCACCGACGACCTCGACATCGACTCGATCTCCATGATGACCATCGTGGTCAACGCCGAGGACAGGTTCGGGGTGAAGATCCCGGACGAGGAGGTCAAGAACCTCAAGACCGTCCAGGACGCCGTGGACTTCATCGACGGCGCCCAGGCCTGATCCAGGCCCACCCCGTGCGGAGGGCCCCTCGGCCCGCCGTGCCTCGCAGGACCGTGCCGGAGGCGCCCGATCCGGGCGCCTCCGGCCCCCGCTCGCCCGGGGCACCCGCACCCCGGCCCCCGAGAGACGAAGGCAGCAGACCCATGACCCGCACCGCAGTGATCACCGGCCTCGGCGCCACCACCCCCATCGGCGGCGACGTGCCCACGTTCTGGGCCAACGCGCTGAAGGGCGTCTCGGGCGCCGCCACCATGGAGCACGACTGGGTGGAGCAGTACGACCTGCCCGTCACCTTCGCCGCGGAGCTCGCGGTGCCCACCGCCGAGGTGCTCAGCCGGGTCGAGGCCAAGCGCCAGGACCCCGGCACGCAGATGGCCACCGTGGCCGCCCGCGAGGCCTGGAAGGACGCCGGGCTCGAGGGCGCCGAGATCGACCACGACCGCCTGGCCGTCGCCTTCGGCACGGGCATCGGCGGCGTGTGGACCCTCCTCGACGGCTGGGACACCCTGCGCGAGCGCGGGCCGCGCCGTGTGCTGCCCATGACCGTCCCCATGCTCATGCCCAACGGCGCGGCCGGGGCCCTCTCCCTCGAGTTCGGCGCCCGCGCCGGGGCCCGCACCGTGGTCTCCGCCTGCGCCGCGGGCACCGAGGCCCTCGAGACCGCACTGCTGCTCATCCGTTCCGGCCAGGCCGACGTCGTGCTGTGCGGGGCCGCCGAGGCCGCCGTGCACCCGCTGCCGATGGCCGCGTTCGCCGCGATGCAGGCGCTGTCCAAGCGCAACGACGACCCGCAGGCCGCCTCCCGCCCCTACGACGTGGACCGCGACGGCTTCGTCCTCGGCGAGGGTGCCGGCGTCATGGTGGTGGAGTCCGGGGAGCACGCGAAGGCCCGCGGCGCCCGCGTGTACGCCGAGCTGATCGGCGCCGCCGTCTCCTCCGACGCGCATCACATCACCGCCCCGGAGCCCGAGGGCCTCGGCGCCACCCGGGCCCTGCGCTCCGCCCTCCGCGGTGCCAGCGTGGACCCCTCGGAGGTGAGCCACGTGAACGCGCACGCCACCTCGACCCCCAAGGGAGACGCCCCCGAGTACCTCGCGCTGAAGGCAGTCCTCGGAGACCACCTCGACGACGTCCTGGTCTCGGCCACGAAGTCCCAGACCGGCCACCTGCTGGGGGCGTCCGGCGCGATCGAGTCGATCCTCACCGTGCTCGCCGTGCACCACGGCACCGCTCCCGTGACCATCAACCTGGAGCACCAGGACCCCGAGATCCCGCTCAACGTCGTGACCGGCGAGCCGGGCCGCCTGCCCGCGGGGGACCGCGTGGCGGTGAACAACTCCTTCGGCTTCGGCGGCCACAATGCCGTGGCCGTGTTCCGCGGGGTCTGACCCGCACGCCCGACGGCGCCCGTCCCCACGCGGGACGGGCGCCGTCGTCGTGAGGGGGTGCGGGCGAGGGGGGCGGTGTCAGCCCGCGCGGTGCAGCCAGCGCACCGGCGCACCCGCGGCGGCGAGGCGGAAGGGCTCCAGCTCCTCGTCCCAGGCCTCGCCCAGGGCGAGTGAGAGCTCGTGGAACACGACCGTGGGGTCGCCCGCGCCCTGCTCGTAGGCGAAGCGGATCCGGTCCTCGGAGACCATGATGTTGCCCGAGACGTCGGTGGCCGCGTGGAAGATGCCCAGGTCCGGGGTGTGGGACCACCGGGACCCGTCTGCGCCGGCGGAGGGCTCCTCGGTGATCTCGAAGCGCAGGTGCGGCCAGCCACGCAGCGCCGAGGCCAGCGACGCTCCGGTGCCCTGCGGGGCCCGCCAGTGCAGCTCCGTGCGGTGCTGCCCGGGCGCGGCCGGCTGCGCCTGCCACTCGACCTCGGTGTGGCCGCCGAGCACGGAGCTCAGGGCCCACTCGACGTGGGGGCACAGCGCGGTGGGTGCGGAGAGGATGTGGACCACGCCGCGGGTGGTGATGGTGTCCATGGGTTCCTCCGGGAGCGATGCGGTGCGTCTTCCCCTACGACCACGCCGCGGACGACGGAACTCCTGTGGCCATTGTGCCGGAGGGCCCGGGGGCGGGCAATGGTCCCGGCTTGAGGGCGTGTCGCGCTCAGGCGCGGGGGTGCGCCTGGCGGTAGCCCTCCCGCAGGCGGTCGATGGACACGTGGGTGTACACCTGCGTGGTCCGCAGGGACGAGTGGCCGAGCAGCTCCTGGACGGTGCGGAGGTCGGCACCGCCGTCGAGCAGGTGGGTGGCGGCGGTGTGGCGCAGGGTGTGCGGGCCGCGGGCCGCCGTGTCGCCGAGCGCCTCGAGCCCGCGGTCGACGACGGCCCGCACCTGCCGCACGCCGAGCCGCCCGCCGCGCGCGCCGAGGAAGAGGGCGGGGCCGGACTCCCCCGTGAGCAGGGCGGGGCGTCCGGCGGAGGACCAGAGGTGGACCGCCCGCGCGGCGGGACCGCCGAACGGGACGGTGCGCTGCCGGTCGCCCTTGCCGGTGAGGGTGGCCACGCGGCGCTCCAGGTCCACGTCGTCCCGGTCGAGGGCCACGACCTCGGCGACGCGGGCTCCCGTCGCGTAGAGGAGCTCGAGCACGGCCGCGTCGCGCAGGGCGACAGCGCGGGCGACGGCGTCGTCGCCCTCCTCCGCTTCGGCGACGCGGGCCTCGGCCCAGTCCAGCAGGCGGCGTGTCTGCAGGTCCTGCAGCACGTGCGGCAGGGAGGAGTCCGGCCGGGGAGAGCGCAGGCGCAGCGCCGGATCGTCGTGGCGCAGGCCCTCGCGGCGCAGCCACGCCATGAACGTGCGCACGGCGGCCACGCGGCGGGCCAGCGTGGTGCGGGCCAGGCCGGCGTGGGCCATGGCGGCGAGCCAGCCGCGCAGGTCCTCCACGTCCACCTCCGCGAAGACATCCTGACCGGGGCCCACGTGCGCGGCCAGGTGGCGCAGGTCCGCACGGTAGGCGGACACGGTCCGGGGGCTGCGATTGCGCTCGTGGGTCAGGTGCTCCGCGTACGCCTCAAGCCACGCCGCGTCCCGGGGCGAGGGCGCGGGCACGGCCGCGGACGGCTCGGCCGCCGGGCCTGTGGCGCGAGGACGGGTGCTCATCCCTCCACTGTGCCACCCCCGCCCGGTGCGCGCCGCCAGCGGTCCTCCACGCGCTCGGCCAGCCCGGCCCGCTGCAGGCGGGAGAGGACGGCGAGCACGGTGGGCAGGGCCAGGCCCGCGGTGACGGTGAGGCGGTCCACGGGCACGGCGCTGCGCAGCGGGAGGGCGTCGACGACGAGCAGCTCCTCCACGGTGAGGGCGTCCGTGGGCCGCTCGGCGTGCCGCTGCCGGCGCTCCCCCCTCGTCCCCGGCGCCGACGTGGGCGCCACGGATGGTTCGGGCGCCCGGGACGTGCCCGTGTCCGCGGCCGTCCCGCCAGGGGCGCCCCTCCCAGCGGGACGGCGTACGCCGTCCAGCAGGGCGAGGGCGTCGTCCTCGTCCATCACGAGCCGCGCCGGGGTCTCCTTCAGCAGGCGATGGCAGCCGGCGGAGCTGGGCGCGGTGACGGGCCCCGGGACGACGCCGAGCTCCCGGCCGAGGCCCATCGCGTGGCCGGCGGTGTTCTGCGCGCCGGAGCGCCAGCGCGCCTCAACCACGAGCACGGCGCCGGAGAGCGCGGCGATCAGCCGGTTGCGCTGGAGGAAGCGGTGGCGCGTCGGACTCGCTCCGGGCGGCATCTCCGAGAGGAGCAGCCCGGCCTCCATGACGTCTCGGAGCAGCTCCTCGTGGCCTGCCGGATAGAAGCGGTCGAGGCCGCTGGCCAGCACGGCCATGGTCGGGGCGGACGCCTCCGCTCCCCCGGCCCCGCCCCGCTCCTGGGCCGCGTCGAGGGCTGCGCGGTGCGCGGCGCCGTCGATCCCGTATGCCCCACCCGAGACGACGCACAGGCCGGCTCGGACAGCGTGGCCCACGAACTGGCGCGTCACCGCGCGGCCGTAGGCGGTGGCCTCGCGGCTGCCCACCACGGCGAGGGTGCGGCCGGCAGCGGGCAGCGCGCCCGTCCCGCGGAACCACAACCCCAGCGGGGCGCTCTCGCCGAGGTCCTCCAGTGCGGCCGGCCAGGCGTCGTCCTCCGGGATGAGCAGGCCGCCGCCCAGACGGTGCAGGGCGACGAGGTCGCGCTCGGGGTCCAGATGGGCGGCGCGGGGCGCCCATCGCTGCAGCCCGGCGGACCACCGGCGCGCCAGGCCGTCCGGCGCGCCGGTGTGCTCCGCCAGGAGGTCCCGCTCGGCGGGGTGCAGTGCCGCGCGGCCGGTGAGGAGCGCGAGGGCCCGCTCGGGGCCGAACGCTGCCACGGCGTGCGCCGGAAGCTCGTCCCCGGGCTCCACGAGCCGGGTGAGCGCGGCGCGGGCCACACGGGCGCCGTCGGGGCGGGCGGAGGCGGAGGTGGGGGTGGGGTGGGA
>NZ_JAMYEH010000006.1:0-169595 GCF_033790745.1 Micrococcus sp. M4NT
GACCGACACCGCGCTCCCGCAGCTGTCCACCGCCGAGCTGGCCCAGTACATCGACGCCACCGCCCTCAAGCCTGAGACGTCCGCCGAGGACATCGACCGCCTCGTCGCCGAGGCCCGCGAGGCCGGCGTCAAGAGCGTGTGCGTGAACCCGGTGTGGGTGCCCCGCGTGCACGCCGCGCTCGAGGGCTCCGACGTGCTGACCTGCACCGTCATCGGCTTCCCGCTGGGCGCCACGTCGTCGGCGGCCAAGGCGTTCGAGGCCACGCAGGCCATCAAGGACGGGGCGGACGAGGTGGACATGGTGATCGACGTCGCCGCCGCCCGCGCCGGTGACCGCGAGCGCCTGGTGCAGGACATCCGCGCCGTGGCCGACGCCGCGCACGCCATGGGCCCCGCGGGTGAGGGCGGCGCGCTCCTCAAGGTGATCGTGGAGACCGCCCTGCTCACCGACGAGCAGATCGTGCTCGCGTGCGAGGCCGCCGCCGAGGCCGGTGCGGACTTCGTCAAGACCTCCACGGGCTTCTCCACGGCCGGCGCCACCGCCGAGTACGTGGCGCTCATGCGACGCACGGTGGGCCCGGACATGGGCGTGAAGGCGTCCGGCGGGGTGCGCTCGCGCACCGACGCGCTGACCATGATCGCGGCGGGCGCCACCCGCATCGGCGCGAGCTCCGCACTTGCTATCCTGGGGGACGACTGAACCCCCCGGGCGACTCCGGGGACAGACCAGCAGCTGAAGGAGCTATGACGTGATCCGCAACGGCAAGGCCATCGACCACTCGAACGCGGGCGGCGTCGGCAGCTCCGTGCTCCTCTTCCTGCTCTCCTTCGGCCTGTTCCTCGGCTCGCTGTACGCGATGGGCTTCTGGAGCCTGGACAACGCGTGGCTCGCGGGCCTGATCGCCCTCGCGCTGGCCACGATCGCCTTCCTCATCCCGCAGGGCATCCTGGGCCGCGGCGACACCCTGCACACGCAGGCCATCCACGGCGCCCCGGCCGTCGCCACGCACACCGTGGGCACCACCACGACGCACGGCTCCGCCGGCTCGACCGCCGCGGGCGCGTCGCGCGGTCACTGACCCCGTCCCTGAGGGCGGCACCCCCGCCTCACACCGCCGAAGGGCGTCCACCGCAGTGCCGCGGAGGACGCCCTTCGGCGTCTGATCCGCCCGCCCCTGGCCGCGGGGAGGCTCGCCCCGAAAGGATCACCCCATGAGCTGGACCACCCGACCGCCCATCCGCTCCCCCTTCGGCGCGCCGACGCCCGACGGCGATGCGCACCGTTCCGACGACGACGCGGCCGGTGCGACCGGTGCCGCCCCCGTGCGCATCCTGACGGTGTGCACGGGCAACATCTGCCGCTCGGCCTACGCGCAGCACGTGCTCCAGGCGCGGCTCGACGAGCTGCTGGGCTCCGGCCGCGCCGAGGTGAGGAGTGCGGGCACGGGGCCGAACCAGGCGCTGGCCGTGCCGGACGAGATCCTTCACCTGGCGCCGAGCAGCGGGGTGATGGACGCGCTCCTGAGCCACCGGCCTCGGCAGCTGACCGCGCGGGTGCTGGCGGGGCAGGACCTCGTGCTGACAGCCACGGAGGCCCACCTGGACGCCGTGCTGCGCGAGGAGCCGGGAGCCGTGCGGCGGGCGTACACGCTGCTGGAGGCGGGGCGACTGGCCGCCGGGACGGACCTCCCGGACGCGGGCGGCCTGCCTGCCCTGACCACGGCCTGGGCCGCGCGGCGGGACGCCCTGACGGGCGAGCCGCTGGACCTCCCGGATCCCTTCCGCGGGCCGGTGACCGGCTACGCGGCGATGGCGGACGCGCTCGACCCGGCGCTCGAGGCGATCGCGCAGGCCGTGGCCCGCGCCGTGGCCCGCGCTGTGGGCGGCGCGGGCACGCGGAGCTGAGGCGGGCACGCAGAGCTGAGTCGGGCGCCCTGAGCCAGGCGAGGCGGGGCGAGCGGGGCTGAGGCCTGGCCGGCGTCAGTCGGCCGCCGCCGTCAGCCCCAGCGGGCGCGGGCGTCGTGGAGCACCTTCGCCCGCTGCCGCTCGGTGACCTCGGTCTCGAGCGGCGCGTCCTTCTCCTGCAGAGCCAGGCTCGCACCGGTGGCCAGGATGAGCATGCCCGGGATGGTCAGGAAGACCTCGCCGAGCTGGGCGGCGGTGACGAAGATGACCGCGGTGGCGGCCTCCACCGCCACGCGGGAGGGCGTGCGGAGGCGCGTGGTGAAGACCCGCAGGCCGAAGTACAGGTAGGCCGCGAGCACGGCGATCACCAGCACGTAGCCGCCCTCGGTGAAGAGACCCGCGTAGGAGTTGTGGTAGTGCCACGTGGAATCGTCGATGGTCACGTAGGCCTCGGTCAGGCCCCGGCCGAACCACGGGGTCTCCGCCGCCTTCACCGCCGTGGCGTCCTGGATCCAGGAGCGCAGTCGGTCCGTGCCGGTGCGGTCGCCGAAGACGCTCAGCTGGGCGAGGTTCTCCTCGGCGAAGGTCACGGCCCAGCCCATGGCGGCCAGGATCAGGATTCGGAAGACCGGCCCCAGACGCGGGGTGAGCCACATCCAGAGCACCGCGCAGGCAAACCCCGCCATCGAGGTGCGCGAGCCCGTGAGGAAGACGCACGGCGCGGCAGCCGCCAGCACCATCACGCGGCGCTGCGGGGACCGGACGAAGGCCACGGCCAGCACCGGCATGGCCGCGTAGTAGAGGCCGGCCACGTTCTTGTCCCCCAGGAAGCCGGTGAGGTAGCTGCCGTACGGTGCGGGCACCACGCCCGCGTAGAACAGCGGGACGTTGACGGCCATCGCCGCCAGAAGGCCCCACAGCACCGAGCGCAGGTCCAGGCGCCGCGCGGCGAAGCACCCCACCAGGGCGGCCAGGGCACTGATGCGCACGAGGCGGCGCATCCACGCGAGATCCTCGATGCCGACGGACACCGAGACGACCGCGAGGAAGAGGGCCACCGCACCCGCGGCGAGGGCGACGACGCCCAGGTCGGAGGCGTCCCGCGTGGCTCGGCGGCACAGGGCGAGCAGCAGAAGCAGCATCATGGCGAGCTCGCTGAGGGGAACGCTCGTGCCACCCACGGGGATGGCGAACACCTCCATGGCCAGCAGTGCACCCAGGAGCAGCTCGGGGATCCGCAGCGGGACCCGCTCGAGCGCGTGCTCCTCGTCCTCCCTGGTCCACGCCGACGTGCCCCGCGCAGTGCGCCGGGCCTGCTCAGCCCGGGCCGCGTAGACCGCCGCGAGGCGGGGGTCCGTCTCCAGCGGCCCCGCGCTGTGGTGCTGCACCGCCATCCGTGCCCTCCTCGTCCGTGCCCGGCCCTCGCGAGCCGGCGGCCCGCGCCGCACGGCCCAGCCTAGTGGCGGAGGTGGCCCACCTGTCCTCCTTGTTAGAGTGAGCTGAGCCGTCATCCCTCCGATCAGGGGCACCATGAACATCCTCGACTTCTTCAAGGTCCTGCGCGCGAACCGTCTGGTGCTCCTGGTGTGCCTCACCGTGGGCGCCCTCGCCGGGCTCGTGTACTCCCTCCTTCAGCCCACGCTGTACACCGCCACCTCCACGGGGTTCGTCACCGTGCAGGGCGAGGCCAGCATCTCCGGCACGGAGACGGCCCAGACCCGGGCGCAGTCCTACATCCCGCTCATCAACAGCCGCACGGTGCGCGATCGCATCGCGCAGACAGAGGGCCTGGACACGCGCGGGGCCCGCCTCAGCGCCGAGGTGGTGGCCGGCTCGAACCTGATCACCGTGTCCGCGACGGCACCGGACGCCACGAACGCGGCCAACCTGGCCAACACGGCCCTCGTGGCGACGGCCGAGGTGGCCAACAACCTGGATCCGACCTCCAACGTGGAGGTCACGGCCATGGAGGACGCCCTCACACCCACCGTGCCTTCCAGCCCCAACCATCTCCGCAACATCCTGTACGGGCTGGCCATCGGTGGGCTCATCGGCCTGGCGATCGCCTTCCTGCGCCGGATGCTGGACGTGAACGTGCGCACCACCACGGACGCTCAGGTGGGCGCGGGCGCCGGCCTGCTGGGCGCAATCCCGCAGGACAAGACCTTGAAGGCCGAGCGCACCTCCCGCATCGGGGAGCCCTCTCCCCGCGTGGCCGAGACCATCCGCCAGCTGCGCACCAACCTGCGCTTCGCCGCGGTGGACGACCCGCCGCGCACCATCGCCTTCACCAGCTCGAACCCCAGTGAGGGCAAGTCCACCGTCGTCGGCAACCTGGCCCTGGCCATCGCCGCGGCCGGCCAGCCGGTCATCCTCATCGACGCCGACCTGCGCCGCCCCCGCCAGGCCAGCCAGTTCGGCGTGGAGGGCCGCGTGGGCCTCTCCGAGGTCCTCAACGGGGACGTGGAGCTCCAGGACGTGCTGCATCCCGTGGGCGACGACGGCCTCCTGCTCCTGCCGGCCGGTCGCACGCCCCCGAACCCCTCCGAGCAGCTCGGCTCGGAGCGCATGCGCCAGCTCCTTGCGGCGCTGGCCGAGACGCACATGGTTCTCGTGGACGCCCCGCCGGTGCTCCCCGTGACCGACTCCACCCTGCTGGCCGCCGCCGTGGACGGCACGGTGCTGGTGGTCCGCCACGGCAAGACGCGCAAGGACCACCTCCAGGTGGCCAGGGACATGCTGGGCGGGGTGAACGCCCGCGTGCTCGGCGTGGTGCTCAACGGCACGCCCACCTCCGGCGTCGGCTTGGACTACTACGGCGGCGGCTACTCCGCGCATGGTGACTCGTACGACTCGTACTACCAGGCGCCGCGTCAGTCCCGGCTCGCCCGCTCAGGCCGCCGGGCCGCCCGGGTGGCACGCGATGCGTCCGTCCAGCCGGCTCCCCCGCATCCGGAGGCTCCCGCGGCGGGATCGCACGCCGTCGACTGACTTGGACCTGGGCCTTGTGGGTGGCGCCGGTTCCCCATCGAGGGGAACCGGCACCGCCGTCTGCGCCCCAGTCCAGCGCGCACTGCACATCCGTGGGGCGACGCGAGAGGGCCCCGCCGGGTGGCGGGGCCCTCCATCGAGAGTGCTGGAATCAGCAGCCCTGCGGCGGGGTGTCGTTGAAGCACACCTTGGGAACGACGATGACCTCGCAGTAATCGGTGTCGACCGGCTGGCCACCGACGAGAGAGACGTTGAAGGTGGCGTAGATGCAACCGGAGTCGTTCGCGGAGTTGCCGGTGTTGGTCACGACGAAGAACAACGTAAGCTTCTCACCGGGCTCGAGCGTCAGCAGGTCGCTGCCGGACTCGATCGGCACGCCACCCTTGCACGGATCGGCGGTGTAGAGCAGGGGGGCACCGGACTTGTTGCCGAACTTCTTGAACTCGATGTAGGTGGAACCGCCGGAGATCACGATGGTCTCGGAGGTGTCGTTGGTGAGGGTGACGTCGAAGCCGTAGGCATGCTTGAGGCCTTCGATCTTGCTGTTGCCCGGGAACTTGATGGCGCCGCCGACACCCGAGACCTTGGGGCAGATGACCGGCGACGCGGCAGCGAAGGGGGCGGCGGCCACGGCGGCCACGGCGGGGACGGACCAGGCGATGCCAGTGGTCACCTTGCGGCGGGAGATGGAAGAGGGGGTGTTCATGTGGAGCTCCACTCAGGTCGGGTCGAGGTCTAGAGGGCCGGAACGCCGTCGAGGACGTCCAGCCGTAGAGAGCCCTACACCGCCGAGACATGTGTTTCAGCTGTGGAGCTCCATTCAGGAGTCTAGACGCATACCACGGATGCCACTAGCGACCAGGTGGAAAACACGGTAACGAATCGGCAACATTCGGGCACCACCGCTCCCCACTCGCTCCACTAGTCTGAGATCCATGACCGGCGTCTCCCCTTCCTCCCAGGTCGATGCCGTGCCGCCCCTCGAGCTTCGCGCGCGCGTCCACCTGGCGCACGCGCGCATCGCGCACATCCTCGAGCAGAACGAGGTCCGCGGGCTTCACGTGAAGGGCTACGCCATGGATCCCGGCGTCTACCGCGAGGCTCGCTCCAGCTCAGACGTGGACCTCCTGGTCCACCCGTCGGAGGCGGAGCACGTCCTGGACCTGCTGACGGACCAGGGCTGGAACACGGTCGCCGCGTTCTCGGAGGGCTCGATCTTCGAGCACGCCGCCACCCTGTGGCACGACCACCTCGGCTACGTGGACGTCCACCGGCTCTTCCCCGGGCTGGGATCCTCGGACGAGCGGACGTTCGAACAGCTCTGGGCCGAACACCGCACGCGCGTCATCGCCGGCAGGGCCGTGCCCGTCCCGAGCCTGCGCCACCAGCGCCTCATCGTGCTGGTGCACGGTGCGCGGGACCCCTACCGCGGCGTCGCCGACGTCGCCCACCTCCGCGAGACCCTCAGCGATCCCGAATGGACGGAGGTGCGCGAGCAGGCCGAGGTCCTCGGTGCGACGGCCGCGTGGCACGTGGCCACGGACGAGGACGCCGTCGGCATGGACGAGCACGACCTCACCCTCTTCACCGCGCTCCGTTCTCAGGAGAGCGGCATGCAGCTGTTCACCACGCGCTGGCGCGCGGCCGAGTCCACCCGCGAGCGGGCCGCGCTCGTGCTGCACACCCTCCCCGTGAACCGGCCCCACCTCCAGATGCGGCTCGGTCGCCCGCCGACGCGCGCGGACATCCTCCGCGAGCAGGCCCACCGCATGGGCACCCTGGCCGGATGGATCCGAGCGAAGGCCGTGTCCCGTGGCCGCTGAGCAGCTCCGACCCGCTGACACCGCGACCGCCGCCGCCGCCCCCGCCACGTGGCGCGTGGACCCAGACACCGCGTGGACGCGCTCGGCGGACGACGACGCCGTCGTGATGGGCATGGCCGAGGGCATCCCGCTGCGCCTCAGCGCCACGGGTTCGCTCGTGTGGGAGGTCCTCGTCGAGGGCCGCACCCCAGCGGAGGACATCGCCGCTCCCCCGCTCACCCCGTGGACGGAGGAGGACCTCGTGGCCGAGGTCGCCCGCGCCGCCGGCATGGCCCCCGAGTCGATCGCCGCGGACGTCTCCGCCTTCCTCGCCCTGCTCGAGCAGCACGGCGTGGTCGCCCGGGCCTGAGCCCGGGGCCGCCCCGTCCCGCCGCGCCTCAGCCCGCGGCGCCCTCCGGCGCGAACACCGCGCTGACCACCTGGTCCGCCCACTCCAGGAGCGGGGCGTCCACGAGGTCCTGGCCCATGACCGGCTTGGTCTTGGGCCGCGGGATGAGCACGGCGTTGATCCCTGGCTTCACCTGGGCGCCCTTGTACATGCGGGCCAGGCGCAGCCGGCGGGACTCCGGCAGGTCCGCAGCGGGGCCGAACTTCACGTTCTGCCCCAGCAGCATCACCTCGGTGACGCCCGCGGCCCGGGCCCGGTTGCGGAACCGGGCCACCGCCACGAGGGCCTGGGCGGGCTCCGGCGGCTCGCCGTAGCGGTCCTTCATCTCCTCCACCACGGCGTCGATCGCGGCGTCGTCGTTGGCCTTGGCCAGCGCCCGGTACATCTCGAGGCGCAGCCGCTCCCCCGGCACGTAGTCGTGCGGCAGGTGCGCGTTGACGGGCAGCTCCACCTTCACCTCGGCGGGAGTGGTGTCCTCCTCGCCCTTGAAGTCGGCCACGGCCTCGCCCACCATGCGCAGGTAGAGGTCGAACCCCACGCCGGCGATGTGCCCGGACTGCTCGCCGCCCAGCAGGTTGCCGGCGCCGCGGATCTCGAGGTCCTTCATGGCCAGCTGCATGCCGGCGCCGAGCTCGTTGTGCAGGGCCACGGCCTTGAGCCGCTCGAGGGCCACCTCGCCGAGGGGCTTCTGCGGGTCGTAGAGGAAGTAGGCGTAGGCGCGCTCGCGCCCGCGGCCCACACGGCCGCGCAGCTGGTGCAGCTGGCTCAGGCCGTAGCGGTGCGCGTCCTCCACGATCAGGGTGTTGGCGTTGGCGATGTCCAGGCCGGTCTCGATGATGGTGGTGGAGACGAGCACGTCGAACTTCCGCTCCCAGAAGTCCACCATGATCTGCTCGAGGCGGGACTCGGTCATCTTGCCGTGGGCGACGGCGATCCGCGCCTCTGGCACGAGGTCCGCGATCCGCTTGGCCACCTTGTCGATCGTGGTGACGCGGTTGTGCACGTAGAACACCTGGCCCTCGCGCATGAGCTCGCGGCGGATGGCCGCGGTGACCTGCTGGTCCGTGTACGGGCCCACGGAGGTGAGCACGGGGTGCCGCTCCTCCGGGGCGGTGGCCAGCGTGGAGGTCTCGCGGATGCCCGTCAGGGACATCTCGAGGGTGCGCGGGATGGGCGTGGCGGACATGGCCAGCACGTCCACATTGGTGCGCATCTTCTTGAGCGCCTCCTTGTGCTCCACGCCGAAGCGCTGCTCCTCGTCCACGATCACGAGGCCCAGGTCCTTGAACTGCACCTGGTCCGAGAGCAGGCGGTGCGTGCCGATCACCACGTCCACCTCACCGGAGGCCAGCCCGGCCAGCACCTCCTTGGACTCCTTGGCGGTCTGGAAGCGGGAGAGCGCGGCCACCTGCACGGGGAAGCCGGCGAAGCGGTCCGTGAACGTCTCGTGGTGCTGGCGGGCCAGCAGCGTGGTGGGCACCAGCACGGCCACCTGCTTGCCGTCCTGCACCGCCTTGAACGCGGCGCGCACGGCCACCTCGGTCTTGCCGAAGCCGACGTCGCCGGAGACCAGGCGGTCCATGGGCACCTCGGCCTCCATGTCCTTCTTGACCTCCTCGATGGTGGTCAGCTGGTCCGGCGTCTCGATGAACGGGAACGCCTCCTCCAGCTCGCCCTGCCACGGGGTGTCCGGGCCGAAGGCGTGCCCGCGTGAGGCCATGCGCGCCGAGTAGAGGCGGATCAGCTCGCCCGCGATCTCCTTGGTGGCCCGCTTGGCCTTGGACTTCGTCTGCGCCCAGTCCGAGCCGCCCATCTTGGACAGCGCCGGCGCCTCGCCGCCCACGTAGGCGGTGATGAGGTCCAGCTGGTCCGTGGGCACGAACAGCCGGTCCCCCGGAGCACCCCGCTTGGAGGAGGCGTACTCCAGCACCAGGTACTCGCGGTAGGACTCCTCGGACCCCGGCGCGGTGCGCGGCCCGCCGGTCACCTTGCGGCGCTGCAGCTCCACGAAGCGGGCGATCCCGTGCTGGGAGTGCACCACGTGGTCGCCGGGCTGCAGGGTCAGCGGGTCCACGGCGTTGCGCCGCTTGCGGGCCAGCGGCGCGCCCGCGGCGCGCGTGCCCTGCGTGCGGTGGCGGCCGAACAGGTCCTGCTCGGTGATCAGGGCCAGCTTGGCCTCGGGCACCGTGAAGCCCGTCCCGACGGCGGCCGCGGCCACCGTGACCTGGCCCGCCGCGGGCACGGCGGGCACGGGACCGGTCACCACCGACGCGGTGAGCCCGGCGTCGGCGTGCAGCTCGGCGACCCGGCGGGCCGAGCCCGGGCCGTCCGTGAGCAGCACGGCATGCCAGCCCTCGGCGAGGCGCGTGCGCGTGTGGGCCACCATGGCGGCCATGTCCCCCGCGAAGGTCTTCGGCACGCCGAGTGAGGAGCGCAGGGTGGCGGCGTCCGGCAGCAGCTCCTCGTCCGAGGAGAGGGCGGTGGTGGACCAGAACCCCTGGCGCCGGGTCAGCGACTCCTCGCGCAGCTCGGCCACGGAGAGGAAGCCGCCGGCGGCGGACTGGTCGAGCTCGGCCAGGTCCACGGGAGCGGCCGCGCCCTGGGCGGCGCCGGCCCACGCGGCGTGGAGGAACTCCTCATTGGTGGCCAGCAGGTCGTCCGCACGTCCGCGGATGCGCTCGGGCTCCACGAGCACGGTGAGCGAGCCCTCCGGCAGCTGGGCCGGCACGGAGGTCATGGCCTCGGCCAGCAGCGGGGAGAGGGACTCCATGCCCTCCACGGCCACGCCCTCGGCGATCCGCTCGAGCATGTCCGCCGCCCCTGGCAGGCGCACCTGCAGCTCGCGGGCCTTGGCGCGCACGTGGTCCGTGATCAGCAGCTCGCGGCACGGCGGGGCGTGCAGCTCGGTGGGGTGGCCGGTGCCGTCGCCGGACGTGTCCTGGAGGGAGCGCTGGTCGGCCACGGAGAAGAAGCGCATCTGCTCCACCTCGTCCCCGAAGAACTCCACGCGCAGCGGGTGGTCCGCCGTCGGCGGGAACACGTCGATCAGCCCGCCGCGCACCGCGAACTCCCCGCGCCGGGACACCATGTCCACGCGGGCGTAGGCGGCGTCCGCGAGCGCGGCCACGGTCTCCTCGAAGTCCGCCTCCTGCCCCACGCGCAGGCTCACAGGGGCCAGGTCCCCGAGGCCGGCCACGAGCGGCTGGAGCACGGCGCGCACGGGGGCGACGACGACGCGCAGCGGCGACTGCCCCTCCGCCTCCGGGTGGGCCAGGCGGCGCAGGACGGCCAGCCGGGCGCCCACGGTGTCCGAGCGCGGGGAGAGCCGCTCGTGCGGCAGGGTCTCCCAGGAGGGGAACAGGGCGGCGGAGCCCGCGGGCATCCACGCGGCGAGGTCGGCCATGAGGTCCTCGGCCTCGCGCGTGGTGGCGGTGACCACCAGCACGGCCGCGTCGGCGGCGTGAGCCGTGCCCAGCGCGTCGGCGAGGAGGGCGAAGAGCGGGGCGCGGGCGCCGTCGGGCAGGCCGATCTCCAGCTCCGTGCCGCGCGCGTCCAGGGGGCGGGCGGCGGAGGCGACGGCGGCCTCGAACGCGCGCTCGCCGCCCAGCAGCGGCAGGAGTCCGGCGAGGACGGGGGCGGCCGCGCTCACGCGGTGGCCTCGGCGGCGTCGAGGGCGGGCAGCTCGGTGGTCATGATGTCCCTGATCTCCTCGAGGAAGTCGAGCACGTCCTGCGCCCCGCCCACGGGGCCGCCTGCGGTGAGGTGGTCCGTGCCCAGCAGCACGGCCATGGGGAAGCGGGTCAGGCCGACGGCGGAGGCGGCCATGCCGCCCGGGTCCCCGAGGACGAGCTCCGGGGGGATGGCGCCGAGGCTCGCGGGGGTCAGCGCCTCGGGAGAGTGCTGGGGCATGAGCACGCGCAGCTGCACGGGGCCGAGGGCGCCCTGGAACTCGGGCAGGCGGGCGATCACGGAGGAGCACGATCCGCAGCCCGTGGAGAGGCGCAGCGCCACCACCGCGTGCTGGGAGACGAGCTGGTGCAGGCCCACGTAGTGGCCGTCCTGGATCACGACGGCGTCGCCGAAGGGCAGGCGCGGCGGGTCGTCGAGGTCGGCGTCGTCCGGGTCGGCGTCGTCCGGGTGGGCGCCGCCGAGGCCGGCGTCGGCCGGGTGGGCGCCGTCGAGGCCGGCACCGGCCGGGTGCACGCTGTCCGGGTGCGCGCCGTCATCGGCCGAGGGCACGGACTCCCGGCCCACCAGGAGCGCGGCGGCGGCGAGCAGCAGGACCACGACGAGGGCCCAGGCCCACGCGGCGGGGCCGAAGGCGTCCAGCGGGAGCCAGTTCACGGTGCCGCCGAGCCGCACGAGGGTGAGCACGCCCTCTGCCAGGGCCATGACGGCGAGCGCGAGGAAGAGGATGTTGCGGGCCACGGTGGTCCCGGAGATCGGCGCGGCCGAGGCCTCGCCGAAGCAGCCGCACGAGACGCCGTCGCCCTTGGCGCGCAGCACCAGGAGGAGGAACACCACGAACAGCGCGACGGCGGCCACGCCCACGAACGGGCGCAGCACGGTGAAGGGCTGCACGAGCCCCACGGCCAGGAGGAGCTCCAGGTACGGGAAGGCGCGGGCGAGCGCCGGGGCGTCGAAGGGACGCGGCACCTTGAGGCGCCGGAAGGTCTCCCCCACGTCCTCCCGGGAGCGCAGCGTGGCCACCCCGCTGCAGAGCATGATCACGGCCAGGGCCCACAGTGCCGGCATTCGGGCGCACCTTCTTCGAGGAGGGGGAGAGCGTGTGCGGAACGGGCGTCCACGGGCCCCGGAGGCGCCGATGAGCGTGCCTCGCACCGCCCGGAACGCGACTGCCAGCATATAGGCTGAGGCGTCGACGCACGCCGCCCTCCCGGCGGCCGAACCCACAGGAGAGACCGTGGCCTTTTCCGCTCAGCAGTCCATTCCGCACCCCCCGGCCGCCGTGGCCGAGGCCCTCGTCTCCGAGGACTTCCACCGCTCCGTGGTGGAGTCCTTCGGCGGCGCGCTGGTCTCCTTCTCCGTGACCGGGTCCCCCGAGGGCGAGATGACCGTCACCACGGTGCGCTCCGCGCCCGCGGACCGCCTGCCGGACATGGCCCGCAAGGTCATCGGCGGCTCGCTGCAGGTGGAGCAGGTGGAGCGCTGGGGCGCCCCCGCCGCGGACGGCTCCCGCACCGGCACCACCACCATCACCGTCCCCGCCGCCAAGGCGACCGCGGACGGCACCCTGCGCCTGGCCGCCGCCGGCGAGGGCAGCCAGTTCGCCGTGGACGGCACCCTGGTGTGCAAGATCCCGCTGGTGGGCTCCAAGCTGGCCGCCAAGGCCGAGCCCATGGTGGGCAAGGTGGTGGACCGCCAGGCCCGCGCGATCACCGCGTGGATCGAGCGCGGCGGTCAGCCCTCCCAGGCCTGATGCCCCTTCCCCCCTTCCGCCTCACCCGGCCCGGGCCCGCGCCTGCCCCCCGCCGCTCCGCGCGGCATTCGGCGGGCGCGGCCCCGGGCGCCGTGCTCCTCGTGTGCACGGGGAACATCTGCCGCTCGGCCTATGGGGCACACGCGCTCCAGGCCGAGCTCGACGCGCGGGTGCCCGGCCGGGTCGAGGTGGCCAGCCTGGGCACGGCTCCCGACCGGGCCCTCACGGTGCCCCCGCCCCTCCTGGAGATCGCGGAGCAGCGGGGTGTGCCCGGCTTGGCGGAGCACCGTCCCGCGCCGCTCGTGGCGCCCGCGGTGCAGCACGCCGACCTGGTGCTCGTGGCGTCCCAGCGGCACCGCCCCGCCGTGCTGCAGGACGCGCCCCGGGCCGCCCACCGCACCTTCACCGTGCTGGAGTTCGCCGCGATCCTGCGCTCGATCCGGAAGAGGGCGCAGGCCGGCGCGGAGGTGAGCGAGGACATCGCGGGGATCGAGCTCCCAGACCTGGTGGCCCGCGCGGGGCGCGAGCGCGCACGGGTGCGCGCGGGTGCCGGCGCACTGGACATCCGGGATCCGTACGGGCTCCCCGACTCGGCCTACGCCGAGATGGCCGACGTCATGGACCCCGCCATCGAGGAGATCGCCCGTGCGCTCACCCGGGCGCTGTCCCCCTCGGAGGGCTGAGCGCCGGCTCAGTGGAACGACTGCTGGGCGGCCTCCAGCCCGTCGGCCAGGAGCTTCTCGACGGCGTCCGCGGCGCGGTCCACGTGGAAGGGCAGCGCCTTCTGCTCCTCGGAGGTGAAGGGACGCAGCACGAAGTCGGCCACGTCCATGCGGCCGGGCGGACGGCCGATGCCGGCGCGGACGCGGAAGTAGTCCGGCGTGCCGATCGACCTGGTGATGGACTTCAGGCCGTTGTGGCCGCCCTCTCCCCCGCCGCGCTTCAGGCGCAGCGTGTCGAAGGGGATGTCCAGCTCGTCGTGCACCACCACGAGGTCCGCCGGCTCCAGGCCGTAGAACTTCAGGAGGGCGGACGTGGGGCCGCCGGAGGTGTTCATGTACCCGGTGGACATCGCCAGCACCACGCGGGGCCCACCGATGCCGAGCCGGCCCGTGGCCACCGCGGCGCCGGCCTTGTGGCGGGTGAACCCGCTTCCCATGCGGGAGGCGAGCTCACCCGCCACCATGTGGCCGATGTTGTGACGGGTGCGCTCGTACTCGGGCCCTGGGTTGCCGAGGCCCATGATCAGGTGCGTGCCCGTCACGGCGGATCAGTCCTCGGACTTCTCGGCGTCGCCCTCGGCGGGCTCGCCGCCCTCGGACTCGCCCTCGGCACCCTCGGCCGACTCCCCGCCCTCGGCGGCCTGCTCCTCCTGGACGGACTCGTCGCCCAGGTCCTGCTCGACGACCTCGGAGACGGTCGCGATGACGATCTCGTCGTCGAGCTGCAGCACGGAGCCGGCGGGGACCTGCACGTCGGTGGCGTACACGTGCTCGCCGGCCTCGCGGCCCTCGACGGAGATCGAGACGGACTCGGGCAGGTGGGTGGCCTCGGCCTCGACCGGCACGGTGGGGTAGTCGAGCACGTACTCGTTGCCCTGGGCGACCTCGCCCTCCACGTGCACGGTGACGTCCACGACGACCTTCTCGCCGCGGCGGACCTCGATGAGGTCCAGGTGCTCCACGGTGTCCTTCAGGGCGTGGCGCTGGATGTCCTTGGGGAGCACCATGTGCTCCTCGCCGGCCTCGCTCACCACGGTGAGCAGGGCGTTGGGGTTGCGGACGGCCAGCGTGGTCTCGCGGGCCGGCAGCAGCAGGTGGATGGGATCGGCGCCGTGGCCGTACACGACCGCGGGGATCTGGCCGGCGCGGCGGGCCTGGCGGGCGGCCCCCTTGCCGAAGTCGGTGCGGCGGGTGACCTTGATCTTGATCTTGTCAGACATGGTGTCCTCCTCTGGTGTTCTTGTCCCCGCCCCGGGTGCGGGGCGCGGATGTGGCCAGGAAGGGTGCCGGGCCGTCGGGAGCGGAGCTCACCGGGACGGCGCGGCGGCCTCGTCGATCACGGAGCAGCGCTCCCTCGCCTGGGCAACCGGATCAGGATACCACCGGCGGTGGGAGAGCCGGGGCTGGAGCGGACGACGGCGGGCGACCCGAGCGGGCGACCCGAGCGGGCGACCCGAGCGGGCGAGCTGGAGACGCGCTCACGCGAGGCCGCGCAGCCGGTCCCGCCGGGCCTGCTCCACGATGCGGGCGGTGCGGGACGAGGTCCCCGTCTGCGCCGTCTCCGCCTCGTGGGCGGCCAGGAGCAGGCCCATCCCCAGGGCGAGAGCTCCGTAGATCGTGATGAAGACCTCGCCGAGCTGGAGCGAGGTCACGAGGATGACGACCGCTGCGGCCTCCAGAGCCACCCGCGACGGCGTGCGTCGTGTCTGCGTGAACGGGCGCAGACACACCAGGACATAGGCCCCCACCACGGCCAGGAGGAAGACCCAGCCGCCCTCCGTGATCAGCGCCCAGTAGGAGTTGTGGTAGAAGAACTGCCCCTGCTCCAGGTCGACGACGGCGGTGCTGAGCCCTGAGCCGTACCACGGGGCCGCGGCGGTCTTGGCCTGCGCCGCCGCATGGATCTGCTCGCGGAACCAGTCCGTTCCCGTGCGGTCCCCGAACACGGAGAGGGTGGCGAGGTTCTCCTCGGCGAAGGTCACCAGCTGGGCCATGCCCCACAGCAGGCCCAGCCGCATCACCCGGCCGAGGTACGGCGTCAGGAGGATCCACAGGGTGGCGCACGCGAGCGCCGCGAGCGACGTCCGGGAGCCGGTGAGGAACGTGAGCCCGAACGCCGCGGCCAGGATGGCGGCCTTCACCCACGTCCGCTGGACGGTCGAGACGAGGAGCGGCCCGATGAGCGCATAGAACAGCCCGGCGACGTTCTTGTCCCCCAGGAAGCCCGTCAGGTAGGAGCCGTAGTCCCGGGAGACGAGGCCGGCGTAGAAGAGCGGCACGTTGATCAGCCCGCCCATGGCCATGCCCTGCAGCAGCCCCCGTACGTCGAGGCGCTCCTCAGCGATGGCCACGATGAACAGCATCAGGACCATGATGCGCACGCCGCGCCGCAGCGGGTCGAGGTCGTTCATGAGGGTGACGACGACGAGATAGACGAGGAGCGCTGCCGCCGCCACCGCTACGAGCCCGAACCGGGAGAGGTCGCGCCGCGGCGGACGGAAGGCCGCCACCGCCAGCAGGAGGATGGCGCACATCTCGGGGAAGGGGATTCCGACGGTCCATCCGGGCACCGCCTCCATCATGAGGCCGGCTCCGAGCATCACGTCCAGGAGGCGGGGGGACGCGCTGGAGACCAGCGGGTTCCAGGCCGAGGCCGTCCACGCCGCCTGCGGAGCCGGGGCCAGGCCCGGGAGGCGCCTCGGGCGGCCAGACCGCGAGACACCCGCGGCCGCCCGGGATCCGTCGCCGCTGGTCAGGGTGAGATTCGTCACGGAGGCTGACGGCGGAGGGGTCGCGACCATGCGTCGGCACCCTTTCTTTCTGACGGCGGCGGGCTGACGCCCCTCAGCGTACTGGGCACGGTCGGACGCCACAGAAGGAGCACCGGCCACGCGGCCCGAGCCGCTCGCGTTCTGTTGATACCGTGGGCGCACTGGGGCACCACCCGCCCCGCCTACTGCCATGCCCCGAACGAGGTACCCGTGACGGTCGTCGACTTCCTCCGCCTCCTGCGGGCGAACCTGCTCCTCCTCGCGCTGACCGCCCTGCTGGGGGCAGCGCTCGCCTTCGGCTACTCGGCCCTGCAGCCGCGCCTCTACGCCTCGGAGTCCACGGGCTTCCTGGCGCCCAGCAACACGGAGAACAGCGTGATCATGGGCGGCATGCCGGGCGAGTCCCGCGGCGCGTCCTACCTCGCGCTCACCAACAGCGCCGCCGTGCTGGACCGCGTGCGGGAGGAGACGGGGCAGGACGTGAGCGGCTCGCTCACCGCCGCGATGGTGCCGGACTCCAACCTCATCAAGGTGACGGCCACCTCCACCGACCCTCAGATGGCGGCCACCCTGGCCAACTCCGCCCTCAAGGCGACGGCGGACGTGGCCGCGGAGGTGGACCGGAACAGCCCGGTGGAGGTCATCCCGCTCTCGGACGCCAAGGTCCCCAGCACCCCCATCAGCCCGGACACCTCGAAGAACGTCCTCACGGGTGCCCTGGCCGGCCTGGTCCTCGGCCTGCTGTGGGCGCTGCTGCGCCGCATGCTGGACGTCAAGGTCCGCACCCGGAACGACGTGCGAGAGATCACGGGCGTCGGCGTCATCGGCTCGATCCCCGAGAACATCACCCTGGCGAAGAAGGGCGAGTCCGCCGTGGACCTCGACCCCCGCGCCGGCGAGGCGATCCGCCAGCTGCGCACCAACCTCAAGTTCGTCTCGGTGGACCACCCGCCCCGCGTGGTGGCCTTCACCAGCGCCAACCCCTCCGAGGGCAAGTCCACCGTCGCCTCCAACCTGGCCCGCGCCCTCGCCCTCGCCGGTGAGCGCGTGCTGCTGATCGACGCCGACCTGCGCCGCCCCCGTCAGCACGACCTCTTCCAGGTGCCGGGCGACGTCGGCCTCTCCGAGGTGCTCGCCGGCCAGGTTCCCGCGGACGAGGCACTGGCCGACACGGGCATCGAGAACCTCACCCTCCTGCCCGCCGGCCGGACGCCTCCGAACCCCTCCGAGCTCGTCGGCTCCGAGCGCATGCGCACCCTGCTCCAGCTGGCCTCCCAGGACTACTTCGTGGTGGTGGACAGCCCGCCTATGCTGCCCGTCACCGACGCCGCGCTCCTGTCCACCGCCGTGGACGGCACCGTGCTCGTGGTGCGCGCCGGCCAGACCCGCAAGGACCACCTGGAGGCCGCCACCGAGCTCCTCACCGGCGTGGACGCCACGGTGCTCGGGACCGTGCTGAACGGCGTGACCTCCTCCAAGCGGGGAGGGTACGGCTATGGCTACGGATACGGCGACTACCACACGTCGCACGACGCCTACCTGAAGGGCAACGACGCCCGCCCCTCCCGCGCGGAGTCCAAGCGGGCCGCCAAGGAGGCGGATCTCAGCCGGCGCGCTGAGAAGACCCCCGGCCGGCGCCGCAACAGCTGACAGCGCCCCCACTCCGACGCGAAGGGCCTCGCACCGATCATCGGTGCGAGGACCTTCGCCGAGGTGATTCGGTCCGCCGCGCTGCGGGGTTTCCGGCCGGGGTGGACTCAGCCGCGTGCGGCCAGGTGCTCGCGCAGGCGCTCGCGCTGGTCCGGGGCCGTGTAGCCGACGGCGGTCAGCGGGCCGAGGTCCATCGCGCTGTTGGCCGGGCGGGGGGCGATGCCCTCCTTGCCGGCCGTGTACTCCGCCGTGGTGGTGCCGGAGACGCGGCCGGCGTCGTGGCCGGTCTCCTCGAACACCCAGCGGGCGACCTCGTGCCAGGTGACCACGTCACCGCTGTTGGTCATGTGATAGGTGCCGGTGGGCGCCTCGGTGGTGACCAGGTGCAGCAGTGCATCGGCGAGGTCCGCCGCGAAGGTGAGCCGGCCGTGCTGGTCGTCCACCACGGACGGATTCACCCCCTTCTCCGCGAGCGCCGCCATGGTGGCCACGAAGTTCTTGCCCTCCCCGATCACCCAGGAGGTGCGCACGATCCAGTGGCGCGGAAGCACGCGCGCGGCGGCCTCGCCGGCGGCCTTGGACTGGCCGTACACACCGAGGGGGGCGAGCGGGTGGTCCACGGGGTGCTCCTGCCCCACGGGCAGGGAGCCGTCGAACACGTAGTCCGTGGAGACGTGCGCCAGGGGCACCCCGGCGTCGGCGCAGCGGCGGGCGAGCTCTGCCACGGCGGTCGCGTTGACGGCCCACGCCTGGGCGCGGCCCTCGGGGGTCTCGGCGGCATCCACGGCCGTCATGGCGGAGGCGTTGACGACGGCGTGGAGGCCGCGGAAGTGCTCGCGCGGCCAGGCGGCAGGGTCGGCTAGGTCCCACGTGGCGCGATCGTGCGCCTCGACCGGGATGCCGGCGGCCTCGGCCCGGGCGACGAGCGCGCGGCCGAGCTGCCCGCCGGCGCCGAGCACGAGGATCGGGGCGGGCGGCATGGGGGTGACGTCCCCGAGCATCGGGTGGGCGCGGTCCTTGTCCGAGAGCTCGGCGTCCTCGAGCGGGATGGGCCAGGCGATGGCCGCCGTCGGGTCCGCGAGGTTGAGGAACGTGTACCGGCCTTGCGCGTCGGCGGACCAGTGGTCATTCACCAGGTAGGTGTAGGCGGTGTCCGGCTCGAGCGTCTGGTAGGAGTTGCCCACCCCGCGCGGCACGAAGACGGCCTTCTCCGGGCCGAGCTCCACGGTGGCGACGGCGCCGAAGGACGGCCCTTCGCGCAGGTCCACCCAGGCGCCGAAGATCCGGCCGTGGGCGACGGCCACGTACTTGTCCCAGGGTTCGGCGTGGATGCCGCGGGTGGTGCCGACGGCGTCGTTGAAGGAGATGTTGTTCTGCACCGGGGCGAGCGAGGCCAGGCGGGGGTGCTCGGCGGCGAGGGCGCGGATCTTCTCCCGCTGCCAGTTCTCCTTGAACCAGCCGCGGTTGTCCCCGTGGACGTCGAGGTCGAGGACGAGCAGGCCGGGGATGGCGGTCTCGGTGATGCGCATCAGCGGTTCCCCCTCACTGGCCCTGGGCGCGGTACGTGGCCTCGACGGCGTCCTTGGCCGGGCGCCACCAGGCCTCGTTCTCGCGGTACCAGCGGACCGTGTCCGCCAGGCCGGCGCGGATGTCCGTGAACTGCGGCTCCCAGCCGAGCTCGGTGCGCAGGGCGGTGTTGTCGATCGCGTAGCGCAGGTCGTGGCCGGGGCGGTCGGCGACGAGGTCGTAGTCGTCCGCGGGGCGGTCGAAGAGCTCGAGGAGGATCTCCACGATCTCCTTGTTGTTCCTCTCCCCGTCCGAGCCGATCAGGTACGTGCGGCCGATCTCGCCGCGCTCAAGGATGCGCAGCACGGCCGAGGAGTGGTCCTCCGTGTGGATCCAGTCCCGGACGTTGACGCCCTGGCCGTAGAGGCGGGGGCGGACGCCGTCGATCAGGTTGGTGATCTGGCGCGGGATGAACTTCTCGATGTGCTGGTAGGGGCCGTAGTTGTTGGAGCAGTTGCTCAGCGTGGCCTGCACGCCGAAGGAGCGCACCCACGCGCGCACCAGGTGGTCCGAGCCGGCCTTCGAGGCCGAGTAGGGGCTGGAGGGGTTGTACGGGGTGGTCTCCGTGAACTTCGCCGGGTCGTCGAGCTCGAGGTCGCCGTAGACCTCGTCCGTGGACACGTGGTGGAACCGCTTGCCGTGCTTGCGGACCGCTTCCAGGAGGACGAAGGTTCCGACGATGTTCGTCTGGATGAACGGGGAGGGATCGTTCAGCGAATTGTCGTTGTGCGACTCCGCCGCGTAGTGCACGACGGCGTCCGACTCGGCGACCAGGCGGTCCACCAGGGCCGCGTCGCAGATGTCCCCCACCTCGAGGCGGACGCGGCCCTCGGGCAGGCCGGCGAGGTTCTCCCGGTTGCCGGCGTAGGTGAGCTTGTCCAGGACGACGACGTCGTGCCCGGTCTCGCGGACGACGTGGTGGACGAAGTTCGAGCCGATGAACCCGGCGCCGCCGGTGACGAGGATGCGCATGGGGTCACACTATCGGGAGCGCTTCAGCTCACCCATCGCCGCCTGCCCGGGCGATGCCGGTCCGTGCGGGCCGGACGACGCCTCAGGCCCAGAAGATCCCACTAGTCTGGCAAGAGGTCTCAGGACACACCCAGTCGACGATGGAGGGCCATGTTGGAGTCACCGCGGCTGTCAATCATCATTCCCTGCCACCGCAGCGGACAGCCCCTGAAGGACCAGATCACGGCTCTGCTGTTTCAAACCGATGCGCCGCCAAGGGAAATCCTGCTGTGCGACAACGGAGGAAATGCGTGGCTGCGATCCTATGTCGCCGCTCTCCGGCCCCTGCCTGATGGCGTGACCGTCCGCGTGGTCGACGCCGAGGAACATCGCGGTGCGGCCTTCGCCCGAAACCGTGGCATCAGCGAGGCGTCGGCCGACAGACTCGCGTTCTGCGACGACGACGACGTCGTCCACCCCGACTGGTGCCGGCTCGCTCACGAGTTCCTCGCCGACTTCCCCGTCGTGACCGGTGGAGTGGTGGTCAAGGAGGACATACAGCTCGCCGGCAAGTCACTCGCAGAGAAACTCGAGATGCTGGTGGCAGAGACCGTGCCAGTCCCCCCACGTCCTGCAGGGCGGGGGTCGATGGGGCCCGCCCTCATGGGCGGGAACTTCGCCGCCCGACGGGACGTCCTCCTAGCTGTTGGGGGGTTCGATGCGGCCCTCGTCCGCGGCGGCGAGGACAACGACCTAGCCTTCCGCCTCGACCGCGCCGGCGTGCCGATCACGGACTGCGGAGCCATGAGCATCATTTACGCCCGGCCCTCCGCATGGCGTGACCGCGTCCGCACGCAGGCCCAGGCGGGACGTTCACTTGCGGAGGCCGCTTCGGCGCGGGACGCTTGGCATGCGGTGCCCGAATTTGGCTCCGCACCGACCGCAGAACTGGCCCGCGCGGGCGCGGCTACGGTCGCTATGGCCACTGGGCTGAAGGCACGCGACTGGCCTGGCGCGGTCGATCGCTTAGCGACGGCTTGGGGACTCTGCGACGGGTGGACGCGCCATCGAGTTCTCCGGCGGCAGACCAAGCCGCGAATTGGTCTGGGACTGGGCTCCTCGGAGCGCCCACACAACCCGGGCACGACCGTTTTGGTGGTCGCCTACAACCACGCTCCCTACGTCATCGAGACCCTGGAGAGCATTCGACGTCAGACCGTTCCCCCGGTTCGGGTCCTCGTCGCCGATGACGCATCGCCAGGAGACGGCACTGCCGAGGTGATCCGGCGCTGGCTCGCTGACGCCCCGTCGTCGTTCGAATTCCATCCCAATGCCATCAACATGGGCCTGAACCCGACCCTTAACCGGCTGCTGGCCAAGGTGGACACCGAATTCGTCACCTACATCGCGGGTGACGACACCATGCGCGAGGATCGGATCGCGATACACGAGGATCTTCTGCGGACCGCTCCAGATGATGTCGTTCTTGCCTACAGCGACGCCGTGGTGATCGACGAGAACTCCTCGGTGCTCCACCCGTCCTCGCGCATCGAGTTCCCGTGGCCAGACGAGCCACGGCGCAGCGAGGACACCCTTGCCTGTCTCATCGAGTCCAACTGGATCCCGGCAGCGTCGTTCTTTATGCGCACAGCTGTTCTTCGAGAGAAGGGCGGCTACGCCGAGGACCTCTTCTACGAGGACTTCGAGCTCCTCACCCGTCTGGCGGCGCGATATCGCTTCGCCTACACGGAGGAGCCCCTTGTTGCCGTCAGGCGCCTGACAACCTCTCTGGGCACAGTGGGGTTCGCGCATGACAGTCCCCGTTTTGTCCGGTCCATGTTCGCGGCCTTGCGCAATGCGGAGCACGGCACATCGGAGGAGGCCAGGGAGCTTGCGCAATCACATCAGTGGGAGCTGACAAAACGGGCCGCACGCATCGGCATGCCATTGCGCGAGGTGCTGGCAATGTTTCAGGGCAGCTGGCGCGGCGCAGCGACGCCGGCCCACGCGGCCGCCCACCTTGCTCGAATGATCGGGCAGCGAGTGGCCAGCTGAGGGGGCACGAGCCTCTCCAAGGCAGGCCCCAGGGTGGACAGGGCCCGCTTAGAGCGGAGCGGGGCCGATGTGTTGGAGCAGGTGGTCGGCGCGACGCTGGGTCGTCGTTTCGAAATCGTTTGTCGCTACGAGGTCGAGACCTGCCTGCCGTGCACGAAGGAGTGCCTCGGGGTCATCGATGAGAGATCGCAGAATCTCCACCATGCCGTCGATGTCTCCCCTCGGCACCGCCCAGCCCACACCATGGCGCCGCACGAGCGGGCTCAGCGTGGCGTTCGCGTAGCCGAGCACCGGTGCACCTGATCCCAGGGACTCGAAGTAGGTACAGGACGGGTCGCCCTGGAGGTGGGGCAGCAGCATGAGGTCGACGGTGTCCCGTACGTCGTTCAGCCACTCGGTGCGGTAGTCGCGGAATCCACGGAACTGGACCCAGCCTTCCGCGCGGTCCTGCAGTGTCTCGCGCATTGGCCCGGTCCCCAGAAAGGCCATCTCCACCGGCAGACCCGCCCGGCGTGCCCGATGGGCGACTTCAAGAGCGTACTCAGGGCCCTTGATCGGGTCCAGTCGACCGGAGAAGGCCATGCGAAGAGGACCCTCGCCGTCCCATGCCCGAACGGCACGCGCGGCTGCGACGTCTGCGGCGTAGATTCGATGGTCCATGAAGGCCAGCGGGGTGGCTGACTGCTTACCATAGGCCCGGAAGGCAGCAGGTCCGTTGCACTGAAGAGATCTCGCTTTCCGAGCCTGTCTGCGTAACCCGGCCTCGACACGAAGGAGTCCGACCGCTGCACGAGCGAGCGGGATTCCGGAGGACGTCGCACGGTGGATGCCGAGACGGATGCCGTAGTCCACCTCGGCCGTCAGTACTGCGGGCGTACGGGCTTCGGTCATCCCTCTCCAATGGGGTGCCAGGAGACCCAGCGTCAGGTCCAGGCCCAGGGAATCGATCTCAGCCGGGACGGGCTGAGCTTTGACGATGTCGAAACCCAGGCTGTCGACGTCTGCGGTCACGTAGGCCAGTGGGAGCGGTTCGGGGATGTCATTCACCGCAGGCGCGAGGACGATGACCCGTCCTGGCCAACTGCGAGCCAGCTCAGTCAGGCCCGAGAATCCGCGCGCCTCCATGGCAACCAGGCCACCGGAAGAGAGGATCGGACCGGGTAGCACGTATCCGAGCCGAGGGCCCGGTGTAGACGGCACATTGAGACCGAGGGGCATCAGGCGCTTCCTTCCCCGTACCGGTCCCCGGGCACGGCGAGCCATTCCGGCAAGAGGAGTGCGGACTCAGAGTACGGATAGTGGCGTCCAAAAAACAGCGGCGCTACGACCCTGCGCGGTCGCTGCCCGGGGGGTCGAGAGGAGGCGAGGTAACCGCCCCAGTATGAAAATGTAGAATTAGCCAGGATCAGGTTATCCGCGCTCGAGACCTGGGCCAGGTCTTGGAACATGTCATGTGGCGAAGGCATCACCCGGACATCGCCGCCCGCAAACAGGTCCGACAGATGGGTCACGCACCAGTCGGGATCGTCGGAGACAAAGACCACCGGCGCCCCTCCCGGGGAGTCGATTTCTTCGATCGCCACCCGCACGAATTCACGAACGTCGAATCCGTAATGACGCCGGAATTCTGGGTTGCTGTAGTAGTCGCCGCGCCGCACGTTCACCACCGTGGCCCCCGGCGTGACGGTGCCCCAGCGATCGCTGAAGGCCGACCCCTGGAGGAGCATGTCCCGGCAGAACTGCTTCAGGTCCGGGTAGAGGAAATCCACATTGATCTCGTGACCCCATTCCACGGTCCGTGACTGGAAGAAGGAAACCTTGTCCTCCGTCACCGTCAGTTCGCGAAGTCGCGGGAATTCCTGGAGCCACGGTTCCATTTTGGGCTTGTACCTCACAAGCCAACTCACCCCGGTGGACCGTTGACGAGCCCACGCGGTCACCCACAGGAAGAGAAAATTCCCACCGTTCATGGGTTCATTTCCCCAGATCACGTACGGCTGACGCCGGCGGATCGGAGCCACACCGCGTGCGATGGCATCTCTGACGACTTGCTGCACAGGGTGATCATATCCGGCTTCTGCTCACACTGAGGGGATCCTGTACACCCACCGTGCGTACCCCTCAGACAGGACCCTCTGCTCCCGATAGCATCACAGCATGAAGGGCATCATCCTCGCCGGCGGCACGGGCTCCCGGCTGCATCCCATTACCCACGGCATCTCGAAGCAGCTCGTCCCCGTCTACGACAAGCCGATGATCTACTACCCGCTGTCCACCCTCATCCTCGCGGGCATCAGCGACATCCTTGTCATCACCACCCCACACGACGCGGAGCAGTTCCAGCGCCTCCTCGGCGACGGTTCCCAGTTCGGCGTCTCTCTGACCTATGTGCAGCAGCCTTCCCCAGACGGCCTTGCCCAGGCGTTCATCCTCGGCGAGGAGCACATCGGAACCGACCACGTCGCCCTTGTGCTCGGCGACAACATCTTCTACGGCCCCGGCATGGGCCAGCAGCTGCGCCGTCACACCCAGGTCGACGGAGCCACCGTGTTCGGTTACTGGGTCGCCGACCCGACGGCCTACGGCGTTGTGGAGTTCGACACCGAGGGGAAGGCCGTATCCCTCGAGGAGAAGCCGGCCCACCCCAAGTCGAACTACGCCGTCCCGGGGCTCTACTTCTACGACAACGACGTTGTCGAGATTGCCAGGAGTTTGAAGCCCTCAGCCCGCGGCGAGCTGGAGATCACGGACGTGAACCGCACCTACCTCGCGCGCGGCGCCCTGAACGTCGAAGTCCTCCCCCGCGGGACGGCGTGGCTCGACACCGGCACCTTCCACGACCTCAACGACGCGTCCAACTTCATTCGCACGGTCGAGTCCCGCCAGGGACTCAAGGTCGGTTCTCCTGAGGAAGTGGCGTGGCGCCAGGGGCTCCTTACAGATGAGCAGCTTCAGGAACGAGCCCAGCCACTGGTGAAATCCGGCTACGGCCGCTATCTGCTCGACCTGCTCAACACCGCAAGATGAGCATGGAAACCGTCGTGCGCGCACGAGGACATCACACCGACGCCGTCATCGTGACGGCCCTGATCGTGGCCCTTGTGGTCCTCCCCGCGATTGTTGCAGGCACCGCCGGTGCGCTCTGGATTCCTCACAACGACTCGTGGGCTCATTCACGGATCGCCGCTTCGTTTGCCGAGACCGGCCGGGTGCATCTCGTCGGATTCAACCGGGCCTCGATGGTCGGGATGATGGTGCCCCTAGGTTCGCTTGCGTCCAGCGTCGTCGGCCAGCATGTGTTCGTGATGCTCTGCGGAGCCGCCATGATCGGCTTCTCTTACGGCACGGCGCGACGGGTTCTGCCGAGGGGCCGCTCGTTGCTGGTCGCGGCGTTGGTCGGAGTAGCTCCAGGCTTTGCACTGCTGTCGACGTCCTACATGACTGATGTCCCGATGATGGCGGGCATTGCGGGTGGTCTGTACTTCGGTGCCCGCTACCTCGACGGCGGCGGCGTCCTCAACCTCATCGGGAGCATGGCGTTTGGGCTGTGGGCGACCACGGTTCGAGAGCAGGGCCTGGCAGCAGTGGCGGCGGTCGCGGTGACCGCCTGGCTCGTTCGACGGGACAGACGGCGCGTCATTTTCGTCGCCTCCCTCGTCACGCTGGTCGCTATCGCCGCCTTCGAGGTCTGGCGCCGGTCACAGCCAGGTGACGATCCGCCCATGGTCGATCCCACAGTTGGAGGCGCGGTGCGGGCCCTCGCAATGGGGGTCATGACCTTGATGTTCGTGTGTTCTCCGGCGGTCCTACTCGGCGCCTCAAAGCCGCGCTCCGCCGCGGCCTGGTCTTTCGGCACGGCAGGTGCCCTCACTACGGCAGGGCTAGTATTCCTCCTCGGGCGGGGCGCCCTGCTGGGAAATTACCTGGCCGCCGACGGCGCCTACATGGCCATGTCCCACGGCGCACGTGACACGGTGCCGGGCTGGCTTCTCTGGTGCGCCGCAGGGCTGGCGATCCTCGCCGGCACCACGGTGGCGGCCCTGTGTGGCGATGTCGTGGCGCGTGCACGTCGTCGCCCAGGCCGTCCATGGCGACCGGCTGGTCAACCCGTCGTCCTGCTCATGGCCTCGTTCTTGCTGATCTACCTCGCGGGCATCACAGTGCAGACGTTCTCGGGCCAGGCGATGTTCGAGCGGTATCTCTACCCGCTCATCGTGCCCCTGAGTGTGCTGGTGCTTCGGGCCACACGGACCCGGGCGGCCCAGAGGGCCGCCGCCGCGACGGCCGCCCTCATCGTCGTGGCCTCCACTGCCCTGGTGACTCTTCATACGTGGTCGAGCACGGGCGTCGTGTGGCAGGCGGCGGAGGAGCTCGTGGCGGAGGGGCTGGCGCCGCAGGACGTGGACGCCGGATTCGCCTGGGTAGGGCTGCACTCGAACGTGGGCGTAGCAGAAGATCCGGCTCGATCAGACGTCGTCGGCGGGTGGGCTGCACTCTTCTCCGACTCGCGTCAGTGCGCCGTCGTGTCCATGGGAGACCCCGTGGCAGCCACGGAACCCGTTCGGACGATCACCTACACGAAGTACCTGTTCTTCGGACAGGACCGTGTGGTCATCGAGCGCCTGGACCCCTGCCGCTGACGACGGCGCGGACCAAGCGGTCGCGGACTCTCGCGCCGACCGCTTCCCAGGTCAGGCGCGCTGCGTGCTGTGATGCGCGGCGCCCCGCCTCCTTGGCCACAGCCGGGTCCGCCAGACGCAGCATGGCTTCACTGACCCCCCCTGGGTCTGACGGATCCACGACGATCCCACCGTCGCCGATCATGTCTGAGGCCCCGCCCACAGTGGTCCCGATGGAGGGAATGCCCATGCGGCCGGCCTCCGCGTACACGATGCCTGCGGGCTCGAGTCGGCTGGGCACGACGAGACACGTGGCTTCGGCGAAGAGGCGTCCCAGTCGCTGTTGCGCCGCCGGCTCTGAGATGGGCAGGAGCCCGTGCACCACGACCCCGTCAGCATCGATGTTGGGGACACCCGCGCCGACCAGGTGGAGGAGGGCGTCGGGGTACAGGTCGCGCACCTGCGCAAAGGCCTTGACCACGGCGTCGCCGCGTTTACGTTCCCAGTCGTGGCCGACGAAGAGGAACCGCGGCGAACTCCAATCCTTGTCCGTGGAAGGCTGCCCCTCTCGATTGACGCCCAGCCCCGTCACCGTGATCCACTCGCGAGGAATTCCGTAGTCGTCACTGATGGAGTCAGCGACCCAGGATGTAGCCGCGAAACAGATGCCCGCCTTCTCGTAGACGCTCTGCTGCAGGCGCCGTCGTCCGTCGACGAGAGCTGGCGGCAGGTCAGGAAACGGGCCCCACGCGTGCTCGACCGCCTGGGCGATCGTCATATCCTCGAAAGTGGCGAGTCGTCGGTGGTGAACTCGGTAGCCCGTGCCGATCTGGAGGACGGCGTCCACATGGCGGGGAACGCGGTACAGTGCAGTCAGCTCCACCAGGCGGGCGTAGGCAGCACTCTCACGGCCAAGCGTCAGCAACTCGTCGGCCGTCGGGCGAAGCCGTTGTGCCGTCACCCGAGTCCAGACTCGAGCGGCAGCGGACGGCGGGGTCAGGTCCACCGGCACCACCCGGACTCCCGCCGCCTCGAGGCCCCGGATGAGACCCGCCGGAGTGCCAGACCAAGACTGGGGGTCAGTCGGGTCCCCCGGGTATGTGACGGCTACGGTGAGTGTCACCCCGGGATCGTTGGCTCGCATGTGGCCATTACACCAGACGCCGAGGGATGCTCATCGCTGTCCCGCAATTCGCGGCAGATTCGTGAGCGCATTGCGAATTCGTTGGCTGAACTCCACTTCGGAAAACTGCTCGGCGTGCGCCTGCATCGCCGCCCGGTCCCAGTCATGAGCCAGCAGACGTTCCACCCCTCCGGCCACCGCATCCACCGTCGGCTCCTCCACGAACACCCCGTTGACGCCTTCCACGATGGTGTCCAGGTAACCGCCGGCCCGTAGCGCCACGGTGGGCACGCCCCACGCGCTCGCCTCGAGCGGGGTGATGCCGAAGTCCTCGTGGCTCGCGGCGATCAGTGCCGTCGCATGTGCGTACGCCCAGCGCAGCTGCGCGTCGGTGAGGTCCTGGCCGAACACCACGTCCTCCCCCGCCATCGCCCGCAGTCGGGCCTCCTCGGGGCCCTTGCCGATCACCACGAGCGGCCGCCCCGCACGGGCCGCTGCTTCGATCGCCACGTCCACGTGCTTGTACGGCATGAGCCGCGCGACCGACAGCAGGAAGCCGTCCTCCGCCAATCGCTCGGCTCCGGGGATCGGCTCCTGCGGGCCATCCGTGCTCACGGAGTGCGGCGGGAACACGAGGTCCACGCCCTCGAGCCCGTAGACGTCTTCGATCCTCTTCTTCACTACCGTGGAGTTGGCCACATAGCGTGATCGACGCCGGATGGCCGCGCGGTCCCACCTGTGCAGACCCGGGCGCAACACGCGGGCGATCCGGCCCTTGATGCTGTTCCGACCGCCCTCGCCCAGGTAGTCGTCCAGCAGGTAGACCCAGCGCGCCGGGGTGTGGCAGTAGACGAGCGTGGCGCCGTCGTAGCGGAATCCGTGCGCCCAGCCGGAGGTCGAGACGACGGCGACCGGCTCCTTCACGCGCATCAACGAGGAGGCCAGGGGCAGGAGCGGCAGTGCCCTCCGTGGGTCCTTCCGCAGCAACCCGACCCGGTTCAGGGGCGAGGTGATGATGCGTGCGTCCTTGAACTCCGGGAAGGTCCCCTCGGGGTCGTAGAACGTCGTGTAGATGGGCGCGTCCGGCCACATCCGGTGCATGGCGAGCACCACCCGTTCCGCCCCGCCCTTCTGGGTGAGGTAGTCGTGGGCGATGGCGATCTTTGCGGGGGTCTGTTCCGACATCGTGTCTCCTCAGATGGCCCGTTGCGCGCGGTGGGGATGAGCCCGTCCGGCTTCGGCGGCACCCTCCACCTGGAGGGCGATGAGTCGACGGGCGAGCCCCCGGGGCAGGTGGTCCGCGACGGCGTCGATCAACGCACTGGAGCGCGTGAGCGTGGCCTCGGTGGTGCTCAACGCCACCAGGCGCACGGCAGCACCCCACGCGCCTCGCGGAGCACCGATGGTGCCGAGCGGTGCCGCCCCGTGCTTGCTCACGAACAGGTTCCGCGCGGCCGTGCCGTGCAGGGCCCGCACCGCCTTCGAGTGCGTCGTCACGGCGGCAGCGTGGTGCCGCGTCTCCAGCTCGGGGCGAATCACCACCGGGTAGCCTGCCGCGTGAAGCCGGTACCCGTAGTCGATGTCCTCCCACCCGTACTGTCGGTAGTCCGAGTCGTAGCCTCCGATCTGCTCGTGCAGGGCACGCGGAACGGACACGTTGCCCGCCCAGTGCCGCCACTGCCGGTCCGTTGGCAGCGCATACGCGTGCTCGCGGTGCAGGACGTCCTGGGCGTCACCGTAGGCGCGCTGATACGGGGTGGGCTCCAGGACGTTCAAGTAAAGCCCGATCGCTCCGCCGGACCCGCCCGCGTGCGCGGCCACGTGGTCGCGGATGTAGTGGGGCCCGGGCTCCAGGTCGTCGTCGGCCCGGATGAGGATGCGGCCGGACGTCGCGTCGGCACCTGCATTCAGCGCGGCGACCCGTCCGCGGTTCTCGCCGAAGACGGTCCAGCTCAGGTCCAGGCCCGGATGCTCCGCGGCCAACTGCGCGAGCATCCCTTCGGACCCGTCCACATCCCCGTCCACGACCACGTGGGCCTCGAACGGCGGGGCGTCCTCCTGCGCGGCGAGCGCGCCGATCAGGCGCGGCAACCGCTGAGCGCCGCCCCGGCTGGGGACGATCACGCTGGCCTCGGGGGCCAGGGGCGTCTCGGTCATGAGTCCTCCGCAGGTGTCATAGGGACAAGTCATCCAGGAGCTCGGCGACGGCGGCGCGGCCGGCCTCGGGTGAGAACAGCGACTCCCAGCGGCGCCGCTGTGTGTCGGCGACAGTGCTGAGGTCCGACCTTCGGGCGGCGGCCAGGGTCGACGCCAGCGCCGGGGCGTCACCCTGGGGGAACACGTACGGATGGACCGGGCCCACGACCTCCGGTAGTGCGCCCGCCTCCGACACCGCCACGGGCACCCCAGAGGCCATCGCCTCGGCCGCCACGAGGCCGAATGACTCCGCCACATGAGACGGAACGGCCAGCACGTCCACGGAAGCCAGGAACTCGGCGGTGTCCTGCCAGCCGAGCACCTGGACGTCCTCACCCGCCGCCTTCAGGGCGGTGGCAAGCCGCTCGGCCTCGTCATCCGCCACGAACCGACTCTCCCCCGCGACGCGGAACACGAAAGCACCCGGGTCGGTCTTCCGCAGCAGCGCGGCGGCCTCCAGCAGGGTGACGATGCCCTTGTCCTCGGACAGTCGGCCGAGGAAGCCCACGGTCAGCGGCTCATCGGCACCGCGGGTCCGCCCTGTCTGCGGCGTCGTCGGACCCGGAACCCAGTTGTGGAGCACGCGGGCCCCGCGGATGCGGTCCGCCGCGAATCGGGAGGGCGCGAGGACCGCGAGCGCGCCGGGACGCGCCAGGGCGGAGAACACGCGCAGAAGCGGCTTCTCGGGCACCTGGTGCAGGTGCACGATCCGGCGCGGCCGGCCAGCCAGGGCCGTGGCCGGCAGCAGCCCGTTGCACCAGGCGACGTCGTCGTCGCCGCGGCCACGGTCCCAGGCCCGCAACGCCCGCATGTACCCCAGGCGTCCGGGCCCACCCACGCGGACCACGTCGAAGCCGTCCGCGGCGAGGCGATCGGCAGTCTCGGCCGGGTGGGCCGGGGCCACGACGCCCACGTCCCGCCCCAGCTCGCGCAAGGCCGTGGCGAGGTGGTGCAGCATCACCTCGCCGCCGCCCACCTTGCCCTGGTTCGCCAGGATCCAGATGCGTCCGGTCATCGGGCCGACCCCAGGGATCGGGGATGGCCGGTCCGTGCGTCCACGACGGAGCGGACGCGGGTCAGCCCCCGCTTGGCCGCGCGGCCGAGGCGCTCCTCGCCGTACTTCTGTAGGGCCCAGGCGAGCACGGAGACCACGGCCAGGGCCAAGAGCATGGCCATGTTCCGGCCCACGTACGGCCATAGAGCATGGATGACCAGATAGCCGGGAATGACGTGGATGATGTACAGGGAGTAGCTGATCCGGCCGTAGAACTGGAAGGGCGGCGTTGTGAGGAGCCAGGTCTTTCGTCGGAGGGCCGCTACAGTGAACAAGGTTGCTGCTGCCAGCACCCAGAACCCAAGGGTCATGTCGCGCAAGACGAACGGACTCACGACAGCCGATGCAAAGGCTGCGGCCACCGCTTTTCGGTGGCGACCCGTCTCCCGTGCCAGGAACACCACCATGCCCAGGACGAACATCGGTGCGTACTCGGCAACAGTGATGTTGTTGACGAGTTTGACCCACGTGGGGTCCCCCGCTGGGCGTGGCGCTGCGGCTTGTGAAGTCACGGCCACCACCGTCCAGGACAACACAGACCAACCCAGACATGCCCACAGGACGAGACGGTCCGACAACCGGCAACGGCTGAGGATGAGGAGGGTCAAGACAAGTGCGTAGAACTGCATCTCGACCGCCAGCGTCCAGTACACGTCGACCACATCGTCGACGAGCAACCATCGTTGCACCATCGTGAGATTGACGAAGATCTGCCCCGGACTCAGCGAGTACCCCGGCACCTGAACGAGGGCGAGGATCACGACGGCGAATGCAAGCGAGAGCCAGTACGGCGGGTACAGCCGCGCCACTCGGGAGATGACGAAATCGCTGGGACGCGAGGCACGGCGCGCGGTCATGAGGATCACGAAACCGCTGATCATGAAAAACAGCTGGACCCCCGTGCCACCCCAGACGAAGTCATGAAAAGCCGGGGGATCGTCGCGGTAGTGGAAATTGTGCGTCCCGCCGAAGTGCGAGAACACCACGGCCAGCGCCGCGATCCCCCGAAGACCGTCCAGCTCCCGGAACCGGGGCCCTGGAACGCGCTTCTCGGCCGGGGCCACGGAGGCCGCCCCCGGCTCGTTCGGGCTCGCTGCGGTCATCGGGTACCCACCTTCCCCACCCGGCGCCCGAGCACCTCGAGGGTCGCCTCGGCGGTGGCGCGGGCCATGGTCTCCACGTCGCCCACGCGCACCTCGCCCGGTCCCTCCGCGGCGGCACGCATGACGGCGTCGGCGATGGCCGCCGGAGTGGTCTCGTGGACCAGGCGCTCGGGGGGCAGGATCTCCCCGTTGCCGCCCACGTCCGTGGCGACGGCGGGCAGGCCCGCGGCCGCAGCGTCGAGCAGGGTGTAGCTGAGGTTCTCCCACGCGGAGAGCTGCACCAGCACGTCGTGCTCGGCCATGGCCCCCCACGGCTCCACGAAGCCGGGCAGGTCCACCGCATCCGCGACACCGAGCGCCTCGGCCTGGGCGCGCAGCTGCCCCTCCAGGGGACCCGAGCCGGCCAGCGTCAACCGCGTCCCGGGGTCCCGGTCAAGCAAGGCGGGCAGTGCCGCGATCAGCCGGTCCAGGTTCTTCTCGGGGGCCAGCCGGGACAGGGAGAGGACCCGCAGCCCCTCCCCCGGTGTGCGCCGCTGCCCCGCGGCCGCGGCGCGCACCGCGGACACATCCACCCCGTTGCGCACCACGGTGAGGGGCGCCCCCGCACCCCACTTGCGCCGGAGCACGTCCGCGGTGGACTGCGCCACCGCGATCACGAGGTCCGTGCCGCGCAGCCGGGCGCGGTGTGCGGCGTTCTTCACCCGGGCCGCCGCGGCGCGGTTGTACAGCCCGTCGTCCGGGGCGATCCCATGCTCGGTGCTGAGCAGCGCCGGCGCACCGGCCCGCCGCCGGGCCCGCCCCGGGCCGAGCGCGGTGAACGCCGCGAGGTCGGCGTAGGCCAGGTGCGTGTGGACCGCGGCCGGGCGCAGGGTGCGCACCGTGCGCCGCAGCGTCCGCACCGAGGCGGCCAGGCCGGCGTCGGGACCGACGTCCCCGGTGAACACCGCCGCACCCTGCTCGCGCAGGCGCTCGGCGAGCGGCCCCTCGGGGCAGAGCACCGCCAGACGCAGGCCGGGCAGGCCGACGCGTGCGACGTCGAGGACGTGCCGGGCCACGCCGCCGAGGTCGGCGACCGGCACCACCCAGAGCGTCAGCGGGGCCGGGGTGGCCGTCGCCGCCGTCGGGATCACAGCCACTGCTCCAGGCGGTCCAGGGCCGTCCAGAAGCCCTCGCCGTTGTTGATGTGGCCCTGCCAGATCTCCGGGATGAAGCTCACCCCGGGGGCCAGGCGGTCCAGCTGCTCGCACAGCACGGGCCAGTCGACGTCGCCCTCCCCGATCTGCGGTCCCTCCCCGTCCACACCGGTGGCGTCCACGAGGTGCAGGTGGATGGTGTGCGGGGCCAGCTTCTCCACCATCTCCGAGAAGGGGATCCCCAGGAACGTGGACGAGAGCTTGGAGTGGGAGATGTCCAGGCACAGGGGCACCCCCGTGGCCTCCACGAACGCCACGGTGTCGTCCGGGTCCATGAAGACGTTGTGGTACTGCTGACCGCCCATCAGCCACGGGAACGGCGGCAGCGTCTGCGCGGCGATCCGGATGCCGGAGGTGTCCAGGCGCTTCACGGCCTCGGCGATGCGCTCGTACTTCGGCAGCCGCTCCTCCGGGCGGATGTGCCGGTCCAGGGTGAACCCGCCCATGGTGATGACCATGATGGGCTCCTCCTCGTGCGGGAACCAGCGCTTCAGGTCCCGGGTGATGTCGATCGTGCGCTGCACCTCGGCGATCGAGCGCTCCCACACGGCGTCGTCGTCGCTGGCCAGGTCCACGAGGAAGTCGCCGGAGAAGATGTCCGGCAGGTGGGTGGTGAAGCCTCCCGGCATGGGCTCACGGAACACCGAGTCGATGTCGATCTCGAGGTCCTTGTAGGAGAAGTGGAACTCCAGGAAGTCCGGGGTGCAGTCCTTCGTCAGCGCCTCGACGTCGTGGTACCGCACCGGCAGGCCCCAGGGGCGCCGGAACTGGAACTGGCGCCCGGTGGGCACCGTGTCCGTGAGGTCGCCGGCGAAGAAGAAGTCGCCCTCGGCCATCTCGCGGTGCACGGTGCGGCCCAGCAGACGCGGCAGCTGGTTGGGCTGCAGGCCACGGCCCGGGGACTTCACGGTCACGTCGTCGGCGGTGATCGTGGCGCCGGCCTGCAGCGGGCGGGCCGCCACCAGGGACTTGGCCAGGTTGATGCGGTTCATCGCCTCGCCCGTGGAGACCACGCGCTCGGTCCCGACGCCGATCGACTCCTCGATCTCCCGCGTCTGCCGGACCATCTGCGCGAACTCCTCCGGCAGCAGGGAGACCTTGTGGTCGTTGCCCTCGAGCCCGCGGTCCACGGTGAAGTGCTTCTCGATGATCGCAGCGCCCCGGGCCACCGCCGCCAGGGCCACGTGGAAGCCGCGCTCGTGGCCCGAGTAGCCCACCGGCGTCTGCGCGATCTCCGCGAGCCGGTCCAGGTAGGCCAGGTTCACGTCCTTGTAGGGGGCGGGGTACGTGGACTGGGCGTGCAGCATCGCGAAGGGGACGCCGAAGGAGCGCACGAGGGCCGCCGACTCGCGGATCTCCTCCTCCCGGGACATGCCGGTGGAGAGCACCATCGGCAGGTCGGAGGCGGCCGCGTCCCGCAGCAGCCCGTGGTTCGTCAGGTCCGCCGAGGCGATCTTCACGCCGTCCACCGGGTACTCGCGCAGCACCCGCATGGACGGGGCGTCCCACGGGGTGCACATCAGGGCGACGCCGGCCTCCCGGACGTGGTCGAACACCCGCACCATGTCCTCGGCGGAGAGCGAGAACTTGGCCAGCTCGTCCAGGGTGCGCTGCGCGCCCAGGTCCTCACCGGCGGTGGCCGCACCGGACTGCCGGTACAGGGCGTCCATGTCCCGCAGCTGGAACTTCACCGCGTCCGCACCCGCCTCGACGGCCAGGTCCACGAGACGGCGGGCCAGGTCCACATCACCCTGATGGTTGTTGCCGATCTCGGCGATCAGGAACGCCGGGTGGCCCTCCCCGATCCGGTGCCCGCCGATCCGCAGCTCCGCCTCCCGGTTGATCGCCAGGGCCGTCAGGCGGCCGCGCTCGTCCAGCAGCGGCAGGTGCAGCGCCCCGGCGGGCAGGGCCTCGCGCATCTCGGCCGGGGTGGCGCCCAGGGGCGCCGTCGCCGGGTCGCGATGGGCGACGTCGGCCGCGGCCACATCCAGCGACGCCTCCGGATGCGCCACGAGCCAGCGGCGCACATCCCCGTCCGTCAGGGAGCCGACGAGGAAGCCGTGGGAGTCCACCACGAACACGGTGCGCTCGCGGTTGTCGGTCATCTTCTGCAGGGCGACCAGGAGCGAGTCCTCGGGGAAGACGAGGTAGGGGGTGAGCCTGCGTTCGATGATCACTGCGCGCCTCCGGGGGTGCGGTTCGGGCCGGTGGTGGGGGTCTCGGCGGTGCGCGCGGCACCGAGGTCGGGGCGGTGCCGGAGCACCTTGTGGACCGCCAGGTACTGGTCCATCTGCTGCTCGGCCAGGGCGAAGTCCAACTCGGTGTCGATGTCCACGCCCTCGAGGTCGTCGAGCTCCAGCAGGCCGATCCGGCCGCCGAGCCGGTTGTGCAGCCGGTCGTAGACCCAGGGGCGCGTCACGTAGAGCGAGCCGTTCTCCCGGAAGCGCAGGTCCGTGCGCGTCATGTCCTGACGGCGCTTGCGGTGCGTGACGTCGAAGTCCGGGATGGGGTCCGCCGCCGGGTCCGGTGCATGGCGCCACACGAACGGGGAGACCGGCACGACGCCGACGAGGGAGTCCACGCCGGTGGCGCGGAACTGCGCGACGGCGCGGTCCAGCGTGCCGGGCAGGCGCAGCGGGCTGGTGGCCTGCAGCAGCATCACGGCCTCGGGCTCGACGCCGGCGGTGCGCTCCATGGCCAGGTGGTGCTCGATCACGGGTTCGGTGGGCGTCTCATCCTGCGCGAGCTCCGCAGGGCGCAGGCCGGGCACGTCCGCGCCGTAGCGCGTGGCCACCTCGGCGATCTCCTCGGAGTCCGTGGAGACCACCACATGCAGGTCCGCCTCCGCCTCGAGCGCGGACTGAATGGTCCACGCCACGAGCGGGTGGCCGCCGAGCAGGCGGACGTTCTTGCCCGGCAGGCCGCGGGAGCCGCCGCGCACGGGGATGACGCACAGGATGCTCATGAGGCGCTCCTCCAGAGGTCGGCCGCGATGGCAGCGGCGGGATCGGGCGTGGGCGAAGCCAGCGGCGGCGTGGGATCGGGCCGGTGGCCCGGTCTCCAGCGGCGCATGCCGTAGCGCTCCCAGAACCCCTCGAGCCACGCCGGCGGGTCGGGGTGCGTGACCCACGCGGGCCGGCCCGACTGCGCCGCCTCCAGCACGCCCGTGGAGAAGACCGAGACCACGGGGCCCGTGGTCTGCGTGAGCGGGACGTCGGAGCGGTCCGCCGTGATGCCCTGCGCCTCCCAGCGGGCGTGCTGCGCACGGGAGAGTCGGTCCTTCTCGGCCGGATGCGGGCGGTACACGGCACCGGTGACGCGGATGTAGTCCTCCGCCGCCCGGGCGAAGTCAGCACGGGGCAGCTCGGCGCCGTGCAGCTGGCCGAGGAAGACGCCGGGGCCCGCGGCGTCGGGGCCGGCGGGCCGGTGCGCCGCAGTCCGACGGGCGTCCTCCAGGAGGGCGGACCCGACCGCGCGGACGCGCACGTCGGCGCGGCCCTGCGTCCACCACGCGGCGTCCTCGGAGGTGAAGGCGTAGAGCGTGCTCTCGCGAGGCACCGGCGGGGTGGAGACGGCGAGCAGTCCGTGCTGCACCACCGCCACCTCGGCGCCGCGCTCGCGGGCCCAGCGCACGGCCGCGCGGCCAGAGGGCAGGTACTCCCCCGCCACCAGCACGCGGCGCAGCCCTGCGAGGCGGGGCAGCAGCAACGGCCCAGCGGCCGCAGGGATCGGCGTCAGGCGCACGCCCGGGGTCCGTGCCCCCGGCAACGCCGCGATCTGCTCCGCGGTGGCCTCCCCGGGGAGGACCCATCCGACGCCGGCGGCAGCCTCCGGCGGCAGGGCCGCGACGGGCGCGGCCAGCGCGGCGAGCTGCGTGGGGCCGAAGGACTCCAGCGCCAGGAGCGAGTGAACCTCCCCCTCGGGGAGCATCAGCATCGGGCTCTCGGCGCCGGCCGCGGTGCCCCGGGCGGCACGGATGGCAGAGCGCGCGGCGTCCGCAGCGCGCCGCGAGGCCGGCCACTGGGCCCGTTGCCACCGCTGCCACCGGGGCAGGTCCTCGGGCCTCCAGAACAGGGGGGCGTCAGCGCCGCCGGCCATCAGGTCCACCAGTCCTGCGCGGCGGCGGCGCGGTGCGCGAAGGTGTGCTCCGCGTGGGAGCGGCGGCGGCCGGCGGCGCGGATGCGCTCGCCCCACGCGGGCTCGCGCACCGCGCGGGAGCCCAGCTCCACGAGGTGCTCGGGGCTCTCGAACACGAGGACCTCCGCGCCGGGCTCGTAGAACTCCGCCACGTCCGCCCGGTCCACCAGTTGGAGCCCACCCATGCCGGGCACCTCGAAGGTGCGCATCGCATGGCCGGCCTGCAGGCCGTGGACGTTGATGGCGCCGGCGGCGGCGGCCTGCACGGCGTAGGCCTCGTTGAGAGGGATGTCCCGCTCGGCGGGCAGGGCCGGGCGGCGCAGCTCCCACGTCCGCAGGCGGTCCACGGGGTGGTGGCTCCACTGCCGGCCGTAGGCGCGCACGGGGACGCCCGCGGCGGCCAGGCGGGTGAGCAGCTCCACACGGTTGGGGTAGCGCGAACCCACGAACACGAGCTCGTCCCTCCGTTCGAGGGGGGGCACGTCCAGGTCCGGGTCGAAGCCGTTGGGCAGATAGTGGGCGTCCACGCCGTCGGCCGTGAGCTCGTCCGCCTCGGAGCGGGCATAGCTCAGCACGGGACCCACGGTGCGCAGGAAGTCCAGGGAGTAGTCGTGACGGTGGAGGTCGTCGTAGAGCCACAGCATGCGGGGCACGCCGAGCGCTCGGACTTCGTCCCAGAACTGCTCGCCGAGGGAGTCGCCCTTGATGACGAGCACGCGGTCGGGCCTGGCCTCGCGCAGGGCGGCGACCGCCCGCTGGGTGTCCCACGCGACGCGGGCGGCCGTGCGGTCCATGCCGACCCTCTGCGGCAGCTCCAGGAGGGCCTTGTTGCGCAGCTTCATGGCGGGGGTGGCGTACGCGTCGTAGCAGTGCACCGTGACGTCGAAGCCCTGCTGCGCCCACGCGCGGGCGATGGAGCGGTGATAGCCGTGGAAGGCGGGCGAGACGAGGAACAGGCGCTCGGTGCGGCGCCCGGCGGGCACGCCGGAGCGGGCGGGAGTGGAGCCCAGGGGCGCGGGGACGGTGTAGGTGCGGGCGGTCATCGGCGGGTCCCCCGCCAGATCAGGCGCAGCTCGTCCTTCGCCACACGGCGCGCGTCCACGTCCGTGCCCCGGGCCTGCCGAAGGGCGTTGACGGCGAGGTTGGCACCCGTGGCCGCGGTGAGCGCGGCCCTGAGCGCGCGCGGACGGCCGAACTTGCGGGCATAGCGGAACCGCGAGTCCACGAGCCACGCGCGACGCCGCAGCGGATCCGAGGAGCCGTGCAGGCCATGCGTGACGTGGATGGTGGGAATCACGATCGAGGGGATCCCCCGCCGGCGGAGCCGCTGCTGGAGGTCCACCTCCTCGGAGTTCATGAAGTAGGCCTCGTCGAAGCCCCCCACCGCGCGGACCTCGGCCATCGGCAGCAGCATCACGGCGCCCATCACCCAGTCCACGGGCACGGGCTCGGTGGCCTCAGCCGCGTGCACGTCATGGCCTACGGCCTCGTGGAGCACGTCCAGGTGACGGAAGCGGGCCAGCGGGGTCAGCCACTCGACGGTCTGGTGCAGGACCGTGGGGAAGTGGCGCCCGGACCACTGCGGGGTGCCGTCCTCGTTGACCACCTGCGGGCTCACCACGGCCGGCTGGAACGGTGCCGCCGCGGCCACGAGCGCGTCGATCTGCTCACCTGTGATGAGCGCGTCCGAGTTGAGCACGAGGGCGTACTCCGTGCGGACCTCGGCCAGACCGGTGTTCACGTTCGCGCCGAAGCCTCCGTTGGCGGGACGACGCACCACGGTGAGGCGTGCGTCGTCGCTGTCCGGGTAGGGCACGGGCGAGGCGTCATCGGCGACGACGACGCCGGCCAGGCAGGTGGACCGGGCCTCCAGGAGGGAGGCAGCCAGTGCCGCCGTGGGAGCCGGGTCCCCGTAGTGCGGGATCACCACCGTGACGGACGGTTCGGGGACGATCTCAGGCATGGGGTCCTCCGGCAGGCAGACTCAGCGGCGCGAAGGGTGCACGCTGCGGCTCCAGTATAGGCGGCGGGGCGTCGGCGGGCGCCGGCCCCGGGCCCCGCAGGCACTCCGTAGACTGGACTCGCCTCTCGGGCCCGTGCCGGAGGGAGGCGGTCGCTCGCCGTGACCTTCGCCCCGCTGCCGAATGGGAGACCTCGATGCCCACCTCTGATGCCGGGACGCCCCGCTCCCTGCGCCTGACGGCAGGCCTGGACACCCTGACGGTGAGCGGCCTCGACGAGACCGCCAGCGAGACGCTGTGCCGTGACTGGTCCCGGTGCAGCCCCACCCCGATCCCCACCCCGGCCGCCGCCGACCTCGAACGGGCCGAGGGTCAGGACTGGGACGTCTTCCACGAGTCGATCGTGTACGCGGCCACGTCCGCGGCGATCGGCTCCTGCCGCGGCACCCACCTGATGTTCCACGGCGCCTGCCTCGCCGTCCCGGAGACGGGCGCCGCCGTCGTGCTGGCCGCCGCCTCCGGCACGGGGAAGACCACCGCGACACGACGCCTCGGCCCCCACTTCGCCTACCTCACGGACGAGACGGCCATCGTGGATCCCGCAGACCTGGGGGTGACCCCGTACGCCAAGCCGCTCTCCCTGCTGGGGGACGCCGGCGTGCGTCCGAAGCACCAAGTGGGACCGGACGGACTCGGTCTGGGGCCGACCGTGCCGGGCACGGTGCGGCGCGTGGCCGTGCTGGACCGCGTGCGCGATGCGACGGAGGCCGTGCCCGCCCGGGCGGAGCCCCTCCCCCTGCTGGAGGCGCTGCAGCTGCTGGTGCCGCAGACGTCCTCCCTCTCGCAGCTGCCCCGCGGCCTCGTGACGCTGTGCGGCGTCCTGGACCGCGTGGGCGGCGCCCACCGCCTGGTCTACACCGAGGCGGAGGGACTCCGCCCGGTGCTGGACCGGCTCCTCGCCGATGCTCCGGTCCGGCTCGACCGGTCATGGGATCCGCTGGAGGACGACGAGCTGGCTCCTTCGAGCGAGCCGACGTCCCCGACCTCCCCGACGGAGGCGGGCGAGCCCAGCACGGACCCCCGGCGCATCCGCCGCCGCGGAGCCGACGACGGCATCCTCACCGCCGACCACACCCTCGTGCTGCTGCACGACACCGAGCTCGTGATGCTCGCAGGGCTCGGACCGGCGATCTGGTTCCTCTTGACGGAGCCCCTCACGCCGGAGGAGATCCTCGACCGGCTGAGCAGCAACGGGCCCGTGCCCCCGGACGCCGCCGACAGAGTGGAGGCAGCGGTGGCCCAGCTCTCCGAGCAAGGACTCCTCCGCGCCGAATGACCCTCTGCCCACAGCGCGCCGCGGGCCGCCACCCCTCGAGGGTGACGGCCCGCCGTCGTGTCCACGGACGGCTCAGTGCCCGCCCCAGTTCGAGGGCGGCCACACCGTGGTGAACACCTTCCCCACGATGTCGTCACGCCGCACGAAGCGGGCGCAGCCGTCGGTCTGCTCCCCCACGGTGCCCCGGCAGGCGATCACGGAGTCGGCGGAGTTCGAGCGGTGGTCGCCCATCACGAGCATGGAGTCCGCGGGGACGGTCACGGGGCCGAAGCACCGCGACGAGACCACGTCGGACTCGCAGTCGAGCCGGCCGGGCACGAACGGCAGGTCCTCGTACACGTACGGCTCGTCCTGGGGCGCGCCGTCCACCACCACCTGGCCGGCCGAGGTGCAGCAGGAGACCGTCTGCCCGGCCTCACCGATGACGCGCTTCACGAGCGCCTGCTCGTGGGAGCGGCCGATGCCCGTGAGATCGCCGAATCCACGCACCACGGCCTCGAGCGGGCCGTCCTCGGGCATCGGCTGGGCCCATTCCTCGTTGGCGTTGAACACCACCACGTCCTGCTGCTCCGCCATGCCGTCCGGGTAGGCGGTCCGGTTCACCAGCATGCGGTCCCCGATCTCCAGGGTGTTCTCCATCGAGCCCGACGGCACGGAGTAGACCTTCACCCAGAACGCCTGGACCACCGCCACCACGATGATCGCGACGGCCACGTTCAGCAGCACCGCCAGCCATCCGGGCAGGCGGGCGTGCTTCGGCTCAGCGGCGGCCGTGGTACCCGTCATGCTCAGGCGTCGCCGTCGAACAGGCTGGTCACGGAGCCGTCCTCGAACACCTCGCGGATGGCGCGGGCGATCAGCGGGGCGATCGAGAGCACGGTGAGCTTCTCGAAGCGCTTCTCCGGCGGGATCGGCAGGGTGTTGGTCACCACGATCTCACGGGCCCCGGAGTCGCCGAGGCGCTGCGCGGCCGGGTCCGAGAACACGGCGTGCGTGGCGGCGATGATGACGTCCTTCGCGCCGGCGTCCTTGAGGATGCGCACAGCGCCGGCGATCGTGCCGCCCGTGTCGATCATGTCGTCGATCAGCACGCACACGCGTCCCTCGACGTCGCCCACCACGGTCTTGGACTCGGCCTTGTTCGGCGTGGTGAGGTCGCGGCTCTTGTGCACGAACGCGAGCGGCACGCCACCCAGGCGGTCCGCCCACTGCTCGGCCACGCGCACGCGGCCGGTGTCCGGGGAGACCACGGTGACCTTCTCCCCCTCCACCTGGCCGCGGATGTAGTCCGCGAGCAGCGGGATGGCGAAGAGATGGTCCACCGGGCCGTCGAAGAAGCCCTGGATCTGCGCGGTGTGCAGGTCCACGCTCATGATGCGCGAGGCACCGGCGGTCTTGTAGAGGTCCGCCACCAGGCGGGCCGAGATGGGCTCGCGCCCGCGGCCCTTCTTGTCCTGGCGGGCGTAGGGGTAGAACGGGGAGACCACGTTGATGCGGCGGGCCGAGGCGCGCTTCATGGAGTCCAGCATGATGAGCTGCTCCATGAGGTGGTTGTTCAGCGGCGCCGGGTGGGACTGGATGACGAAGACGTCCTTGCCGCGCACCGACTCGCCCGAGCGGACGTAGATCTCCCCGTTGGCGAAGTCGTACGCGCTCATGGGCAGCAGCTCGGTGCCCAGGGCATCGGCGATCTCCTGCGCGAGCTCGGGGTGTGCCCGCCCCGTGGCCAGCACCAGCCGCTTGTCCTCGCTCCGGCTCAGTTCACTCATGACGTCCCTGCTCTCCGTGGCCGCGGATCCGCGGCCACTGCTCGCTGCTTGTGCCTGCCAGGCGCCCCCCGCGCTGATCCTGCCTCCCATCCTAGGCGTGTGCGCCCAGGCCGAGCGCCCGCTCAGGCGCCCGCGCCGCCGCGCTGATCCGCGTCGGTCCCCGTTCCGGCGGCCTCGGCGGCCTGCGCCGAGGAGGTGCCGGGCCGGCGGGAGGTGACCCAGCCCTCGATGGTCCGCTGGCTCACCGCGTTCAGGGCCAGCGCTCCGGCGGGCACGTCCTCGCGCACCACGGCGCCGGCGCCGGTGTAGGCGCCGTCGCCCACGGTCACCGGTGCGGTGAACACGGTGTTGGAGCCGGTGCGCACGTGGGCGCCGATCACGGTGCGGTGCTTGTTCACGCCGTCGTAGTTGGCGGTGATGTTGCCGCAGCCGATGTTGGTGTACTCGCCGATCTCCGCGTCCCCCGCGTAGCCGAGGTGGGAGAGCTTGGCGCCGCGGCCCACGGTGACCTTCTTGGTCTCGTAGAACGCGCCGATCTTGCCCTCCTCGCCCAGCACCGTGCCCGGGCGCAGGTAGGTGAACGGGCCCACGGAGGCGTCGTCACCGATCACGGCTTCGGTGGCGTCGGTGCGCTTGACGGTGGCGCACTCCCCCACGCGGGTGTCGGTGAGCGTGGAGTCCGGGCCGACGACCGCTCCGGTGGCCACCGTGGTGGTGCCGTGGAGCTGCGTGCCGGGCTTGAGGGTGACGTCCGAGGCGAGCGTGACGGTGACGTCCACCCAGGTGGAGGACGGGTCCACGACGGTGACGCCCTCCTTCATCCAGCGGCGCAGCACGCGGTCGTTGAGCTGGCGGCCGAGGTCGGAGAGCTGGCGGCGGTCGTTGGCCCCCTCCACCTCCCACACGTCCTCCGTGCCCACGGAGGCCACGCGGCCGCCCTCGGCGCGAGCCATGCCCAGCACGTCGGTGAGGTACTTCTCGCCCTGCACGTTCTCCGTGGAGAGCAGCGGGAGGGTGCGGCGCAGCAGGGCGGCGTCGAAGGCGTAGATGCCGGAGTTGACCTCGGCGATCTCCACGAAGGAGGAGTCGCCGGTGGACGCGGCGTGGGCCAGGGCGTCCTTGTGCTCCATGATGCGCTCCACGAGGCCCTCCGCGTCGCGGACGATGCGCCCGTAGCCGGTGGCGTCCTCGAGGGTGGCGGTGAGCACGGTGACGGCGTTGCCGTCCGCCTCGTGGGTGGCCACGAGGTCCGCGAGGGTCTCCAGGGTGAGCAGCGGGACGTCGCCGTATGTGACCACCACGGTGCCCGCGAGGTCCTCCGGCAGGGCGGCGAGGCCGAGCTCGACGGCACGGCCGGTGCCCGGCACCTCGTCCTGGTCCGCGATCGCCAGGCCGGAGATGCCCAGGTCCTGCGCGACGCCCTCGATGTGCTCGGCCACGCGGTCCCGCTCGTGGCGCACCACGGCCACGAGGTGCTCCGGCTGCAGCGACTGCGCGGCGGCGAGCGCGTGGCCCACGAGCGAGCGGCCGCCGATGGCGTGCATGATCTTCGGCGTGGCCGACTTCATGCGGGTGCCCTGGCCGGCGGCCAGCACGATCACGGCGGAGGGACGGACGGCAGGCTGCGTCATGCGCGGGGCTCCTGATGCTCGGGGAAGCGGGGCGTGCCGCGCTCCCGGTCAGGGAGCGGGCGTTCCGCCCCTAGGATTCGAACCTAGACTGCACGGCTCCAAAGGCCGGCGTGCTGCCATTACACCAGGGCGGAGCGTCACGGCCCACGCCGGGCGCGACGACGGCTCATTCTTCCACAGGCTCAGTAGGCGCCCTCGGCGGCCACCACCGCACGGGCGGTGCGGGCGAGGATCACCATGTCCCCCAGGATGGACCAGTTCTCCACGTAGTACAGGTCCAGGCGCACGGCGTCCTCCCACGAGAGGTCCGAGCGCCCGGAGACCTGCCACAGGCCCGTGATGCCGGGCTGCACCAGGAAGCGGCGGTGCACGTGCTCCTCGTACTGCTCCACCTCGTGCGCCAAGTGCGGCCGGGGACCCACGAGGGACATGTCCCCCTTCAGCACGTTCACCAGCTGGGGCAGCTCGTCGATGCTCGTGCGCCGGATGACCTTGCCCACCTTCGTGATGCGCGGATCCTCCTTCATCTTGAACAGCACGTTGCCCTCGCCGGAGTCGGACTCCAGCTGCGCCTTGACCTCCTCCGCGTCCGCCACCATGGAACGGAACTTGAGCATGGTGAACGGGACGCCCCCCAGGCCGATGCGCTCCTGACGGAAGAGGACGGGGCCGCCGTCGGTGGCCTTCACGGCGATGGCGACGGCCAGCAGCAGCGGGGAGATGACGACGAGGCCCAGGCACGCGGCCACCAGGTCGAAGGCCCGCTTGGTGAATGCCTTGCCTGGCGCCAGGCGAGGGGTGGAGAGGTGGATCAGCGGCAGGCCGGCCAGCGGCTGCGTGTGCAGCCGGGGCCCGGCCACGTCCAGCAGGGCCGGGGCCATGATGAGGGAGACCCCGCGCTCCTGCAGCTCCCAGCCCAGCTGCCGGACGTCGCTCGGCACGAAGGGGTGGCCCGAGGTGATCACCACCGCGTCGACCTCCAGGGCCTCCACCTGGGCGACAACCTCGGCCACGCCCTCCACGTCCGTGCGGACGGGAACGGGCAGCCATCCCGCCGCGCGCGGCTTGTAGCCGGGCAGCAGCGCGGCCACGGGCGCGTAGCCGGCACCGGCCTCCGAGTCGAGCGCGTCGAACACGTGCTGGACGGCCCGCGGGCCGCCCACCAGCAGCAGGCGACGGCGGAACGCGCCCGCCTGGCGCCGGCGGGCCACCCAGCCGCGCACCACGAACCTGCCGATCAGCAGGAGCAGGACGCCCAGGGGAAGGGCGAGGGCGATGTAGCCGCGGGCCACCTCGAGTCCCGCGGCGAAGGCCACGATGGCCACCACGCCGAAGAGGTGGAGCGTGGCGCGCAGGACCCGTTTGTACTCCTCCGCGCCGACGCTGAGGATGCGGATGTCCCGGGCGCCCTCCACCCCCAGCGTGAGCACCCACAGGACGCTCAGGACCACGCTGATGATCCCGTAGTTCACGGCGTCCAGGCCGGGGATCGGCTCGAGACCGGCGGCGCCGAAGCGCAGTTCGGCGGAGAGGAACGTGGCCAGCACCACGGCCAGCACGTCCACGAGGAGCACGAGTCGCGGCAGCCCCTGCTCCCACGGGGCCCCGAGGACGCGGCGTCGGACCGTGGCGCCGGCCGACAGCCCCGAGGGGGCCGGCGGCGCTGCGTTGGTGTCAGGCACCTGTCTCGACTCCTCACTCCGTGTTTCGCCGTATGACGCAGGTTCCTGAAGAATCATAGACGGAGCGCTCCCCTCCGCGCAGCGGATCCTGTGCTGCAGTTGTGCAGCACCCGCTCGGCTCAGCCCTCGAGTTCTGCGGCGGACAGCCACTCCTCCTCGAGGACCTCGAGCTGAGCGTCCACGTCGCGCACCTCGGCGGAGACGGCGGACAGCCCGTCGAACTCCTGGGCCTGGCCGAGTTCGGCCATGCGGGCGTCCAGCCGGGCGCGCTTCTCGCGCAGCCGGTCCATCTGCCGCTCGATCCGGGCCATGTCCTTGCGCGCCTGGCGGCGCTCCGCCTCGGAGCCGCCGGAGGCGGCAGCCGACCTCGGGTTTCCCATCCCTGCGCACGTGCCGACGGCGTTGTTCCGCCCCCGCGACGGCGCGCCGGAGCCCGGCGGGGCCGCGGCGCCGTCCTCCATGGCGGCGCGCAGCTCGAGGTACTGCTCCACGCCGCCGGGCAGGCCGCGCACCTTCCCGTCCCCCAGCAGGGCGATCTGGTGGTCGGTGACGCGCTCGAGGAGGTAGCGGTCGTGCGAGACGACGACGAGCGTGCCGGGCCAGCCGTCCAGGACGTCCTCCACGGCGGCCAGGGTGTCCGTGTCCAGGTCGTTGGTGGGCTCGTCCAGCATGAGGACGTTGGGCTCCCCCACGAGCAGGCGCAGCAGCTGCAGACGGCGCCGCTCGCCGCCGGAGAGCTCGTCCACGCGGGTCCACTGACGGGTGGGACCGAACCCGAGCTGCTCCAGCAGCTGCCCCGCGGAGACGTCCTTGCCGCCCACCTGGAATGTGGTTCCCTCGCGTGCCATCACCTCGGCCACGCGCAGGTGGGAGACCTCGTCCAGCTCCTTCACGTCCTGCGTGAGAGTGGCGGTGACCACGGTCTTGCCGCGCTTGATCTTCCCGGAGTCCGGGGCCAGCCGGCCGTCGAGGAGGCGCAGGAGCGTGGACTTGCCCGCGCCGTTGACGCCCACGATCCCGAGGCGCTCGCCGGGGGCGAGGCGCAGGGTGACGTCCTCGAGGATCCGCTTGTCCCCCAGGGTCAGGCTCACGTCCTCGAGGTCCAGCACGTCCTTGCCCAGGCGTGCCGTGGCGGTCTTGGCGAGGGAGACGGAGTCCCGCGGCTCCGGCATGTCCGCGATGATCGCGTTGGCGGCCTCGATGCGGAACTTGGGCTTGGCGGTGCGGGCCGGGGCGCCGCGGCGCAGCCAGGCCAGCTCCTTCTTCATGAGCTGCTGGCGCTTCTGCTCCACCACGGCGCTCTGGCGGGCGCGCTCCGCGCGCGCGAGCACCCAGGCCGCGTAGCCGCCGTCGAAGGGGTCCACGGTGGCGTCGTGGACCTCCCACGTGCGCGTGCACACGGCGTCGAGGAACCAGCGGTCGTGGGTCACGATCACGAGGCCGCCGTCGGTGGGCCGCCAGCGGGAGTTCAGGTGCTGGGCGAGCCAGGCCACGCCCTCCACGTCGAGGTGGTTGGTGGGCTCGTCGAGGAAGAGCACGTCGTCGTCCCCGGCGAGGAGCCGAGCGAGCGCGACGCGGCGGCGCTGGCCGCCGGAGAGGCCCTCGACCCTCTGCTCGAGGTCCAGGCCCGTGAGGAGGCCGCCGAGGACGTCCCGGATCGTGGGGTCCGAGGCCCACACGTGGTCGTCCACGTCCCCGACGACAGCGTGGCGCACCGTGTCCTCCGGGTCCAGGCGGTCCTGCTGGTCCAGCACGCCCACGCGCACCCCTCCACGCCGGGTGACGCGTCCGGAGTCCGGCGTCTGCAGGCCGGCGAGGATGCGCAGGAGGGTGGACTTGCCGTCGCCGTTGCGGCCCACCAGGCCGATGCGGTCGCCCTCGTCCACCCCCAGGGAGAGCCCCTCGAGGATGGTGCGGGTGCCGAAGGCGATGCCGATGTTCTCGGCGCCGAGCAGGTGGGCCATGGGGTGGAGGTCCTTCCGGAAGGAGGCGGGGAGAGGCGGGTGCGGGGGGCGAGGGCAGTGGCGCGCGGAGCGTCAGAGCACGTGGGACCCGGGGACGGGGCCGCGCACGGGCAGGGCGTCCACGCCGGTGCGCTCCTGGATGGCCGTGGCCAGGCGCAGGGCGTCCTGCTCCGTGTGCGTCACGAAGAGCAGGGTGGGCCCGGAGCCGGAGACCATGCCGCCCAGGGCCCCCTCGTCCAGGCCCAGGTCGAGCATGTCCGAGAGGTCCGGGAACAGGGCGACCGCCGGGGTCTGGAGGTCGTTGTCCATCGCGGTAGCGAGGTCGAGCGGGTCCGCGGCGGTGAGCGCGCGCAGCACGTCCTGGTTGACCTCCGGTGCCCCGGCGGCATCCGTCAGGACGCCGTCCCGGCGCAGCTCGTCCAGGGTGCGGAACACCACGGGAGTGGAGAGTCCGGCGTCGGCCGGCACGAGCACGAGGTGCACGGGGCGGCGCGCGGCCACGGGGGTGAGGTCCGCTCCAGTGCCCAGCCCGACGGCGGCGCCGCCCATGACGGCGAACGGCACGTCCGCGCCGAGGGGGGCCGCGATCTCGGCGAGCTGGCTGCGGGTCAGGCCCGTCTCCCACAGGGCGGCGCACGCGAGGAGTGCGGCGGCCGCGTCCGCGGAGCCGCCGCCCATGCCTCCGGCCACGGGCACCTGCTTGGCGACCTCGAGGTCCACGCCGTGGGTGTCCGGCTCAAGGCCGAGGGTCTCCCGGAGGTGGACGGCCGCCCGATGGGCGAGGTTGCGCTCGTCCCACGGCACGTCCGCGGTGTCCACGAGGCTCACCTGGCGCTGCGACGGGGCGACCGTGATCCGGGCGTCCGGGCGGACGATGGCCGTGACGGTCTCCCGCAGGCTGACGGCGAGGTACACAGTGGCCACCGGGTGGTAGCCGTCGAGGCCGGGCGGGCCGACCCGCAGGGACAGGTTGACCTTGCCGGGGGCGGTGGCCGTGACATGGCGGGCGGTGGGGTCCTGGCTCACGGGCGGGCCTCCCCTGCCGCAGGGCGGTGCCGCGCGATGCGCGCGAAGGCGGCGATGTCCAGCTGCTCGCCCCGCGCGCGGGGGTCCACGCCGGCGGCGCGGAGCGCCTCCTCCGCGAGCGCCGGCGTGCCGGCCCAGCTCGCGAGGGCGGCCCGCAGGGTCTTGCGGCGCTGGGAGAACGCGGCGTCCACCGCGGCGAACACGTCCTGGCGGTCGACGTCCGAGACCGGGGGCTCGCGGCGTGTGAAGGCGACGAGGCCGGAGTGGATGCGCGGGGCGGGCCAGAACACCTGCGTGCCGATCACGCCGGCCTTGCGGACGTCCGCGTACCAGGCGGCCTTGGCGGAGGGGACGCCGTAGACCCGGGAGCCGGGTGGGGCGGCGAGGCGGTCCGCGACCTCGTCCTGCACCATCACGAGTCCGTGACGCAGCCCTGGCAGGACCGCGAGCGCGTGCAGCAGCACGGGCACGGCGACGTTGTACGGGAGGTTGGCCACGAGGGCCGTGGGGCCCGTGCCGGCGGCCGCGGGCCGGACCGCGTCCAGCTCGTGCGGGGAGAGGGTCATGGCGTCCGCGTGCAGCACCGCGAGGGCGTCCGCCGCCTCCGGCCGGTAGTCGGCCACCGTGCGGGGCAGCCGCGCGGCGGTCACCGGGTCGATCTCCACCGCGGTGACCGCGGACGCGGCGTCCAGCAGGCCCAGCGTGAGGGAGCCGAGACCGGGCCCGATCTCCAGCACGTGCTCCTCCGGGCCGACTCCGGCCGCCTGCACGATGCGCCGGATGGTGTTGGGATCGATCACGAAGTTCTGGCCCCACTGCTTGGTGGGGCGCAGGTCCAGCTCCGCGGCGATGCGCCGCACGTCCGCTGCGCTGAGGAGCGGGGCCGGCGCGGGCGCCTCGGGGTGCTGGGTCATGCGTGGGAGTCTATCGGCGGAGCGGGACGCGATAGGGGCGGGCGCCTCCGGCTCACGTGGACAGGTCGCCGAGCTCGACGAGCTCGCGGAACTCCGGGCTGGTCTCCTGGAGTCCCTGGAAGGTCCCCTGGCCGGCGATGCGGCCCTGGTCCATGAGGACGATCTGATCGCAGTGCTTCACGGTGGAGAGCCGGTGGGCCACCACCAGCACGGTGATCCTCCCGCTGAGGGCCTGGATCACGTCCGTCACGCGGCGCTCCGTGAGGTTGTCGAGCGCCGACGTCGCCTCGTCCAGCACGAGGAGCCGCGGGCGCCGGTACAGCGCGCGGGCGATGCCGAGGCGCTGGCGCTGGCCGCCGGAGACGCCGACGGCGCCCTCGCCGATGACGGTGTCCAGGCCGTCGGGCAGGGCGTCCAGCCACTCGCCGAGCTGGGCGTCGCGGAGGACGCGCTCCACCTCGGAGCGGTCCACGGTCTCGGCGGCCTCGGTGTCCAGCAGGACGTTGTGCAGCACGGTGCCGTTGACCACGGTGACGGACTGCGGGACGAACCCCACGTTGTCCCACCAGCCGCGCGGGTTCGCCTCGAGTTTCTGCCCGTCCACGTACACGCCGCCGGCCTGCGCGTGGTGGAAGCCGATCAGCAGGTCGATGAGCGTGGTCTTGCCGGCGCCGCTGCCGCCCACGAAGGCGTAGGAGGAGCCGAAGGGGATGGTGAGGTCGATGTCCTTCAGGACCGGCTCGTCCTTGCCGGGGTAGGTGAAACTCGCGTCCCGTACCTCCAAGGAGCGCGTGAAGTCGAGACGGTCATACGGTCGGCGCGCCGCGTCCAGCACCGGCTGTGCGTCCTTGAGCTCGGCGACCGTGCGCTCGAAGGCAGGCCAGGACGTCCTGATCTCATTGCTCGTGGCCATGATGGAGGCCATGGAGGGGAGAACCCGGAAGCCGGCCATCGCCAGCAGGGCCAGGGATCCGAAGGCCTGGTCACCGCGGCCACTGGCGAAGGAGATCGCCACCAGGGCCGCGATGGCCGCGACGAAGGCCACCTCGAGGACGTAGCGCGGCATCATCGTGAGGATCATCTTGAGGCGGATGGCTGCGGCGTTCTCCGTCCGTGCGTCGCGGTACGCGTTGAGGAACGCCGAGTCGTTGCCCCGGATCTTCACGTCCTTGTAGTTCTCGAGACCCTGCAGCGCCGCCGTGTTCGAGGCCTCCCCCGTCACCACCAGAGTCCAGCCGAGCCGCGAGGCAGGGCGTCGGATGAAGTACTTCAAGACGAGGGCCACCACCATGAAGTAGACGGCCATGCCGAGTGCGGTCATGGGCATGGCGACGCCCACCACGATCGCCACCGCGACCAGTGTCACCACGTCCGTGAGGAGTGTGACCCCACCGTTGATGACCCCGGTGTAGGCCATGCCCGATGTGGAGGTCACGTTGCTGACCAGGGTGCCGACCGTGCGGGTGAGGTGGAGCCCGTAGTCCGCCCGCAGGTAGTAGGCGAGGAGCTTCGACGACGTCTCGATCAGGTTCCGGTTGGTGAATCCCATGGTCCACCAGCGGAAGGCGAGGACGAGCACGGCCTTGGTGAAGAAGGCCGTGACGATGATCCCCGAGAGAGCCAGCGCCTGCTCCCCGACCGTGTCCACGCCCCACGCGGTGAACACGTCAGCGACGACGGGGGTGGAGAGCCGACCGGCCGTCAGGAGGTCGACGAGCGGGAGGACCGACGCGAGAGCCGCCATCTCCAGGAGCGCGACGACGATGGAGCCCAGGACGACGAACACCAGGCGGATGCGCATGCCCCGGTCGACGAGGTACTGCGTCCCGTCCGGGAGTCGCCTCTTCAAGAATCGGGTCAGCACGCGGTCCATCGTAGGCGGAGTACCTGGATTAGAACTCGCCGTAGACCCGAGTGGTGTTGGCCATCACGGCCCGTCCCAGGTCGGCCACGTCCTCGCCCCGCGTTGCCGCCATGCCCCGCAGGGTCAGTGGGATCAGGTAGGGCGCGTTGGGTCGGCCGCGGTGCGGGTGCGGGGTGAGGAAGGGAGCGTCGGTCTCCACCAGCAACAGCTCCGGCGGGGCGAGGCGCAGCGCATCGCGCAGCGCGTCGTTGGCCTTGAACGTGACGGGCCCGGCGAAGCTCATGTGCCACCCGTGCTCGATGCACGTCCGCGCCAGTTCGGGTCCCCCGGAGAAGCAGTGGAACACGACGTGGGGCGGCAGGCCGCCGTCGGCCTCCTCCTCGAGCAGGATCCGGACGACGTCGTCGTGCGCGTCCCGGTCGTGGATCTGCAGCGCCTTGCCGAGGGCGCGCGCCAGGCGGATGTGCCAGCGGAAGGCCTCGTGCTGAGCGGCCTGGCCCGCGTCGTCCTGCGTGCGGAAGTAGTCGAGTCCCGTCTCCCCCACCGCGCGCACCCGGGGGTGCCGGGCCAGCTCTTCGATCACCGCGAGCGCCGCGTCCAGGTCGCCGCGCTCGGCGTGCCGGGCGGCGTCGTTCGGGTGGATGGCCACGGCACCCAGCAGCCGCGGCTCGGCCTCGATCGCCTCCACCGTGAAGCGGGCCGACTCGACGTCGCACCCCACCTGCACCGCACCGACCACACCGACGGCCTCCGCGACATCCATGGCCTGATGCACGTCCACGCGGACCAGGCCGTCCCGGAAGTCCAGATGCGTGTGGTTGTCCACCACGGCCACCGGCAACGGCTCCGGGGCGGGCGGGTACTCGAGACGGCGCCGGCGTCCCGACTTCTCCTCCCGCGCGTCGCGGCGGGGTCCGGCCCCTGCGTCGTCCGCTGCCACGGAGTCCGAGATCGAGGGCGGCCGATAGGCCACCGGAACGCCGGCCTCGTGATCCGCGTTGTCGGAGGGCGGGGCAGTCGATCGAGTGGCATGCGGGTCGGTCATGCCCACCACTGTAGGTTCACGGCCGTGACGGCACGGCTCAGAGGTCGGACGTCAACGAGCCGACCGGCGCCGGCCGCGGACGCACCGGGGCCCCCGCCGCGGCGCGATCGCTCCACTTGCGGTGCAGCAGTGAGAAGTCTCCCTCGACGTCGTTCCGATGCTCCGTGAAGAAGCGGTTCCACGGGGTACGGGAGTGGTACGCGGGGAACGGCGCCGTGACGAACACGAGCGTGCCGCTGGCCCGAGAGAAGAAGTCCCGGTGGTCGACCATGCGGAGGTCCTCGTCCCACCCCACCTTCCGGAGGGACGCCGTGCGCGCCAGGTACACCTGCGGGGCCTTGGCCACCACGGGCAGCCCGGAGAAGATCCGCCGGGTGCTGCGCACGAAGCGGGCCATGACGGCCGGCCGCTCGAACGTCTTGACGCAGACGGTGACGTCGGAGGCGAGGTCGGCGGTGTCCCGGCCCCGGCAGCGCCAGGCGTCGAGGGCGGTCACGGCCGGCACCGCCGCGGCGAGCGCGGCACGGCGGGCGAGGTTCTTCACGGCTTCCACCCTCGGAGGACGCCCGGCGTCCGTGAACGGCACGGCGGCCCGCCGCCCCGTGCATTCCGGGGGCGGCGGGCCGCGTCATGCGCTCGGCGAGAGGTCAGTCGGCGTTGACCGCGCCGTCCTGCGGAGCGGCCGGGGCCGGCGCGTCCGCGTAGGGGTCGGCGATGCCGATGTACTGCACCGAGGTGTACTCCTCGATGCCCTCGGCGCCGCCCTCGCGGCCCAGGCCCGACTGCTTCACGCCGCCGAACGGCGCGGCCGGGTTGGAGATGACGCCCACGTTGTAGCCCATGAGGCCGAACTCGATCTGTTCGGCCACGCGGTACATGCGGGTGTAGTCGCGGGTGAACAGGTAGGAGGCCAGGCCGTACTCGGTGTCGTTGGCCATCTCGATGGCCTCCTGCTCCGTGGAGAAGGTGACGATCGGGGCCACGGGGCCGAAGATCTCCTGCTTCAGGATCGGGTTGCCCTTCTGGACCTTCAGCGCGGTGGGCGCGTAGAAGTAGCCGTCGCCCTCGATCTTCTGACCGCCGGTGAGCACCTCGGCACCGGCCTCGACGGCCTCGCTGACGAGCGCGTGGATGTCCTCGCGGGCGTCCTCGGAGATGATCGGGCCGAGAGTGGACTCCGGATCGGTGCCGCGCAGGGGCTTGAGGGCCTCCAGCTTGGCGACGAACTTCTGCGTGAACTCCTCGGCGACGTCCTCGTGCACGAGGAAGCGGTTGGCCGCGGTGCAGGCCTCGCCCATGTTGCGCATCTTGGCGGCGAAGGCGCCCTCGACGGCGGCGTCGACGTCCGCGTCCTCGAAGACGATGAGCGGGGCGTTGCCGCCGAGCTCCATGGAGGTGCGCAGCACGTTGTCCGCGGCGTCCTTCATCAGGCGCACGCCCACCGGGGTGGAGCCGGTGAAGGACACCTTGCGCAGGCGCGGGTCCTGCATGATCGGGCCGGAGATGGCCGAAGCGGAGGAGCCGGAGACCACGTTGAGGACGCCCTTGGGCAGGCCGGCCTCCATCATCACCTGGGCGAAGAGCTGGGTGGTGAGCGGGGTCAGCTTGGCGGCCTTGATGACCATGGTGCAGCCGGCGGCGACGGCGGGGCCGACCTTGCGCGTGGCCATGGCCAGCGGGAAGTTCCAGGGGGTGATGAGCAGGCACGGGCCGACCGGCTTGTGGTGCACCTGCATCTTCAGGGTGCCCTCCGGCATGGTGAGGGTGCGCCCGTAGTGGCGGACGGCCTCCTCGGAGAACCAGCGGAGGAACCCGTTGCCGTAGACGACCTCACCGCGGGCCTCGGCCAGCGGCTTGCCCATCTCGAGGGTCATGAGCAGCGCGAAGTCCTCGGCGCGCTCGTTGATCATGTCGTAGGCCCGGCGGAGGATGTCCGCGCGCTCGCGGGCCGGGGTGCGGGCCCAGTCGGCCTGCGCGGCGCACGCGGCGTCGAAGGCGGCCATGGCGTCGTCGGAGTTCGCGTCCTGCAGGCTCGCGATGACCTTGCCGGTGGCCGGATCCTTCACGTCGAAGGTCTTGCCGGAGGAGGCGTCGCGCCACTCCCCGTCGATCAGCAGGCCCGTGGGGACGGACTCCAGCAGGGCCTTCTCGCGCTCGGCGGTCACGGTCATGGGTGCACCTCTTTCAGACTCGGTCGCGGGGAGCCGACGGCTCCCGCACACGGGCAGGTCAACCGCGGGGCGGCTCGCCCTATTCCGGCGCGCGCGGCAGGCGGTGCCCTCGCCCCCGATCCTAGCCAGCGCGGTCGGCCAGGACAGCCTGGTACAGGTCTCTGTTGCGCAGTCCGTGGGCCCCGGCGACGGCGGCCACGGCCTCCTTGAGGCGGGTGCCCGAGGCCACCAGCACGCCGACCTCGGCGACGGCGTCCGCCTCGCTGACCTCCTCGGCTCCTTCCGTGGCCGACGCGGGTCCCACCACGAGCACGATCTCCCCGCGAATCCCCTCCCCCGCGGCCCGCTCTCGCGCCCACGCGAGGACCTCCTCGGCGGTGCCGCGGACGACCTCCTCGTGGAGCTTGGTGAGCTCGCGGGCGACGCACACGGGACGCTGCGCGCCGAGCGTCTCGGCGAGCACCGCGAGTGCATCCGTGAGGCGCTGGGGGGACTCGAAGTACACCACCGTGCGCGGGTCGGTGCGGATCTCCTCGAAGCGGCGGCGGCGGTCGCCGTCCTTGCGCGGCAGGAAGCCGTCGAAGGCGAACCGGTCGGTCGGCATGCCGGACAGCGCCAGCGCCGTGGTCACGGCGCTCGGGCCGGGGGCGCACGTGACGTCGAGGCCCTCGGCCACGGCGGCGGCCACGAGCCGGTAGCCGGGGTCGGAGACCGTCGGCATGCCGGCATCCGACACCACGGCCACGGTGGCGCCGGCACGCACCTGCTCCAGCAGCCCCCGGGCGGAGGCCTCCTCGTTGTGCTCGTGGTGGGCCAGGAAGCGGCCCGTGGCGCTCACCCCGAGCGCCTGGCAGAGGTGCCGCGCGGTGCGCGTGTCCTCGGCGGCGATCACGTCCGCCTCGGCGAGCAGATCCCGCAGCCGCGCGGAGGCGTCCCCGAGATTGCCGATGGGCGTGGCGGCGAGGACGATGCGACCGGACGGATGCGCGGGACGTCCGAGTTCAGAGGGGGCCATGTGTCACGATCGTAGGGGTTCGCCCCAACCCGGCGTCAGAGCCGGGCGCCACGTCATCGCCGTCGGAAGGCCGCCCTCATGAATGACCACCCGCGCATCTGCCTGACTTCCGGCGGCGATGAGATCCGCCTGCGCTCCTACGTCAACCACGCGATCTACGCCCGCGAACACGGCATGGACTTCCGACTGGAGACGGGCATCGACCCGGAGATCCGCTCGAAGTTCGACTACAAGGTCTCCATCCTGCGCCGCCTGCTGCCGATGTACGACTGGCTCGTCTGGCTTGACGACGACGCCTTCGTCACGGACTTCGCGGCCACGAACATCCAGGACCTCATCGCAGACGCGGAGCGGGACGGGATCAGCCTGGTGATCGCCGAGGGCCCTCTCGAGCCCAATGGGTTCTGGTCCCGCATCAACACGGGCGTCATGCTCATCCGCAACGACGAGGTCGGGCGGGCGATCGTGGAGGAGACGGCCACGGCGGACCTCACCGAGGTGCGGGCCTGGTGGGATGACAACCGCGACGGGCTCTTCACGAACGGAGACCAGGACCAGATGTGGTGGGTCATCCGCACCCGCGGTCACGAGCACTCCGTCCGCATCGTCGGGCACCGCGAACTCAACTCGCGAGGCCATTACTACGAGACGTCCCTGGCCGATTCGTTCGTCATGCACTTCACGGGATACCCGGACAAGGAGCTGGGCATCGCCCGGTTCGCCGAGCGCTGGGGCGTGGGTCAGGAACTGGTGCCGGAGGCGTTGCTGGACAAGTACCACGTGAGGGTCCGCAGCCCGTTCGGCGGCTGGCAGCGGACGTGGCGGGAGCGGAAGGGCGACGCCGTCGGCGCGGTGAAGTACCGCCTTCGTCCGCACAAGGAGCAGATCCTGCGGGCGGCGTCCCATCTGCCAGCCCCGGTGCGCAAGCGCCTCCCCACCGTCTTGACCTGAGTCGAGGCGTCAGCCTCGGCCCCCGCCCCGCCGCACCGCCCCCGTAGCATGGGCGCGTGCCCGCCTCCGCCCTCGCCTCGCGCCCGTCGTCCGGCCCTGCCGTCCCTCGGGGGGCGCATGCCGCCCGTCGCGCGCCGTTCTCCGCGCCCGCCCTCCGCGAGCGCCTGGGCGTCCCCGACGCGGCGCTGACCCGCTGGCACTGGATCGTGCCGCTGCTGGTCACGGCGCTGGCCGCCGTCGTCCGCTTCACCAACCTGGGCTTCCCGGACCAGCTGATCTTCGACGAGACCTACTACCCCAAGGACGCCTACTCCCTCCTGGAGTCCGGCTACGAGCGCCGCTGGGAGGAGGACGTGAACGACGCCTTCGCCCGCGGCGAGGCCGAGCCGCTCCCCGACCCCGCCTACGTGGTCCACCCGCCGCTGGGCAAGTGGCTGATCGGCCTGGGCATGCTGGCTTTCGGCGCGGACAACGGCGTGGGATGGCGGTTCAGCGCGGCGGTGGCGGGCACGCTCTCCGTGCTGATCACCACGCTGATCGCCCAGCACCTGTTCCGCTCCGTCTCCCTCGGCGCGGTGGCCGGCCTGCTGCTGGCCACGGAGGGCCACCACATCGTGATGTCCCGCATCGGCCTGCTGGACATGTTCCTCTCCTTCTTCGTGATCGCCGCCTTCGCGGCACTCCTGGCGGACCGCGTGCACGGGCGGCGGCAGCTGGCCGCGCGCATCGCCCGCGACGTCGGGCGCGGCCACCCCGACCCCCTCGCCACCGGCCCGTGGCTGGGCTGGCGGCCCTGGCGCCTGCTGGCCGGGCTGCTGCTGGGCGCGGGCTGCGCCGTGAAGCTCTCCGGGCTGGCCTTCATGGCCGTGTTCGGCCTGCTCACGGTGCTGTGGGACATGGAGGCCCGCCGGACCGCAGGCATCCGCCAGTGGATCAGCGCGGCCGTGCGCCGGGACGGATTCCTGGCGTTCGCGGCCGTCGTGGGCGGCGGCGCGCTGACGTACCTGGCCTCGTGGACCGGCTGGTTCGTGACCGACGGCGGCTACCACCGGCACTGGGCGGAGGAGAACCCGGCGCAGGGGCCGTCGGCGCTGGTGCCCGGACCGCTGCGCTCGCTGGTGCACTACCACCTCGAGTCCACGGCGTTCCACGAGAGCCTGACGAGCCCCCACGACTACGGCGCCAGCCCGTACACATGGCCCTTCATGGGGCGCCCCGTCAGCTACTACTACGAGGGCGGCAAGCCCGGGGAGGACGGCTGTCCCGCGGACGCCGCACGCGACTGCGCCGCCGCCATCACGGACATCGCCAACCCGTTCGTGTGGTGGACCGGCCTGGCGGCCGTGCTCGTCTGCCTGGCCGTGCTCGTCCGGTACCGCGACTGGCGTGCCGGCGCCCTCCTGGGCGCCTACGTGGCCGGGCAGATCGTGTGGTTCCTGTGGCCCGAGCGCACCATGTTCTTCTTCTACTCGATCGCCTACGAGCCCTTCCTCATCCTGATGATCGTGCTCGTCCTCTCCCTGTTGCTGCGCCCCGGCCATCGGCCCGGCCCGCGCTGGGGCGGGGCGATCGTCGCCGCGTACGTGGCGCTCGCCGTCGCCGTGTCCCTGTTCTTCCTGCCCGTGTGGATCGGCGAGACCATCCCCTACCCGCAGTGGCGCTGGCGCATGTGGTTCAGCAGCTGGATCTGAGCGACCCCGGCCTGACATAGCCTGCCCTGACGTGGGTACATGGAACTGACGGCGACCACCGGTATGGCTACCCTCGGGGGGTGACCACTTCCAGCCCGCTCACCGAGTCCGCCACCGAGCTCGTGGCGATGCCTCCCGCGGAGAGCAACCTCACCGACCTCATCCTCGCCTCGTGCTCCGAGGACCCGACGGCGCCCGTCTACGCCCTGCGCAACGGCGCCGGCGGCTGGACGGACGTCCGCTTCGGCGCCTTCCTGGACCGCGTCCGGGCCGTCGCGCGGGGACTGATCGCCCGCGGCGTGGCCCCCGGCGACCGGGTCGCGATCTTCGCCCCCACGAGCTACGAGTGGGCTGTCCTCGACCAGGCGGTGTGGTTCGCCGGCGCGGTCTCCGTGCCGATCTACGAGACCTCCTCCGAGAGCCAGGTCCGCCACATCCTCGCCGACTCCGGGACCCGCGTCCTGGCCCACGCCGATGACACGCTCGGCGACCTCGCCCGCGCCGCGGCGACGTCGGCCGACGTCGAGCTGGACCTGTTCCCCCTGACCGAGGCGGGCCTGGCCGCCCTCGAGGAGGACGGCGCCGCCGTCGCCCCCGAGGACCTCGAGGCCGCCCGCGCGCGCCCGTCCCTCGCCGACCCCGCCTCGATCGTCTACACCTCCGGCACCACGGGCTCGCCCAAGGGCGCGATCATCACCCATGGGAACTTCGCGGCGGCCGCGATCAACGTGCTGCACTTCGCGCGCGACGTCGTCCAGTGGGGGCCGGGCCTCCACTCCCGAACCCTGATGTTCCTGCCGCTCGCGCACGTGCTGGCCCACGCCGTGCAGGTCATCTGCCTCTACGCGCGGATCCAGGTGGCGCACGCCCCCTCCCCCGCCACGCTCATGCAGGACCTGCCCTCCTACCGCCCGACCTGGCTGCTCGCCGTGCCGCGCGTGTTCGAGAAGCTCGAGGCCGGCGTCGCGGCCAATGCCGAGCGCGCCGGGACCGGACGGATCTACGCCGCCGCGAAGAAGACGGCCATCGCGTTCTCCGAGGCCGAGGAGGCCCGCGCGTACGACGGCGGCCCCGGCCCCTCCCGCGCGCTGCGCGCCCGCCACGCCCTCTTCGACCGCCTGGTCTACCGCAAGATCCGTCAGGCGCTGGGCGGCGAGGTCGCCTCCTGCGTCTCGGGCGCCTCCGCCCTATCCCCCGAGCTGGTGCACTTCTTCCGCGGCGTCGGCGTGCCGATCGTGGAGGGCTACGGCCTCACCGAGACGACGGCGCCCGCCACCGTGAACATCCCCGCCGCCATGCGCGTGGGCACCGTGGGCCTCCCCGTGCCCGGCGTGACCGTGCGCATCGCCGAGGACGGGGAGATCCTGCTCTCCGGCCCGGTGGTGTTCGACGGCTACCACGAGCAGCCCGAGGCCAGCGCGGCGGTCATGGAGGACGGGTTCTTCCGCACCGGCGACCTCGGCTCCCTCGACGAGCACGGCTTCCTGCGGATCACCGGCCGCAAGAAGGACATCATCGTCACCGCGGGCGGAAAGAACATGTATCCGGCGCCCATGGAGGAGAAGCTGCGCGAGCACCGGCTCGTGGGGCACGTCGTGGTGGTCGGCGACGACCGCCCCTTCGTCGGCGCCCTCCTGACGCTGGACCCGGACGAGCTCAAGCGCTGGAGCATGGACCGCGAGCTCGACCTCACCCTGGAGGAGGCCGCGACGCACCCCGCCGTCCTGGCGGCGATCCAGGAGCAGGTGGACGCCGTCAACGCGGGCGTCTCCCGCGCCGAGTCCATCCGCCGCTTCCTCATCCTGGACCATGAGCTGACCGAGGCCTCCGGCCACATGACGCAGTCCCAGAAGCTCAAGCGCTCCCAGGTGATGGCCGACTACGCCGCGGACATCGAGGCGCTCTACCGCCGCTGAGGGAGGGCGCCGCACCCCCGCCGCCGGAATGCCCTGCCTCCGGAATAACCTCCGGCGGCGGCCGGTTGGCGCGGAGGACCATCTCCCCGAGCGATCGGAACCACCGTGCCCTCCCTGTTCGACCCCCTGGACGTCGGCGCCCTGCGCCTGGACAACCGCATCGTCATGGCCCCCCTGACCCGCCAGAGGGCGGGCGAGGACGGCGTCCCCACCGAGCTGCACGCCGAGCACTACGCCCAGCGCGCCACTGCCGGACTGCTCGTCACCGAGGGCGCCTTCCCCTCCTTCCGCAGCCGGGCGTTCCCCGGCCAGACCGGCCTCGCCGACGACGCCCAGACCGAGGGGTGGCGTGCCGTGGCGCGGGCCGTCCACGAGGCCGGCGGGCACGTGTTCGTCCAGGTCATGCACGGCGGGCGCATGAGCCATCCGGACCTGCTGCGCGGGGCGGAGCCGGAGGCCCCCAGCGCCATCGCCCCCGGGGTGCCGGTGCGCGGCTTCAGCGGCAAAACGGAGGGGCCGGTGCCCCGCGCCCTGGACACGGAGGAGCTGCCCCGCGTGGTGGCCGAATTCGCCGACGCCGCCCGCCGGGCCGTCGAGGCCGGGCTCGACGGCGTGGAGGTCCACGGCGCCAACGGGTACCTGCTCCACGAGTTCCTGGCGCCCTCCAGCAACACCCGCGAGGACGCCTACGGCGGCTCCCCGGAGAACCGGGCGCGCCTCACCGTGGAGGTGGTGCGCGCCGTCGCCCAGGCCATCGGCGCCGAGCGCACCGCCCTGCGCATCTCCCCCGAGCACAACGTGCAGGGCACCCTCGAGGAGGACCGGGCGGGCGTCCTGGCCACCTACGAGGCGCTCCTGGCCGGCCTCGCCGACCTGGACCTGGCCTACCTCTCCGTCCTCCACCAGGACGTGGCCGGTGACCTCGCGGCGCACCTGCGCGAGTCCTTCTCCGGGCCCCTGGTGCTCAACAGCGGCTTCGGCGCGGTCACGGGCCTGGAGGAGGCCCGCCGGATCGTGGAGGACGGCCTGGCCGACGCGGTGGCCGTGGGCCGCGAGCTGATCGCCAACCCGGACCTGGCGCGCCGCTGGCGCGAGGGGCTGCCCCTCAACGAGCCGGACCCGACGACGTTCTACACGGGCGGGGCGCACGGCTACACGGACTACCCGTTCGTGGACGGGTCCCCGTCCTCCTGAGACCCGCACACCCGCCGGACGCACCGCGCCCCGCCTCCCATCACAGGGGGGCGGGGCGCGTTCGTGCGGGGGCCTCAGCGGCCCGTCACCGCAGCTGCGCGTCCTCCTCGCGGGCCCAGCGCAGGCGCGTGGACTCGAAGGCACTGCGCTGGTCCGCGGTGCGCTCGCGACGGCGGCGCGTTGGCCAGGTGAAGACGAGCGTGAGCAGGGCGGTCAGCAGGCTGATGAGGCCCACCGCGACGGCGGCGTCGATCCAGAACTGGCTCGGGTACAGGCGGATCAGCGCGTCCTGCACGGAGAACGTCCAGCTGCCGTCCGCGAAGAACAGCGAGTGGAAGCCCGCGAAGAACGAGGACCAGCCGATGACGGCCAGGACGGCCAGCACGATGAGGGCCACGAGGAACCAGGCGGCCGCCGCGAAGAGGGCGCGGCGCACCCCGCCCGGGTTGTTCCGCAGCAGGTGCACGATCAGCAGGATGCACAGCACGGTCAGGACCACGAGGGCCACAGTGGCCCACAGCATCACGGTCTTGACGTCGGCCATGTGGGAGACCTCGGCCTCGGTGAAGAGGGGGCCGCCGCCGTGCGTGAGGCTGGAGAGGTACCGGGTGCCGGACAGGTTGCCCAGGTAGTCCAGGCCCGCGGATCCGTAGTGCATGCGGTCGTCCATGGTGAAGCCGAAGCGGTCCGCCGGGAAGCCGGGCCGGTGGTACTCGAGCCACAGGAACGCCGGGCTCGCCACGAGCTTCACGGCGGTCAGCAGCAGCCAGAGCGGCGCCAGGATGGCCAGCAGCGTCTGCGCGACGCGCGGGCCACCCTTGGGCAGCCGCGCCCGCTCCTCGGGGCTCGGCCCCTCGGCCACGGCGCCCGCCGGGCGGCCGCCCGCCGCCGGCGCGCCCGCAGCGCCCGGCCACGCCGGGGCGGCCGCGGCGGGGGCCACGGCCTCCATGGGCGCGGTGCGGCGCGCCGGCTCCTCGACGTGCAGGGGCGTGGTGCTGGCCACCGGCCGCGAGGCCACGATGTCCTCGGCCGGGGCCGCCGCCGAGGACCCCGCTGCCCCGGACGGGGCGTCGGCGCCGCGCAGGCGGGCCAGCTCGTCCGGGTCCAGGGCGGTGGTGTGCTGGTCGCCGCCGTCCGCGCCCGTGCGCGGCAGCGCCTGCGTGCGGTCGGTCTGCGGCTCATCCTCCGCGAAGGCGCCGTAGTCCAGGCCGGACTCGAACTCTCCGGAGTCGGCACTGCCGGACCCGGAGCGCTCCTCGCGCCCGCGGCCCGCCGGGAATGAACTCATGGGTGTCTCCTTGATCGGTCCTGCGGTGGGCACCCCGGAGGCTCCGCGGCGCGAGGGGGTCAGTAGCGGTAGTGGTCGGCCTTGTACGGCCCGGCCACGTCCACGCCGAGGTACTCGGCCTGGGCCTTGGTCAGCTCCGAGAGCCCGACGCCGAGGGCGTCCAGGTGCAGGCGCGCCACCTTCTCGTCGAGGATCTTCGGCAGGGTGTAGACCTGCTTCTCGTAGTGCTGACCGGTGAGGGCGCCGGTGCCGGTGGAGCCGCCGAACAGCTCGATCTGCGCCATCACCTGGTTGGTGAAGGACGCGGACATCACGAAGGACGGGTGCCCGGTGGCGTTGCCGAGGTTCAGCAGGCGGCCCTCGGAGAGGACGATGATCGAGCGCTCGGCGTCCGTGCCGGCCTCGAACGTCCACTCGTGGACCTGCGGCTTGATCTCGGTCTTCACCACGCCCGGCACGCGGCCCAGGCCGGCCATGTCGATCTCATTGTCGAAGTGGCCGACGTTGCCCACGATGGCCTTGTCCTTCATGCGCAGCATGTCCTCGGCCATGATGATGTCCTTGCCGCCCGTGGTGGTGACGAAGATGTCGCCGAGGTCCACGACGTCGTCGAGGGTGGCCACCTGGTAGCCGTCCATCGCGGCCTGGAGCGCGCAGATCGGGTCGATCTCCGTGACGATCACGCGGGCCCCCTGGCCGCGCAGCGCCTCCGCGGCGCCCTTGCCGACGTCGCCGTAGCCGCACACCACGGCCACCTTGCCGCCGATCAGCACGTCCGTGGCGCGCATGATGCCGTCCGGCAGCGAGTGGCGGATGCCGTACTTGTTGTCGAACTTGGACTTCGTGACCGAGTCGTTCACGTTGATGGCCGGGAAGAGGAGTGTGCCCTCCTGCGCCAGCTGGTAGAGGCGCAGCACGCCCGTGGTGGTCTCCTCGGAGACGCCGCGCAGGGTCTCCGCGGTGCGGGTCCACTGCTGGGGGTCCTCCTCGAGGGAGCGGCGCAGGGTCTCGAGGACGATGCGGTACTCCTCCGGGTCGTCCTCGGTGGCGGACGGCACGGCGCCGGCGGCCTCGAACTCCACGCCCTTGTGCACGAGCAGGGTGGCGTCGCCGCCGTCGTCCAGGATCATGTTGGGGCCCTTCTCCGGGTCCTCGGCGGCGCCGGGCCACGTGAGGATCTGGGAGGCGGTCCACCAGTAGTCCGTCAGGGACTCGTTCTTCCACGCGAACACGGGCACGCCCGCGGGCTCCTCGGGGGTGCCGGAGCCCACCACGACGGCGGCCGCGGCCTCGTCCTGCGTGGAGAAGATGTTGCAGGAGGCCCAGCGGACCTCGGCGCCGAGCGCGGTGAGGGTCTCGATCAGCACGGCGGTCTGCACGGTCATGTGCAGCGAGCCGGCGATGCGCGCGCCGGCGAGCGGCTGGGACTCGGCATACTCCTCGCGCAGGGACATCAGGCCCGGCATCTCGTGCTCGGCGAGGCGGATCTGGTGGCGGCCGGCCTCGGCCAGGCCCAGGTCGCGGACCGTGAAGTCGAACGTGGCGCCGGGGACGGTGGCGCGGTTGGCGTAGGCCGGGTCGACGTCGGGGGTGCGGGGCACGGCGGGGCTGGCGGGGGTCTCAGTCATGCGGTCAGCCTACCGACGTGGGCGCCCCCGCGGGCCGGGTGCCCACAGAATCGTCGGCGGCTCCGTCACCGGTCAGCTCCCCCGGGGGCGGCCAGAAGGTGTCAGGAGTGCACCGGATTCTCGGGCCCCTCGTCGCGGACGAGGCGCAGGCCCGGGCGCGCGGCGGGCGCGGGCGGAGCGGCGCAGGCGGACGGCGCGGGCGGCGCCTCGGCCGGGGGCACGGCGCCGGCGGCGCCCTGCCGCGGGACCGGCTCGTAGCGCTCGGGCAGCGCGAGGCGCAGCACCTCCCACCCGCGGGGGGCGGTGGTGCGGCGGGCGTGCTCGCCGCAGAGGTCGTAGGTGTGGGGCTCGGCGCGGCGCGAGAGCGGGCCGATCACCACCGTGGAGTCCGCGTAGTTGTACGTCAGCGTGGCCAGGGCGTCCCCCTGGCATCCGGTCTTGCTGCAGCGTCGCATGGCTCCCACGGCGACCCAGCCTACTCGGCCCCGGGCGCGGGGCCCGCCCCGGGCCTCGTGTCCTACAGTGTCCGCATGACCGCGCCGGACCCTCTCGACCCCCTCGCGCCCGTGCCGGGCGGCGGAACGGGTGACGCGCCACGCGACGGGACGGGCGCGGGCAGCGGAGCGGACGACGGCTCCCCGGGGGCCGGCAGGCGACGACGGCGCCGTCGCTCCGGCCTGCGCGACCGCCGCGCCCGCGGGCTCCGACACCCGCGCCCCTTCGGGGCCCGCTCGGAGCGCGGCCGCAGCGAGGCGCTGCTGACGGCCGTCGAGAAGGCCGTGGAGCGCCTGGGCGACCTCGAGGCGCCGGGCCTGGCCCGCGTGACCGTGCGCGTCGAGCGCATCCCGGACCGCCTGGAGGAACGGCTGCGGCTGCTCCACGCGGGCGCAGAGCAGGACGAGGAGTCGCTGTTCGCGCGGGCGGAGCGCGAGGGCCCGGACGGCGTGCTGCTCACCCTGTTCGAGCGTCCCCTCATGGAGTCGGCGGACCCGGGGGACCTGGACGGCGCGGTCTACGGGGTGGCGCTGAGCCGGTGTGCGCAGGCCCTCGGCGTGGACCCTCAGGTGCTGGACCCGAGCTGGGGCCGGGCCTAGCCCGCAGTGCGGGCAGGGCGGCCCTGGGACTCAGCCGCGCTCACGGCGCAGGCGGCGGCGCTCCCGCTCGGAGAGCCCACCCCAGATACCGAAGCGCTCGTCGTTCGCCATGGCGTAGTCCAGGCACTGGCGGCGCACGTCGCACGCGGCGCACACCTTCTTGGCCTCGCGCGTGGAGCCGCCCTTCTCCGGGAAGAACGCCTCGGGGTCCGTCTGCGCGCACAGCGCGTCCACCTGCCACGCGAGGTCGCCCTCCACGGGCTCCGTCACGACGCCGGGCAGCGCCTCCCACGGGGATCCGACGGCCGGGGCCACAGCGGGCGCGGGCTGCTGCGGCACCTGCTGCGGGAAGAGGGCGGTGACGGTGGCACGCGGGGCGGCGTCGACGTCGTGGGCGGCGAGGAAGGCCGAGGCCTGCGCCTCCAGGCCCTCCTCCTGCGCCCAGCCGGCGGCCGGATCCGCGGGGTCCAGGAACCAGTCGCTCGGCACGGCGCGGGCGCGAGCGGCGGCCTGACGCGACTCCCCCGCGAATGCGTCCTCGGCGCGCTGCGTGCTCTCCATGATGACGGCCTCCCGGGGCGTTGCGTGCGTGGTTCAGAGCACACCCTACACGGGGAGTTACACGGGTGTGATTCGCAGCCGCCGAGGCCGATCCGCCCCGCGGGACGGGTGCCACACTGGCCCCATGGTCTCCCTCTCCACGCCCCGTTCCGGCGGCCCGCTCGTGGCCCGCCTCGCCTCCTCCCCGCGCCCCGCGATCGTGCAGGAGCCCTCCCCGGCCGGCGCCCCCGCGGCGGACGAGCACGGCGCCGTGGACCAGCGCATCGAGCTCTCCGGCGCGGTCACGGTGAACTGGGCGGCGAAGGCGGCCGGCCTGCTGGCGGACGAGGGCATCGCCCCCGGTGACGCCGTGCACGTGGACCTGCCCGAGCACTGGCTCTCCCACGCCCTCGCGCTCGGCGCGCTGTGTGCGGGCGCCGAGCTCTCGGCGGGGGCTCCCGACGACGGCGGCGCCAGCTCGGGTCCCTCCCCCGCGCCCGCCGCGGTGCTCACCGACCGGCCACAGGACTGGACGGACCCGGCGACGGCGGTGCTCGCCGTCGCGCTGCCGCGCGGGCTCGAGCCCGAGTTCGGCGGGGACGCGGACCTGGAGCCCGGCGTCGTGGACGTGGCGGCGGAGATCCGCGCGCAGCCGGACGCGCTCCCCGGCCCCGTGGACCACGTGACGCCGGGGATGCTGCCGGCGGGGGCCGACGGCGTCGGGGAGAAGGTCGAGGAGAAGGGGGATGCCACGACGGGGGCGGGGCGGGCGCGCCTCAGCCTCGCCGCCGTGCGTCACGCCCTGGAGGCGTGGGACGCGGGTCGGGCGGTCAGCGTTCGGGGGTGACGGCGTCGTCCTGGGGCATGGGCTCGCCCGGGTGCCGGTCGTGGTGGTGGAGCACGGGCAGCTGGCCCGTGAGGAGGGCGATGTCCCCCTCGTAGCCCGGCTCGGCGTCCAGCTCGTCCTTGAACACCCAGAATCGGTAGGCGAAGTACCGGAACGTCGTGCCGAAGAAGAGGCCGATCACGTTGCCGGCGATGAACAGGCCCGTGGGGTCGGTGACGCCCATGAGGTACTGCGCGATGAACACGCAGCCGGCCTGGATGCCCAGGCCGATCGCGTTCATCACGAGGAACATGACGAGCTCGCGGACCACGTTGGCCTGGCGCTTGTGGCGGAAGGTCCAGTAGCGGTTGGCCACCCAGCTGAAGAGGGTGGCCACCACGCCGGCCCAGATCTTCGCCTTGACGTTGGAGCCCTCCATGGGGCCGGTCATGAGCCACCAGAACACGGCGGAGTCGATCACGAAGGCCAGCGCGCCCACGGTGCCGAACTTGGCGACTTCGCGCCAGAGCATCGAGACGAGCCCCGTGAAGCGCTGCCAGAGATCGTTCATGGGCGGGGGCACCTCGTTCGGATGGGGGAAGGGACGAGAGGGGGGAGCGCAGAGCGGACCCCCCGGACGGCTGGGAACACTGTAGCCCCGGGTGTGGGCGACGACGCGCGGCGGGCGGGGCGCGTGGGCGGGTTCACAGAGATCAGTGACGGACTTCCCAGACCGCCGGACTACCCTGGCGAGGTGACTTTTCCTCGACTCGGAGTGATCGGCGGCGGCCAGTTGGCGCGCATGATGGCGGCCCCGGCCGCGGAGCTGGGCGTGCCCTTCCGCGTCCTCGCGGAGGCGGAGGACTCCTCTGCGGCCCAGGTGGCCCCGCATGAGGTGGGCGACCACACGGACCTGGCCACGCTGCGCGCGTTCGCCTCCACCGTGGACGTCCTCACCTTCGACCACGAGCACGTGCCCACCGAGCACCTGCGCGCGCTGGAGTCCCTCGACGTCGCCGTGCACCCCGGCCCGGACGCGCTCCAGTACGCGCAGGACAAGCTGCTGATGCGCGAGGCGGTCGAGCGGCTGGGCCTGCCCAACCCCGCGTGGGCCGCGGTGGACACGCTCGAGGACGTGGTGGCGTTCGGCGACGAGCACGGCTGGCCCATGATCCTGAAGACCCCCCGCGGCGGCTACGACGGCAAGGGCGTCCTCACGCTGGACGACGCCGACGACGCCCGCGCGTCCGCGGCGGACGGCACGCTGGGCACGTGGCTCGCGGCCGACATCACGCCCCTGCTGGCCGAGGCCCTCGTGCCCTTCGCCCGCGAGCTCTCCGTCCAGGTGGCGCGCACGCCCTCCGGCGAGGCCGCCGCCTACCCCGTGGTGGAGTCCGTGCAGACCGCCGGCGTGTGCGACCTGGTGATCGCCCCCGCGCCGGACCTCGACCCCGCCGTGGCCGCGGCCGCGAGCGCCGCCGCCGCGCGGATCGCCGAGGAGCTCGGCGTGACCGGCATGCTGGCCGTCGAGCTGTTCGAGACCCCCGGCGTGGGCCCGGGCTTCCAGGTGAACGAGCTCGCGATGCGCCCCCACAACTCGGGGCACTGGTCCATGGACGGCGCCGTCACCGGGCAGTTCGAGCAGCACGTGCGCGCCGTGCTCGGCCTGCCGCTGGGCGAGACCGCCCCGCGCGGCACCGTGGTGATGAAGAACATCCTGGGCGGCGCGCGCGAGGACCTCTACGCCGGCTTCGCCGAGGCCATGGCGGCCCACCCCGCGGCCAAGGTCCACACCTACGGCAAGGACGTCTCGCCGGGCCGCAAGGTGGGCCACGTGAACGTGGTCGCCGCGCCCGGTGAGGCCCTCGCCGACGTCGTCGCCGAGGCTGAGTCCGCCGCGGCGATCCTGCGCGACGGCGCGGAGGCGGCGCCGTCGTCGTCCGCCCGCCCGACCACCCCCGACGCCACCGCGTCCGACACCCCGGAGGCCCGCCCGTGAGCGCACCCGAGACCCAGGCCGACGCGCCCCTGACCCAGCCGCTGCAGGACGAGGCGCCCGTCGTCGCCGTCGTGATGGGCTCGGACTCCGACTGGCCCGTGATGAGCGCGGCCGCCGAGGCCCTGCGCGAGCTGGGCGTGCCCGTCGAGGTGGGCGTGGTCTCCGCGCACCGCATGCCCCGCGAGATGGTCGAGTTCGGGGCGCGCGCCCACGAGCGCGGCATCCGCGTGATCGTGGCCGGCGCCGGCGGCGCCGCGCACCTGCCCGGCATGCTGGCCGCCGTCACCCCGCTGCCCGTGATCGGCGTGCCCGTGAAGCTCAAGAGCCTGGACGGGATGGACTCGCTGCTCTCGATCGTGCAGATGCCCTCCGGCGTGCCCGTGGCCACCGTCTCCGTGGACGGCGCCGCGAACGCCGGCCTGCTGGCCGCCCGCATCCTCGCCGCGGGCGAGGGCGCGGAGGCCGCCCGCCTGCGGGACGCCCTGGTGGCGCACGCCGCCGGCCTCAACGCCCAGGCCCAGGCCAAGGGCTCCCGCCTGCGAGACCGGATGGCCGCCGAGCGCTGATGGGCAGCATCGCCGCCGCCGACCGCCTGGATCCCGTGCGGGACCCCGTCCGCGACCCCCGCGCCGCCACGCCCACCGAGCGCACCCGCCGCGGGGCCATCCTGCTGGCGCTCACCGCCCTCGTTCCCGGCGGCGCGCAGGTGGTGGCGGGCAGCCGCCGGCTCGGCCGCCTCGCGCTGCGCGTGACCATGGCCGTGTGGGCGGTGCTGATCGTGGGGCTCGTGCTGTGGCTGACGGCCCGCGGCGTCCTGCTGAACCTCCTGGCTCAGGACACCGTGCTGCTGGCGCTCTCCGCACTGCTGGTCGCGCTGGCCGTGGGCTGGGGCGTGCTGTGGGTGGACACCTTCCGCCTGATCCGCGTGAACCTCCTCGCCCCCGGGGCGCGCAACCTCACCGCCGCGTCCACGATCCTCGCCCTGCTCCTCACCACCGGCGGGCTGCTCTACGGCGGCTGGGCCATGAACGCGGGCCGGAGCACGCTCGGCCAGGTGTTCGGGGACGGGCCGGCGGTGGCCCAGGCCGACGGCCGCTACAACATCCTCGTGATGGGCGGCGACGCCGGCGAGGGACGCACCGGGCTGCGGCCCGACTCCATGCACGTGGCCTCCGTGGACGCGCGCACCGGCCGGATGGTGATGCTCTCCCTGCCCCGGAACCTGCAGAACGCGCCCTTCACGCAGGACTCGCCGCTGTGGCAGGCGTACCCGGACGGCTTCTCCTGCGGCGACGACTGCATCCTCAACGCCCTCTACATGGACGTCACCAAGAAGCACGCCGACCTCTACCCGGGGGCCGCCGACCCCGGAGCGGAGGCCATGATGGACGCCGCCGGCGGCATCCTCGGGCTGGAGATCACCGGGTACGCACTCATGGACATGGGCGGCTTCGCCCAGCTGATCGACGCCATGGGCGGCGTGGACGTGGTCTCCGGCGGGTACGTCACCCACCGCGGACAGCGCCCGGACGGCGAGTGGGGCAACGTGTGGTGGGCCCCGGGCGAGCACCACTTCAACGGCGAGGACGCTCTCGCCTTCGCACGCTCGCGGCACTGGTCCTCGGACTACGCGCGCATCCGTCGCCAGCAGTGCATGCAGGCCGCCATGCTGCAGCAGTTCACCCCGGCCACCGTGCTCACCCGCTTCGAGGAGATCCTGAAGGCGGGCCAGCAGGTGGTCACCACCAACCTGCCGCAGAGCCAGCTCGGCACGTTCGTGGACCTGGCCGAGCGCTCCCGCGGCCAGGAGATGGAGCGCCTGACCATCGGCCCCCCGGACTTCGGCACCGCCGAGGACCACTTCACCACCTACCCCGACTACGACGAGGTCCACCGCCGCGTGGACGAGGCGCTCGCCGGGACGGGCTCCTCCTCGGACGCGTCGTCGGAGAACGCGTCGTCGTCGGGCAGGACGGGCGAGGCGGGCAGGACGGGCGAGGCGGGCGTGAGCCCGCTGCCGCTGCTCGCCGTGCTGTCCCAGGCCGCCGCGGAGGAGGACGGCGTGGACAAGGACGACCCGAGGACCTGGCCCGCGGCCCCCACCCGGCCCGACGGGCAGCCCTACACCGCCGAGGACCTCATGCGGGCCGAGGACGCCGGGCAGGAGGACGTGCTGAACCTGGTGTCCTCGACCAACGGACTGTGCGCGCCGGCCTGAGCCGCCTGCCCCGAGGCCCCTCGCCTAAGCTGGAGGGCATGCATGTCCTCGAGCCGATCATCCGTGACTACGCGTGGGGCTCCACCACCCTGCTGGCCGGTCTGCAGGGCCGCGAGCCCACCGGTGAGCCGGAGGCGGAGCTGTGGCTCGGCGCCCACCCCGGCGCCCCGTGCGGCGTTCCGATGGGAGACGGGCGGCGCGTGGGCCTCGACGAGCTCGTGGCCGCGGACCCCGAGGCCATGCTGGGAGCCGCGGCCCCCGGCGGGCGGCTGCCGTACCTCGTGAAGCTGCTCGCGGCGGGGCAGCCGCTCTCCATCCAGGCCCACCCCACGCTCGAGCAGGCCCGCGCCGGGTTCGCCGCCGAGGAGGCCGCGGACGTGCCGCGCGACGCGCCGCACCGCAACTACAAGGACGACAACCACAAGCCCGAGATGCTCGTGGCCCTCACGGAGTTCTCCGCCCTGTGCGGCTTCCGCCCCACCGAGGAGTCCTCCCTGAGCTTCGAGCGGCTCGCCCAGACCCTCACCGAGTACGCGGACGGGCAGACGTCCGTGGCCGCCGTCGCCGCCGCCCGCATGAGCCAGGCGCTCGCCACGGGCGATCTGGAGGGGACGTTCTGCGCGCTGCTCGACGGCGAGTCCGCGTGGTCCGCCCCCGGCGCCGTGGCCCAGGCCGTGGAGGCGCTGCAGGGCGCGGAGCAGCTGATCCTGCAGGATCCGGCGCTGGCCACGGCCGTGGAGCTGGCCCGGCACCACCCCGACGACCCGGGCGTGCTCGTGGCCGTGCTGCTCAACCGCGTGGACCTGGCCCCCGGCCAGGCGGTGCACCTGCCGGCCGGCAACGTGCACGCCTACCTGCACGGGCTGGGCGTGGAGGTCATGGCGGCGTCGGACAACGTGCTGCGCGGGGGGCTGACCGTCAAGCACGTGGACATCCCGGAGCTGCGGCGCGTGGTGGCGTTCGAGGCGCTGCCCGTGCCCTACACCGAGCCCGAGCGCGTGGCGGACTCCGTGGTGGCGTACCGGCCGCCGTTCGAGGAGTTCGAGCTGCTGCAGGCCACCCTCGACGACGACGGCGACCGCGCGCTGACGCTCTCCGGCCCGGGCCTCGCGGTGGTCACCCGGGGGCGGGCCCGGCTCGCCCTCGCCGGGCAGGAGGTCGTGCTCGGTCCGGGCGAGGCCGTGTTCCTGCCTGCCGCGGAGACGGCGGGCGGCCCACTCGTCGTCGCGAGCGCGGACGGCGCCCCGGCGACCGTCCACGCGGCGGGCCTGCCCCGCCACTGAGCACTTTCGCTAGGGAAAAGGCAGGGGGTGGGGGTCAGCGGCTCAACGCTCCTCGAGCCACTTGGCCCACTTCTTGACGTCGTGCTCGGCGTCCACGGTGCGGACGGTGCCGGACTTCGAGCGCATCACGATCGACTGGGTCTGCACGCGGCCGTTCACGAAGCGCACGCCGCGCAGCAGGTCGCCGTCGGTGATGCCGGTGGCGGCGAAGTAGCAGTGGTCCGAGGTGACGAGCTCGTCCGTGGTGAGCACGGCGTCCAGGTCCAGGCCGGCGTCGAGGGCCTTCTGGCGCTCGGCCTCGTCCACGGGGGCCAGGCGGCCCTGGATCACGCCGCCGGTGGCCTTGATGGCGCACGCGGTGACGATGCCCTCCGGGGTGCCGCCGATGCCCATCATCATGTCCACGCCGGTGTCCGGGCGGGCCGCGGCGATCGCGCCGGCCACGTCGCCGTCGAGGATGAACTTCACGCGGGCGCCGGCCGCGCGGATCTCCTTCACGAGGCCCTCGTGGCGCGGGCGGTCCAGCACGCACACGGTCACCTGGGAGACGGGCTTGCCGAGGGCCTTGGCCACGAGGTTCACGTTCTGCTTCACGGGCAGGCGCATGTCCACGAAGTCGGCGGCCTCGGGGCCCACCACGAGCTTGTCCATGTAGAACACGGCGGAGGGGTCGAACATGGTGCCGCGCTCGGCCACGGCGAACACGGAGAGGGCGTTGTTGTAGCCCATCGCGGTGAGGCGGGTGCCGTCGATCGGGTCCACGGCCACGTCCACGGGGGCGCCGGCGCCGTCGCCGACCCTCTCCCCGTTGAACAGCATCGGGGCCTCGTCCTTCTCGCCCTCGCCGATCACCACGGTGCCGTCCATCGCCACGGTGTCCATGAAGGAGCGCATGGCGTCGACGGCGGCACCGTCGGCCTTGTTCTTGTCGCCGTAGCCCACCCACGGGCTCGCGGCGATGGCGGCCGCCTCCGTCACGCGCACCAGCTCCATCGCCAGGTTGCGGTCCGGGACATGGTTCTCGTAGCCGGTCTTCTCCGAGGACGCGTTCGTCATCGTGTCTCCGATCCTTCTCGCGGTGCGCCGTCGCTGCGGACTGGCGTGTGGGCGGCTCTGCCCTCCCCGTCATCCTACGGCGGGAGTGGCAGAATGCCTCGGGTGAGCTCCCCCGCACCCGAGACCGCACCGGCCGCGCCGGCGCCCCGCCCCGTCCTGACCGCCAAGCAGGCGCAGCGGGCCAACCAGCCGTGGATCGGCATGCTGCTGTCGGTGCTCGCCACCCTCGCCCTCGTGCTCGTGGTGGTCGCGCTCAACCCGAACCCCGCGCCGCGCGCTCCCGGGGACCGGGTGGACGTGGCGGAGGCCGCCGCCACGGTCCCTCACGACGACGGCGCCCTCCCGGCCCTGGCCCCCGAGGTCCCGGAGCCCTGGTACGCCAACTACGCCCGACTGCAGCCGATGGACGGGCTGCAGACGTGGGACGTCGGCTGGGTGGTGACGGACACCGTGTTCGCCGGGCTGCGGCAGACCGCGGACGCCGACGCCACCTGGCTCGCGCTCCGCGTGGGCACCGCCCCGGCCGAGGAGTCCGTGGACGTGGACGGGATCACGTGGCAGCACATGGAGCCCAAGGAGTCCGCCGAGCAGCACTTCGTGGCCGAGGTGGACGGCAGCATCGTGGTGCTGACCACCACCGGCGGACGCGAGGTCCTGGAAGACCTGGCCCGCGCCGTCGCAAAGGAGATCCGATGACCACCCCCCAGAAGCCCACCGCCGCCGCGGCCCCGATGGCCCGGCGCCCGCACACCCCGGCCGAGGCCTGGCGCCTCCTGCAGGAGGGCAACCGCCGGTTCGTGGAGGGCGACCCCGGCCATCCCAACCAGGACGCCGAGCGCCGCTCCCACCTGACCGCCGGGCAGGAGCCCATCGCGGCGATCTTCGGCTGCTCCGACTCCCGCCTCGCCGCGGAGATCATCTTCGACGTGGGCCTCGGCGACGTGTTCGTCATCCGCACGGCGGGCCAGGTCATCGACGACGCCGTGCTCGGCACGCTCGAGTACGCCGTGGACGTCCTGGACATCCCGCTCGTGGTGGTGCTCGGCCACGACTCGTGCGGCGCGGTGACCGCCGCCGTCGAGGCCTACGAGACCGGGACGATGCCGGCCGGCTTCATCCGCTCGCTCGTGGAGCGCATCACCCCGTCCGTGTTCGCCGCGCAGCGCGCCGGCGTGACGGACGTGGACGGCACGGTCGCGGAGCACGTGGACCAGACCTGCGACCGCCTCGTGGAGAGCTCGCGCTCCCTGTACCGCGCCGTCCGGGACGGGCGCGCCGCCGTCGTCGGCCTGACCTACTCGCTGGCCGAGGGCACCGCGCAGCCCGGCCGCGTGCTCGGCGACCTCGAGGTCTGAGCCCCGGCACTTCCGTTCGGGAGATCGTCGTCTCCCCGTCGCCGTCGTGACGGCGAGACGACGGTTTCCCGAGCGAATGCGAAAGACGGTGCGCGGTGGGGCCCGAGAACTAGGATGGCGGCATGACCGCACAGAACAGTGAGCCGCAGTTCCGCATCGAGCACGACACCATGGGCGAGGTGAAGGTCCCGGTCGACGCGCTCTACAGCGCCCAGACGCAGCGCGCCGTGGAGAACTTCCCGATCTCCGGCAAGACCCTCGAGCCCGCCCACATCCACGCGCTGGCCCAGATCAAGAAGGCCGCCGCGAAGGCGAACGCCGAGCTCGGGATCATCTCCCAGGAGCGCGCGGACGCGATCGTGGCCGCCGCGGACGAGGTGATCGCCGGCGAGCACGACGACCAGTACCCGATCGACGTGTTCCAGACCGGCTCCGGCACCTCCTCGAACATGAACACCAACGAGGTGCTCGCGAACCTCGCCACGCAGTCGCTCCAGGCGGCCGGCTCCGAGGAGACCGTCCACCCGAACGACCACGTGAACGCCTCGCAGTCCTCCAACGACGTGTTCCCCACCTCCGTGCACGTGGCCGTGACCGGCGCGCTGATCAACGACCTGAAGCCGGCCCTGGACCACCTGGCCGCCTCGCTGGAGAAGAAGGCCGAGGCGTTCTCCGGCATCGTGAAGTCCGGCCGCACCCACCTCATGGACGCGACCCCGGTGACCCTGGGCCAGGAGTTCGGCGGCTACGCCGCCCAGGTGCGCTACGGCATCGAGCGCATCGACGCCTCCCTGCCCCGTGTGGCCGAGGTGCCCCTCGGCGGCACCGCCGTCGGCACCGGCATCAACACCCCGAAGGGCTTCTCCGCCCGCGTGATCGAGCTGCTCGCCGAGGAGACCGGCCTGCCGATCACCGAGGCCCGCGACCACTTCGAGGCGCAGGCCAACCGCGACGGCCTGATCGAGGCCTCCGGCCAGCTGCGCAACATCGCCTACTCGATCATGAAGATCAACAACGACCTGCGCTGGATGGGCTCCGGCCCCAACACCGGCCTCGGCGAGATCGCGATCCCGGACCTGCAGCCGGGCTCCTCGATCATGCCGGGCAAGGTCAACCCCGTGATCTGCGAGGCCGCCATCATGGTGTGCGCCCAGGTGATCGGCAACGACACCACGATCGCCCTCTCCTCCACCAACGGCGCGTTCGAGCTGAACGTGGGCATCCCCGTGATGGCCGCCAACCTGCTCGAGTCCATCCGCCTGCTGGCCAACACCGCCCGCGTGATGGCGGACAAGATGATCGACGGCCTCGAGGCCAACGAGGAGCGCTGCACCTTCCTGGCCGGCGCCTCCCCGTCCATCGTCACCCCGCTGAACAAGGTGATCGGCTACGAGGCCGCCGCCGCGATCGCCAAGCACTCGGTGAAGAACAAGATGACCGTGCGCGAGGCCGTGGTGGACCTCGGCTACGTGGAGCGCGGAGAGGTCACCGAGGAGCAGCTCGACAAGGCCCTGGACACCATGTCCATGACGCACCCGGAGTGATCCTCCCGGGCGGCTGAGCGCCGCTGCCCTGACCCACGACGACGAAGGCCATCTCCCAGCGGGAGGTGGCCTTCGCTGTGCGTCGGGGTGTCGGCGACTCTGGAATCTGTGGTGGCCGCGCCGAAGAGTCTCTCAAGGACCCACCGTGACCGACCACGACGTCCGGCGACTGCCGGCGCACCCCGATCGTCCTCGACTCCCGCCCGGAACGGTGCTGACAACGACGACCCGGGCGCCAGTCTGAGCCGCGCCCCCTGGACGTCGTCAGGACTCTCAGCGGACCATCACCAGCACCCCGACGGCCGCCACCACCATCGCCGGCCCGAACGGCAGCGCAGTGGACCGGCTCGCCCGCCGCAGCGCCACCAGCACGAGCGCTGTGAGCCCGCCCAGCAGGATCGCCCCGACGCCGGCCGCCACCACGGCAGCCGGCCCGCCGGCCACGCCCGTGTAGAGGCCCAGGCCCGCGGCGAGCTTCACGTCGCCCATGCCGAGGCCGCCTCCGCTGAGCAGATGCAGCACGAACATCGCCACGGCGTAGCCGAGCCCGCCGAGCATGCCGCCCGCCACGAGGTCCCACCGTCCCGCGAGTGCCGCTCCCCCGGCCATCCCCACGAGCCCGCCCAGCGCGAGCCGCAGGGTCCAGCGATTCGGCAGCCGGTGCTCCCGCAGGTCCGTCCGCACGAGCACCGCGCAGCACAGCGCGAACCACGCGACGGCCAGCACCCACACCGCCGCCGTCGTGATGTGCCCGGCAGCCACCGCCCACGCCCACCAGCCCATGCGGACCACCCCCCTCCCCGGCCCAGCGTAGGGCCGTCTCCCTGGCGCGCGCCCGCTCATCCACAGGCCGCGGATCCCGATGCGCCCCACTTCTCCCGGCCCACCGTCAGCTCTCTCACATACGGAACACAACGTTGCGTCCGCCGCAAGAGTGGGGCTACAGTTCAGTGATGGTCAGGCCCCAGGGTCGGATCATTCCTGAGACTCCATGGCCCCGATCCCGTTTTTGAGGGGCCATGGTGGCGGGCTTCCTCGGTCCCCAATCCCCCCTCCGCGGGGCCGAGCACCCCCGCCGTTGGGGCCGCTGCCTTGTGCAGCGGCCCCTCTGTCATCTCCGGCGCGGCCTCCCGCTCAGCGCTCCTCCTCGAGCAGCTCGGTCACCAGCGCCGCGATCGGCGAGCGCTCGGATCGGGTGAGGGTGACGTGCCCGAACAGCGGGTGCCCCTTCAGGGTCTCCACCACGGCCGCGATCCCATCGTGCCGGCCCACGCGCAGGTTGTCCCGCTGGCCGACGTCGTGGGTGAGCACCACCTTGGAGTTCCTGCCCATGCGGCTCAGCACGGTCAGCAGCACGTTGCGCTCCAATGACTGCGCCTCGTCCACGATCACCCACGCGTCGTGCAGGGAACGGCCGCGGATGTGGGTGAGCGGCAGGATCTCGAGCATCCCGCGGTCCGTCACCTCATCGATCACGGACGGGGAGACGAGCGCGGAGAGGGTGTCGAACACCGCCTGCGCCCACGGGCCCATCTTCTCGCCCTCTCCGCCGGGCAGGTAGCCGAGCTCCTGGCCGCCCACGGCGTACAGCGGCCGGAACACCACGACCTTGCGGTGCTCCCGGCGCTCCATGACGGCCTCCAGGCCCGCGCACAGCGCGAGGGCCGACTTGCCCGTGCCCGCGCGGCCACCCAGCGAGACGATACCGACGCTGGAGTCCATCAGCAGGTCGATGGCCAGGCGCTGCTCCGCCGAGCGGCCGTGCAGTCCGAACACGTCCTTGTCCCCGCGCACCAGGCGCGCCCGGCCGCCGTCGACCACGCGGGCGAGTGCGGAGCCGCGCGTCGAGGAGAGCACCAGCCCCGTGTTCACCGGGAGGCTCTCGGCGCCCGGCTGCTCCTGCCCCGGGCGCTCCTCCACACCCGTGCCGCGCAGGTCCGCGAGCGGCACGCCCTCGAGGGAGACCACGCCCTCCTCGTACAGCGTGTCGAGCCGCTCCTCGTCCAGCGGCAGGGCCACGGTGCCGCGCCAGCCCGAGTCCCGCACGAGCTCATGGCGGTACTCGTCCGCGGACAGGCCCATGGCCGCAGCCTTCACGCGCATCGGCAGGTCCTTGGACACCACGGTCACCTCCCGCCCCTCGTCCGCGAAGGCCTTCGCGACGGCGAGGATGCGCGAGTCGTTGTCCGTCCCGCGGATGCCGAACGGCAGGACGTCCGTGGAGACGTGGTTCAGCTCAACCCGCAGGGTCCCGCCCTCGGGCGTGAGCGGGACGTCGCGGTCCAGGGCGCCGTGGCGCGTGCGCAGGTCGTCGAGGATGCGCAGCGCAGTGCGCGCGAAGTAGCCCAGGTCCGGATCGGCGCGCTTGGCCTCGAGCTCGGAGATCACCACGAGCGGCAGGATCACCTCGTGCTCGGCGAAGCGCAGCAGCGCCCGCGGATCCGAGAGGAGCACCGAGGTGTCCACCACGTAGGAGCGCTCCCCCACGCTCGCCCTGTCCCCCCGCGGGCTCCGGGTGCCCGTCTCCGCGGTCTGCGCCTGCTGCTCCATGCTGCGTGCCTCCTGTGCCGGGGTGAAGGGCGGGCGGCGCCCGCCTGCGGCTCACGCTAGGTCCGCGCGGGGAACGCGGGCGACGCCGAGGGTGAACCCTGGATGAAGAATCCGGGCACCGGCCAGGTCGGCTTCCTAGACTGGGGCCCAGCCCGCCCCGTCCTCCGTCAGGAGCCCCCATGCGCAGCACCCCCGGCCCCCTCGCATCCCCCGAGTCCTCCCGCGGCGCCGGCCTCGCCTCCCGCGCCGACCGCGCCAGTGCCGGCCTGCTGCGCGCCGCCGCCCCCACCGCCGTGCTGATCGTCCTCATGTGGATCGCCCAGCTCGTGCTGATCGTGGGCGGCCGCCTGATCATCCCCGGCGCCGGGCTGATCCCGCGCCACCTGGCGGGCCTGGACGGCGTGCTCTTCTCCCCGATCCTCCATGCCGGCTGGGGCCACCTGATCGGCAACACCACGGCGCTGATCGTCCTCGGCCCGGTGGCCGCGCTCGTCTCCCGCCGCCCGGTCGCGCTCCTGGCCGCCTCGTGGCTCGGCTCGGGCCTGCTCACCTGGCTCATCGGCACGCCGGGAGTGCACATCGGCGCCTCGGGCATCGTCTACGCGCTCATCGCGTTCCTGCTCGTCTACGGCATCGTGGCCCGGCGCGCCCTGGCCGTCGTGGTCTCCGTGGTCGTGGCGGTCACCCACCTGGGCTCCTCGCTCCTCGGCCTGCTGCCTCAGCCGGGCCTGTCCTGGACGGGGCACCTGGCCGGCGCCGTCGTCGGGGTGCTGCTGGCGCTGTGGTGGGGCCGCCGGGACCGCGCCGCCCGCGCCCTGGAGCGGCGTGCCTCCCGCGACGACGCCGCCCTCGCCTCCGCCCCGGAGCAGCGCTGGTTCTGAGGCAGCACCCCCGCCCGCTGGGCGCAGTACTGCCAAGTAGGTCGCCGCTTACTTGGCAGTACTGCGCCCAGCACAGCGGTGCGGTGACCGGCACAGCGGTACTGTGCCCAGCACAGCGGTCCGGTGCCCAGCACCGTGGCCGATGCGCCGCGCCTCAGGCGCCGAAGCGACGCTGCCGCGAGCCGTAGTCGCGCAGGGCGCGCAGGAAGTCCACGCGGCGGAACGCGGGCCACATGGCCTCGCAGAAGTAGAACTCCGAATACGCGGACTGCCACGTGAGGAAGCCGGAGAGCCGCTGCTCCCCGGACGTGCGGATCACCAGGTCCGGGTCCGGCTGGCCGCGGGTGTAGAGGCGCGAGGAGATCTTGTCCACCGTCAGCTCGGCGGCCACGTCCGCGGCAGAGCGGCCCTCGGCGTCGGCCTCGCGCAGCAGCTCGCGCACCGCGTCCACGATCTCGAGCCGGCCCCCGTAGCCCACCGCCACGTTCACGTGCACCCCGTCGTGCCCCTGCGTGCGCTCCGCGAGGGCGCGCAGCCGCCGGGCCATGCCGGGCGGGAGCAGGTCTACGGCGCCCACGGGCTGCACGCGCACGGGCCGCCGGCCCTCGGTCGGCTCGGCGAGGCGCTCGGCGGTGGCCATGATGATCTCCAGCAGGGGCGCGAGCTCCTCCTCGGGGCGGCTGAGGTTCTCGGTGGAGAGCATGTACAGGGTCACCACGGGCACCCCGACGTCGTCGCACCACCCGATGAAGTCCAGGATCCGTTCCGCACCGGCCTGATGCCCCTCCTGCGTGGTGGCGCCGAACGCGCGGGCCCAGCGGCGGTTGCCGTCCACGAGCACGCCCACGTGGTGCGGGAGGCGCTCCGCGTCCAGGCCGCGGGCCAGTCGCCGCTCGTACAGGCGGTAGAAGACGTCGGGCTGGCGCACGGCGCACCTCGCTTTCACGGCCGGCCGAGGGGCCGGGCGGCAGGTTCCGGAGGTCTCAGGATACGTGCGTCCGCCTCGGAGGTCCCTGGAGGCGGCACCACCGGCAGAGGAGGAAGATGGAGGGCATGGACGACGCGACGCCCCGCACGGACGCCACCACCCGGCCCCGACCCCCGCGCTGGCGGATCGAACGGGTCCGCGACCCCGAGCACCCCCTGTACAAGCCGCGGCTGCGCGGCTGGGTGCACGCGGTGATGGCCCCGCTCGTGCTCGTGGCGGGCATCGTGCTGATCGCCCTGGCGCCGCCGCACCTGCGCGCCGCGTGCGTGGTCTACGTGATCACCGGGCTGCTGCTGTTCGGCGTCTCGGCCACCTACCACCTCATCCAGTGGAACGAGACGGTCTCCCGCGTGCTCAAGCGGCTGGACCACACGAACATCATGCTCGTGATCTCCGGGACGTACACGCCGCTCGCGCTGGCGATGCTGCCGCCGGACACGGCCCGGCTGCTGCTCACGCTCGTGTGGGTGGGCGCGGTGGCCGGCGTCGCGTTCCGCGTCGTGTGGACGGACGCGCCGCGCTGGCTGTACACGCCCGTGTACGTGCTCCTGGGCCTGGCGGCGCTGCTGTTCATCGGCGACTTCTTCGCCGCGAGCGTGCCCGCCGCCGTCCTCGTGTGCGCCGGCGGCGCGGCGTACATCGTGGGGGCCGTGTTCTACGCCCTGAAGGCGCCCACGATCCACCGTGAGTGGTTCGGCTTCCACGAGCTCTTTCACGTGTTCACGGTGGGCGGGTTCGTGTGCCACTTCGTGGCCATCATGATGGTGGTCCTGGCCGCGCGCTGAGCGGCGACGGCGGCTCCCTCGTCCTGGGGGACGACGCGCGGGTCAGGGGCGTCCGGTGTCCGGCGCCTTCGGCTCCGGGGTGGGCTCGGCGAGGTAGCCGGGGTACTTGGCGCGGAGGCGCTCGAGGCGGTCCTCGGCGTTGGCGTCCAGGTGCTCGCCGCCCTCCCGGACCTCCTCCGGGAGGTGCCGCTGGTGCCGGTCCACGAGCATGGCCTCGGCCTGCGGGGAGCGCTGCTGCACGCGGCGCACGGAGCGGACCATGAGCCGCAGCACGATGACGGCCATGGCCACCATGAGGGCGGTGAACAGGAACCCCTCGATGCCCGGGGTCACGTCCGCCTCCTCGAGGCCGGGACGCAGGGTGGGCTCGGGCGCGGCCGGCAGGGGCGCCGTGCTCGCGGCCACCGCGGCGGCGGAGAGGGCGAGGGACAGGCCAGACAGGGTGATCACGACCGCCCACTCTACCGGCCGGCCGGCCGGCTCAGCGCAGCCCGGCGAAGACGTCGTCCTCCGGCAGCTGCGTGGGCACGCGGGAGTCCACGAGGCAATAGTCCTCCCACGGCCACGCGGCCCGCAGCATCTCGTTCGGGGCGGCGAAGAACGGGCCGTCCGGGTCCACCTGGGTACGGTGCGCGCGCAGGGCGGCGTCCCGGTGCTCGAGGTAGTCGGCCACGGGGACCTGCGTGGTCACGGGGTGGTCCGGCATCACCCACGCGGGCACGTGCTCCGGGTCCGGGACGTCCTCCCCGGCCTCCCGACGACGCAGCACCTCCCGCATGGCCTCCATCTGTGCGTAGAAGGACATCCGCTGGCCGAAGGGGGACTCGTCCCCGGCCGCCACGAACGCCTCGTGGAGCGTGCGGTACTTCTCCGGGTTGAACGCGCGGTCGTAGTACAGCTTCGAGACCTCCCACGCGGGGCCGGTCTCGGGGTACGCCGCCGGATCGCCGGCGGCGCGGTAGGCCTCGACCGTCACGTGGTGCGCCTGGATGTGGTCCGGGTGCGGGTAGCCGCCCTCCTCGTCGTACGCGATCAGCACGTGCGGCCGGAAGCTCCGCACGAGGGACACCAGCGGGGCGGCGGCGATGCGCAGCGGCGTCACGGCGAAGCAGTTCGACGGCAGGGCCGGCAGCGGGTCGCCCTCGGGCAGGCCGGAGTCGAGGAAGCCCAGCCACTCGTGCCGGATGCCGAGCGCGGCCACGGCCTCGGCCATCTCGTCCCGGCGCACCGCGGCGATGTCCCGGTCCGTGCGCACGGCGTCCTCGTACTGCGGGTTCAGCAGGTCGCCGGCCTCGCCGCCCGTGCAGGTCACCACCATCACCTCGGCGCCGGCCTCCACGTAGGCGGCCATCATGGCCGCGCCCTTCGAGGACTCGTCGTCCGGGTGGGCGTGCACGGCCATGAGGCGCAGACCCTGCGAGGCCGGCACCCGCGCGGCCGGATCGGTGGTGGCGGAGGGCTGCGCGTTCACGGTCGGTGGCTCGCTTTCGACGGGGCGGAGGGGGTGCAGGGGAGCGGCTCAGCGGCGCCGCACGGACCGTGCAGGATAGGCTGGGCGGCGATGTCCTCCGCCACCCCGCACGCCGCTCACGCGCAGGAGCCCACCCTAGCCAACCGCTACGGGACGGACCAGTCGCGCCCGGGCCGCCGCCGCGCCTGGATCGCCCTGGGTGTCGTCGCGTTCCTCTCCGCCGTGGCCCTGGCGATCGTGATCGGCCTGAACGTCTCGGTGGGGCGGATCGAGTCCAAGGAGATCGGCTACGAGATCGTGGACGACTCCCTCGCGCGCGTCACGTTCCAGGTGAGCGTCCCGGAGGACGTCACCGCCGAGTGCGACATCGTGGTGATGGACGCCCAGGCCGCCCCGGTGGGCTTCCGCACCGTGCGGCCCGCATCGCTCCCCGCCGACGAGCGGACGAGGCCCTCCGACTCCACCTGGTCCTACACCGTGGACGTCCGCACGGTCGGCCGGGGCGTGACCGGGGTCGTGGACACGTGCCGCGCCGTCTGACGCGCCCCTGACCAGTCCCTGACGCGCCCCCGGCCGGCCGTCGGACGATCACCGTCCTCCCGCCGCGCACCCGTGGACCTTGGTGTGACGCCCGCCGCTGACGTAGACTGGCCCGAGTTTCCCGCCCCGCCGGTCAGGCAGGCGCCTGCGGATCCCTCCCGGAGGATCCCGCGGTCACCTGGACGGCGGGGTTCTTCGCATGTGGGCGCAGGCCGGCCCCGGACCCCCGTCCGCGCCGACCGCGCCCACCCATCCCCATGACGACGAGAAAGGCGGCCAGCATGACGACGAACCAGTCCGACGCCCCGTGGCTGACCCAGGAGGCGTTCGATCGCCTGTCCAAGGAGCTCGAGCACATCTCCGGCCGCCGTCGCGCGTGCCCCGGCGTTGCTACGCTGTGGCCATGCTCACCGCAGAGAAGACCCACCTGCTCCTCACCCGCGCCGAGGGCCGCTCCGAATCCCCTGCCCACCACGGGATCGCCCTGTCCGCCGCCGCGCTCGCGGACCTGCGCGAGGCCGGCATGGTGCGGGTGGAGGACGCCCCCGTGGCGTCCGCCCGGCTGTGGGTGGTGGCCGGCGGCACGGCGGGCGACCCCGTGCTGGACGGGCTGCTCCCGGGCGTGGACGCGCTCTCCGGCAAGAAGGTGTCCGCGGTGGTCGCCAAGGGCAGGCCGGCGGCGCTCAAGCCCGTGGCGGCGCACCTCGTGGAGACCGGGGAGCTCGAGGAGCACAAGGCCTTCCTCACCACCCGCCACGTCCCGGTGACCACCTCCGTCAAGGACGGCCTCACGTCCCACCTCACCGCCGTCGTGCTGGACGAGGCCGATCCCACCGCCGAGGACGTCCTGCTCCTCGGAATCCTCCAGCACCTCAACCTCGCCCGCCGCCTGCTGCCCGGCGCGCACGAGCGCTACGACCGCCGCGAGTTCACCCGCCGCATCGAGGCCCTCACCCGCTCCGACCTGCTGGTGCAGGCCGTGCGGGCGGCGGTGGCCGGGCGGGGCGGCGCGATCGCGGCCACCGCGGCCGGGGTCACGTCCGACTGACGCGCCGGGCGGCGCCTCTCAGAGGTGCTGCCGAGGGCTGTAGCCGGCGGACCGCAGCGCCTCGAGCACCGCGAGGGAGTGCTCGTGGCCGCGCGTCTCCATGTCGATCGTGATGTGCACCCCGCCCAGGGAGAGCTGCGGGCCCACGCGCGTGTGGTCCACGCGCACCACGTTGGCCTCCTCCTCCGCGATGATCCGGGAGATCGTCGCGAGCTCGCCCGGCCGGTCCCGCAGCGGGATCCGCACGGTCATGTAGCGGCCCGCGGCCGAGAGGCCGGACTGGATGGACTTCAGCAGCAGCATGGGGTCGATGTTCCCGCCGGAGAGCACCACCGCGGTGGTGCCGAGCTCGAAGCCCAGGTCCGCGACGCGCCCGGAGAGCAGCGCCGCCACCCCCACCGCGCCCGCCGGCTCCACCACGAGCTTGGAGCGCTCCAGCAGGTGCACGAGGGCCGCGGCGATCTCGTCGTCGGTCACGGTGACCACTGCGTCCACGAGCGCGGAGACGATCGCGAACGGCACGGCGCCGGGCCGGCCCACCGCGATCCCGTCCGCGATGGTGGAGGTGTGCTCGAGGGCCTGCGCGCGGCCCTCGGCGAGCGAGGGCGGATAGGCCGCCGCGCCCGCCGCCTGCACCCCCACCACGCGGACCTCGCGCCCGGAGAGGCGGGCCCTCTCCTTCACCGCGACGGCGACGCCGGAGATCAGCCCGCCGCCGCCGATGCCCACGATGACGGTGTCCACCTCGGGCAGGGCATCCAGGATCTCGAGGCCCACGGTCCCCTGGCCGGCCACCACGTCGGCGCTGTCGAACGGGTGGATGAACACCGCGCCCGTCTCGTCGGCGTGCCGCTGGGCCTCCGCGAGCGCCTCGTCCACGGTGGACCCGTGCAGCACGACCTCGGCGCCGTGCTCCCGCGTGGCCTGCAGCTTCGGCAGGGCGACGCCGCGCGGCATCACGATCCGCGCACGGATGCCGAGCCGCGCCGCCGCCGAGGCCACGCCCTGCGCGTGGTTGCCGGCGGAGGCGGCCACCACGCCGCGCGCCCGCTCCTCGGGGGAGAGCGCGGCCATGCGCACGTATGCACCGCGCACCTTGAACGATCCTGCGCGCTGCAGGTTCTCGCATTTGAGGTGCACCGGGGTGCCCGCCTCCCGGCTGAGCGGACGCGCGTGCTGCAGCGGGGTCACCTCGGCGACGTCGGCGAGCACCTCCCGGGCCCGCTCGACGTCGGCCAGGGTCACGGGCAGGGCACGGCCCGGATCGGCCGCGGGGTCCCGCGGCGCGGGGCGCACCCAGCGCACCCCGACGTCGGATCCGGCCACGTGGCCGACGTCCCCTTCTCCCTGTGCGGCGCTCACGCGCGGTCCGTGTGCGTGGCGGCCTCCTCCTGGGAGGCCAGGGCGGGGTCCTGGTGGTCGTCGGGGACGTGCCTGTGCGATCCCGCGGCGTCCACGGACGCTGCCGGGTCGAGGTGTGCGTCGGAACGGGAGGTGAGGGACTCCGGCTCCTCGACGCTGAGCCCTCGGATGAACGAGTTCACGAACGCGAGCAGCGGCACGGAGAAGACGGCGCCCACGAGGCCCATCACGGTGGAGCCGGTGGCCACGGCCAGGAAGACGGCGAGCGGATGCAGCGCGACCGCCTTGCCCATCACGAGCGGCTGGAGGACGTTCGACTCCAGCTGCTGCACGAGGATGACCACGCCGAGCATGAGCAGCGCGTTGACCGGCCCGTTGGCCATGAGGGCCAGGAGCACGGCCAGGCCGCCGCTGACCACGGCGCCGACCATGGGGATGAAGGAGGCCAGGAAGACGAGCACCGCGAGCGGAATGGGCAGCGGCACCCCGAGGAGCAGCGCGCCCAGGCCGATGCCCACGGCGTCGATGAAGGCCACCAGGATCTGCACGCGCACGTAGGAGCCGAGGGAGCGCCAGCCGGAGCGGCCCGCGCGGTCGGCGGTGTGGCGGTGCGCCTTGGGCACGAAGAGCAGCAGGAAGCGCCAGATGCGGTCGCCGTCGTAGAGGAAGAAGATCAGGGTGAACAGGGCGATGAAGACGCCGGTGCCGATGTTGGCCGCGGTGGTGCCGAAGCTCAGCGCGCTGTCCATGACCGCGCCCGAGTGGTCCCGGATCGTCTGCCACATGCTGTCCAGGCTCTCCGAGCTGATCTGCGTGTTCACGCCCATGGTGCCCAGCCAGGCGACGGCGCCGTCCACGGCCTGGCCGAGCCTCTCGCTCAGGTCGGCGAACCCCTGGACGACCTGCTGGCCCGCCAGCGCGGCGAGCCCGACCACCACGAGGATCAGCAGCAGCACGCACAGGAGCGACGCGAAGACCTTGGTGACCCCGCCCTTGCGCAGTGCCTCGTAGACCGGGGCGAGCAGCGTGGCGAGCAGGGCGGCCACGAGCAGCGGGATGATGATCAGGCTGACGAAGCTCGCCAGGTGCCACACGACGGCGAGGCCCACGATGATCGCCACGATGCGCCACGACCACGCCGCGGCCACCGTCAGCCCGTAGGGCACGTCCTTGTTGATCTTGGTCTGCGCGGAGAGCGTGGAGCTCATGCGTCGGTCTCCTCGGGTGCGATGGACGGGATGAGCCCCCACTGGGCGGACCAGCGGGCGCCGGGGGCGAGGCGGTGCAGGCCCTCACCTGAGTTCAGGGCGTCCGCGGGGGCCGTGAGCGGCTCCACGGCGAGGGCGGTCTCCCGGCCCGGGAGCCGGTCGGTCACGAACACGTGGGTCCAGGCGAAGGCCGGATCGGTCCACAGGGTCACGGACCGGCCGTCCGGGGCGCGGAGGGTCTGGCGGTGGCGTCCGTCGTCGTCGGCCCGCAGCTGCGTGAGGCCGACGTCGAGGCCGGCCGTGCCCACGGCGCGTCCGGCGCGGAAGTCGCGGTCCGTGCCCTCCACGGACAGGGTCTCCACGGGGATCAGGTCCTCTCCCGTGCGGATCCAGGCCGCGGCGGGGACGGTGAGCGTGAGGTCCTGGGTGGGCACGTCCCCGACGCGCAGGTAGGGGTGCGCTCCGAACGCGACGGGCGCGGCGGCGGCCGCGTGGTTCTCCAGCTCCATGGTGACCGTGAGGGCGCCGTCGTCGCCGAGCGCGTACGCGACGCGGTGCGTGAGGCGGAAGGGCCAGCCGTGCTGCGGGTGGACCTCCGCGCGCAGGCGCACCTCGTGCGCGGAGACCTGCTCGGGCACGAACTGCGTGTTCCGCAGCAGCCCGTGGATCGCGTGGCCGCGGGCCGGCTCGGTGATGTCCAGCTGCTGCTCGACCCCGCCCAGGCTCCAGCGGCCGGCGGCCACGCGGTTGGGCCACGGGCTCATCTGGATGCCGTTGCCGGCGGGCGGGATCACGTCCTCGCCGTAGGGCTCCGTGAGGTCCACCCCGTGCACGCGGTACGTGCGCAGCGCGCCGGCCAGGCCGACGACGACGGCCTCGGCGCCCACCCGCTCGAGGCGGTACTGGGTGCCGCCGGCCGCGGCCGCGCCGAAGGCGGCCGGAGGCGTCTCAGAGGGGGTCACACGAGCTCCTGAGCAGTGAGGGGACGGGGCGATCAGGCCCAATCTACGCGTTCAGCACGCAGGCCACCCCGTCCGGTGAGGGACGGGGCGGCCTGCGGGTGCCGGCGGGGGGCGGGAGGCCGCCCGGCGCCGGGTCAGTCGTTGTTGCGGAAGATCGCCAGGAGGCGAAGGATCTCCACGTACAGCCACACGAGCGTGACCGTCAGGCCGAAGGCCACGGTCCAGGAGTACTTCTGCGGAGCTCCGGCCTTCACGCCCTCCGCACCCATCTCGAAGTCCATGGTGAGGGAGTACGCGGCGAGGAGCACGGCCACGGCGCCGATCAGCAGGCCGAGGGGGCCCTCACGCATGCCGAAGCCCTCGAGCACGCCGGTCCAGGTCAGGACCATGTTGATCAGGGAGAAGAGGAGGTAGCCGAGCATGGCGGCCATGACGATCTTGGTCATCTTCGGCGTGGGGCGGAACTTGCCCGAGGTGTAGAGCGCGAGCATCACGGCGAACACGGAGAACGTGCCGAGCACGGCCTGCACCACGATGCCCGGGTAGCTGCTCTCGAACACCCGCGAGATGCCGCCGATGAACAGGCCCTCGGCGAGCGCGTAGAGCATGATCAGGGCCGGCGAGGGGTTCTTCTTGAACGAGTTGACCAGGCCGAGGACGAGGCCCACGATCGCGCCGATCGCCATGAGCGCGGGCAGGGCCCAGCCGACCGCCGCGCCCACGATCACGAGGATCAGCATGAGGCCGGTCTTGCCGATGATGTCGTTGTAGGTCATGCGGCCCGTGTGCTCGGCACCGGCGGCGGGGCCGCGGAACGCGTCCTCCATGCTCTGCTGGTGCGCGTGCTGCTGGGCGGCCTGGCCGGCGCCGAACGCCTGGGCCTGGCCGTAGGGCGACGGCGGCTGGCCGTAGGTGGCCTGGGCGCTCTGCGTGCCGCCCTGGTACCACCCCGGCTGCTGCTGGCCGGCATGCATCTGCTGCTGGAAGTTCTGTGAGTTCATCACCGGGTTGGCCACGGCGTGCTCCTTGGGTCATGGTCGGCCCGGTCACGCGGACGCCGGGGGGACGCCGCGCATGCTCCGGAGGATCCGCTCCAGTCTATCGGGATGCTCCACGGACGTCTCCGGGCGACGGCGATCCCCCGCATGCGCCCGTCGGCTGTTCACGGTGGGCGCAGTTCCTGGGCCTGCGCTGGGCGGGCCTGCCGGCGCACCGAGCGCGCGGCACCCCTGGTGCCCCCGGCGGGACTCGAACCCGCAACACACCGATTTTAAGTCGGCCGCCTCTGCCAGTTGGGCCACGGGGGCGGCGGCGGGGCGGGCCCCGCACACCGCGGACGAGCAGCGGCCCCGCCCGATTCCTCGGACGGGGCCGCCGCGGGTCGGCAGGATCAGATCGCGGGCTCGGCCTGGGCCGTGTCCCGCTCGCGCTGCTCGAAGCGGACGGGCTCCAGCTCGACGCCGGCCGCCGCGCGGAAGGCGTTGAACGGGGTGTCCTGGCCGCTCACGGAGGTGGTGTCACGGCCGAAGAGGGTCTCGGCGATCCAGCCCGAGGCGATGCGGAAGCGGCGCTCCAGGGTGGGCATGGCGTAGATGTGGTAGCCGCGGTGGGCGAGCCAGGCCGGCACGCCGTTGATCTTCAGGCCCATCGGGTTGCCGACGCCCTTGAGGAAGCCGAGGCCGGCGACGGCGCCGAGGGACTTGTGCACGTACTCCGCGACCTCGCCCTCGCCGTGGCGGACGGCCATGTAGTTGGCGGCCAGCTGCTTGGCCTGGCGCACGGCGTGCTGGGCGTTCGGCACGCAGAAGCCGCCGGGGCCGGAGCCGGTGAGGTCGGGCACGGCGCACACGTCGCCGCAGCCCCACGCGCCCTCGAGCACGCCGGACTCGCCGTCCTTCACCTGGAGGGTGGGGGTGACCTCGATGCGGCCGCGCTGCTCCACGGGGAAGTCGGTCTGCTTGGCCACGCCGTTGGCGGCCACGCCCGCGGTCCACACGAGGGTGTCCGCCGGGAACTTCTCCTTGACGGCCTTGTCCTCGCTCTTCATGTCGGTCAGCGTCATGACGCGGCCGGTCGCATCGCCCAGCGAGGTGTTCAGGAGGACCTCGATGCCGCGGTCCTGCAGGTGCTTCACCACGTTCTCGGCCTGGTCCTCGGAGACCTCGGGCATGATGCGGCCCATGGCCTCGACGAGGACGATGCGGACCTCGGACTGGGAGAGACGCTCGTTGCGCTCCACGGCGGTGCGGATGACGTTCTCCATCTCCGCCACCGTCTCGATGCCGGCGAAGCCGCCGCCGACCACCACGAAGGTCAGGGCCCGTCGGCGCTCCTCGGCGTCGGTGGACAGGGACGCGGCGTCGAGGCGCTCCAGGATCTGGTTGCGCAGCGCGACGGCCTCCTCCACGGTCTTCAGGCCGATGCCGTTCTCGCCCAGGCCCGGGATCGGGAAGACGCGCGTGGTGGCGCCGGCCGTCATGACGACGTCCTGGTAGGGGAGCTCGAACTCGGCGCCGTCCTCGCCGCGCACGGTGGCGACCTTGCGGGCGTGCTCCACCTTCACGACGGTGCCGCGGACGACCTCGGTGTCCTTGAGGTGGGTCTGGTGGTCCACCACGGCGTGGCGGCCCTCGATGTGGCCGCCCACGATCTCGGGCAGGAAGGGCTGGTACTGCATGTAGGGCAGGGGGTCCACCAGGGTGACGACGCCACCCCGATCCTTCACCTTCGTCTGCAGGGCCTTGGCGATGTGGAAGCCGGCATAGCCGCCGCCGACGATCAGCAGGCGCGGCTGGGGAGAGAGCTCAGGGGTGAGTGACATGGTGCCCATCCTACGCCCAGCCCGGCCGCCGGCTCAGCCCCTCGGGGCCCCTTCAGGAGCGCAGGGACAGCACGATCCCGTCGAGGATGTCGTGCTCGCTCGCCCACGCCTCCGCCACGCCGGAGACCGCTGCGACGCGCTCGAGCAGCTGGGCCCAGATGAGGGAGCCGGCGCCGATCACGTCCGTTCGTCCCGGATGCAGGAAGCCGCGCTCGGCACGCTGGGACCTCGAGGCCGCCAGCAGGGCCTCGGCGGCCGCGCGGAAGCGCTCCACGGGGAGGTGCGTGCCGTGGATCCGCTCGGCGTCGTACTCCTCGAGGCCGAGGGCCTCCGCGGTCACGGTGGTCACGGTCCCCGCCACGCCGACCACGCGGGCGACGCGCTCGAGCGGCAGGCGGGCGGCGACGTCGTCGAGGATCTCCCCGACGGCGGCCCGCGCCGCCGCCACCTCGTCCGCCGACGGCGGGTCCGAGTGCAGGAAGCGCTCGGTGAAGCGCACGCAGCCCATGTCCGTGCTCACGGCGTCCACCACCGCGCCGTCCGCGGTGCCCACCACGAACTCGGTGGAGCCGCCGCCGAGGTCCACCACGAGGATCAGGTCCTCCGCGCCGAGTCCCGCGACGTCCACGGCGGAGACCGCGCCGGAGAAGGAGAGCCGCGCCTCCTCCTCGCCCGAGACCACCTCGGGCTCCATCCCCAGGCGCTCGGCCACCCCGGCCACGAACGCGGCCCGGTTGGAGACGTCGCGGCTGGCGGAGGTGGCCACGAAGCGCACACGGCCGGCGTGGTGGCGCTGGACCAGGCGGGCGTACTCGTCCACCGCGGCGAACGTGCGCTCGAGGGCGGCCTCGGCGAACGCGCCGGTCGCGTCCACACCCTCCCCCAGGCGCACCACGCGCATCTCGCGCACGACGTCGGCGAGCGGGGCGGCGGCGCCGTCCGCGCCCTCCGCGGGACGGGAGATGAGCAGGCGGATCGAGTTGGTCCCGCAGTCGACGCCGGCCACGGTGATCCGCTCCAGCTCCGCCACGCGCTCCAGGTGCTTCACGTGGCGGGAGAGGTCGCGGGTGGGCACGGCGGCGTCGGCGTCCCACGCGCCCTCGCACGCGCAGGAGTCCGGGGTCCACCACTCGGCCACGAGCGCGAGCGCCTCGTCGCCCAGGCGGTTCACGCCGGGCCCCGCCGCGAGCGCGTGGCCCACGAGCACGTGCAGGCACTTCACGCGCTCCGGCATGCCGCCGGCCGAGATCCCGTCGATCTCCGGGACCTCGCCCGTGCCGGCGTCGGCGCCCACGCGGGCCCGCTCGGCGAGGTAGGCCTCGTGCGCGGCGCGGTGCGCGGCGGCGAGCTCACGGTCCGTGGCGAGCCTCTCGTTCATGCGTGCCATCTCCCCGTCCGCCTCGAGGCGCGAGACCGCCGCGGTCAGCACGGGGTGCGTCAGGTAGAAGGTGGTGGGGAATGGGATGCCGTTGGACAGCCGCGGGGCCGTGGTGGCCACGAGCGGGTTGCCGCACACGCAGCGCGCGCCGATCTCCACCACGTCGCGCACGGGGCGGCCGAGCTGCAGCGAGAGCGTGTCGCGGTCCTCGTCGGTGACGGCGCGGGACGCGGCGTCGGAGGCGGCGGGGCGGGAGGTGTCGGTCATGGCGTCCTTCGAGAGTGGATGGCGGGGGCGGGCCGGGCGGCGGACGGTCACTCCGTGGCGGAGCGGACCACCGAGTCCCACAGGCCCTCGGCCCACGGCAGGCGGGCGTTCACGGCGTCGGTGGGAGCGGGCTGATCCTCGTCCTCCGCCGGCGCGGCGCCCTCCTCGGGCAGGCCGGAGACGGTGTAGAGGGTCTCTCCCGGCATCACGAGGTCCAGGCGGTCCCGGGCCTGCTGCGCCACGTAGGCGGGGTCGTCCCACCGGCGGATGCGCTCCTCGTACCGGGCCTGCTCCTCCTTGCGCTCGGCGATGTCCGCTCGCGTGGCGGAGATCTCCAGCTGCTGGTTCAGGAACACGCGCAGGGTGGGGGCCAGCAGCACGGCGGCCACGAGGAGCGCGGCCACCACGAGGAGGGAGCGGCCCGTGATCTGGCGGGCGGGGACCGGCTCGGGCAGCGGAGCACGACGACGGGCGGCCTGGCTGACCGCACCGGCCTGCGCCGCGCGACGCGGTGCCCGCGGCGGTGCCTCGTCCGCCGTGGCCGGGACTGATGAGGACGGCGCCGACTCCTCGACGTCCGCCTCTTCCTCCGCGGGGCCGGTGGTCACCACCTGCAGCGTGACCGGCCCGGGGCGGGCCTGCCGGGTGGGCTCGGGGCGGGCCTGCCGGGTGGGCTCGGCGGCCGGGGTCGGATCCGGCGTCGCGCGGGGTGCGGCGGCATCGGGATCCTGCGGCGCGAGCGCGGGGTCCACCCGGGGAACGCGGGGGCGGCGAGGGCTCATGCGCGGCCTCCTTCGGGGATCGCGGGACCGGTGCGGTGCGGTCGCGGGGACGCCTCCAGGGTAGTCGGCCCGCCTGGGAGGAGGGACGGCGACGGCCGCGCCCCGGTGCGGGGCGCGGCCGTCTCGGCGGGCGGAGCGGGTCAGCCCTGGTGGCGCGGGAACGCGGAGCGGCCGGCGTACACGGCGGCGTCGCCCAGGTCCTCCTCGATGCGCAGCAGCTGGTTGTACTTGGCCACGCGGTCCGAGCGGGCCGGGGCGCCGGTCTTGATCTGGCCGGCGTTGGTGGCCACGGCGAGGTCCGCGATGAAGGTGTCCTCGGTCTCGCCCGAGCGGTGCGAGATCATGCAGCGGAACATGTGGCGCTGAGCCAGGGCGATCGCGTCGAAGGTCTCGGTGAGCGAGCCGATCTGGTTGACCTTCACCAGCAGGGCGTTGGCCGAGCGCTCGTCGATGCCGCGCTGCAGGCGCTCCACGTTGGTGACGAAGAGGTCGTCGCCCACGAGCTGCACGCGCTCGCCGAGCTGCTCGGTGAGGTGCTTCCAGCCCTCCCAGTCGTCCTCGTCGAGCGGGTCCTCGATGGAGACGATCGGGTAGTTGTCCACGAGCTCGCCGTAGTAGGCGGCCATGTCCTCCGCGGAGCGCTGCTGGCCCTCGAAGGTGTAGGAGCCGTTCTCGAAGAACTCGGAGGAGGCCACGTCCAGCGCGAGGGCGATGTCCGTGCCGAGGGTGTAGCCGGCGCGGCCCACGGCCTCGCCGATCAGGTCCAGGGCGGCGCGGTTGGACTCCAGCGAGGGGGCGAAGCCGCCCTCGTCGCCCAGGCCGGTGGACAGTCCCTTCTCCTGGAGCACCTTCTTGAGCTCGTGGTAGACCTCGGCGCCCCAGCGCAGGGCCTCCGCGAAGGAGGGCGCACCGATCGGGGCGATCATGAACTCCTGGATGTCCACGTTGGAATCCGCGTGGGCGCCGCCGTTGAGGATGTTCATCATGGGCACGGGCAGCACGTGGGCGTTCGGGCCGCCCAGGTACTTGTAGAGCGGCAGGTCCGCGGACTGCGCGGCGGCCACGGCCACGGCCATGGAGACGCCGAGCACCGCGTTGGCGCCGAGCTTGCCCTTGTTCTCCGTGCCGTCCATGTCCAGCATGAGGCGGTCCACGGCGCGCTGGTCCGCCGCGAACTCGCCCTCGAGCTCCTCCGCGAGCTCGCCCACGGCGGCGACGGCGTCCCGGACGCCCTTGCCGAGGTAGCGGTCCTTGTCCCCGTCGCGGCGCTCGACGGCCTCGAACTCGCCCGTCGAGGCGCCCGAGGGGACGGCGGCGCGGCCGAGGGAGCCGTCGGTGAGCAGCACCTCCACCTCGACGGTGGGGTTGCCGCGGGAGTCGAGGATCTCGCGGGCGTGGATGGCGTCGATCAGGGCCATGGAACGGGTCTCCTTCAATCGAGTCGAAGCGTGCGCATCGGCGGGCACGTCCTCAGCCTACCGGCGTGCCCCGCGCCAAGGACCGCGTGACGGGCGCTCGGTCAGCCGGCGTCGGGGGCGGCGCTGAGCGCGTCCCACTCCCCCGCGCGCACGCGGACGGTGAGGGCGCGCAGGGCCCGCTCGGGGTCCAGGCCGGCGGCGCGGGCACGACGCACCAGGGCGAACAGCTCGCGGCCGAGTTCGGCCTCGTCCGCCCAGCCAGCGACGTCGGCGACGTCGGCGCCCGCGTGCTCGGCCGGGGCGAGCGGCGCGTGCCTCCGGAGCGGGTCCTCGGGCTGCCGGGCGGCACGGTCGGCGATCATCGCGGCGGCAGCCAGCGCGGGGAGCCGGTCGGGGATGTCGCCGAAGGAGACGGCGGCGTCGCCGGCACTGCTCGCGCCCGCACCGCTCTCCCCGTCGTCGCGGAGGCTCGAGGCGGCGCGGGCGGCAGCGGCGCGCTCGGCGGCCTTGACCCGCTCCCACGCCAGCTCGACGGCCTCGGGCGTCACGGCGGCCCGCTCCTCGGCCGAACGCAGGCCGCCCTCGGGGGTGAGCACGAGGGGGTTGCGGCGGATCATCTTGGCCGCGAGCGTGTCCGCGGCGTCGTCGAGGCGGAAGCCGGCCGCCGCCGTCGGCGCCCCCGGCGCACGCGAGACCGCCGCGTGCAGGACCACCTGGAAGAGGACGTCGCCCATCTCCCCGGCCAGCGCCGCGTAGGAGCCGTCCGCGCGCCGCGCCGCCGTGTCCGCCCAGGACGCGGCGTCGCGGGACTCGATCTCGGCGACCGCCTCGTACGCCTCCTCCACGAGGTGCTCCGTGAGGTCGGCGTGGGTGAGCGCGGCCGTCCAGGGGCAGTGGTCGCGCAGCGCCTCGACCACCCCGACCAGACGGTCGACCGCCTCACTCATGGGTGGCCCCGCCCGCGCGGATCAGGCGTCCTCGGCGTCGTCGTCCGACGCGAGCTCCTCGAGCGCGGCGTCGGAGGCGCCGCCGGAGATGGCCTCGCCCCAGCCGGCCACGAGGATCTCGGCGAGGTCCTCCCGCTCGTCCACGGGCAGGAAGGCGGCCTCGGCGGCGTTGAGCTGCAGGTCCAGCAGCTGGGCCAGGGAGTACGCGAAGGTCTCGGCCAGCAGGTACAGCTCGTCCGTGAGGGAGACGTCCGAGACCAGGCGGTTGTCCGTGTTCACGGTGACGCGGAAGCCGAGCTGCATGAGCAGGTCGATCGGGTGGCCCACGATGCCCTCGGCGGCGGCGACCGCCCCGGTCTGCAGGTTCGAGGAGGGGCAGACCTCGAGGGCGATCTGGCGGTCGCGCACCCACGCGGCCGTGGGGCCGAGGTCCACGATCCCGGTGTCCTCGGGCAGGCGCTCGCCGTCCTCGTCCACGGCGCCGTACTCCACCGAGATGTCGTCGGCGATCCGCACGCCGTGGCCCAGGCGCAGGGCGCGGCCGTGCACGAGCGCGTCCTGGACGGAGGCCAGTCCGTCGCCCTCGCCGGCGTGCACCGTGACGGGCAGGTGCTGCTCGGCGAGCCAGGTGAAGGTCTCGGCGAAGCGGGAGGGCGGGAAGCCGGCCTCGGCGCCGGCGATGTCGAAGCCCACCACGCCCTTCTCGCGGTGGCGGACGGCGAGCTCGGCGATCTCCTGGGCGCGGTCGGCGTGGCGCATGGCCGTGAGGAGCTGGCCCACGCGGATCAGGTGGCCGGCCTCGTCGGCGGCGTCCACGGCCTCCTCGAGGCCCGCCTGCACGGCCTCGACGGCCTCGTCCAGGCTCAGGCCGGCGGTCAGATGCTGCTCCGGGGCCCAGCGGATCTCCGCGTAGACCACGCCGTCCTCCACGAGGTCCTCCACGAACTCGCGGGCCACGCGGCGCAGCTGCTCGCGGGTCTGCATCACGGACGTGGTCAGGGCGAACACCTCGAGGTACTTCTCGAGGGACTCCCCGTTGGCGTGGGAGGCGATCCACGCGGCGAGGGCGTCCTCGTTCTCGGCCGGGACGTCCGTGCCCGCCTCGCGGGCGAGCTCGAGCACGGTGGCCACGCGCAGGCCGCCGTCGAGGTGGTCGTGCAGGCAGACCTTGGGCAACGCGGCCAGGTCGATCTGCAGGGGCGAGGGGGCGGCGGAGTCCGGGGTCTGCGTGGCGGTGTTCACGGCCTCACTCTACGACAGGGAGCGAGTCAGCCCAGGGCCTCGTGCTCCTGCGGGGTGAGGCCCCCGGCATCCCGCGCGAGGCGGCGGCGCAGCACGGCCTTCACGGCCCGGTCCACCAGGAGTCCCACGGCCCCGGCGACCGCCACGGAGAGCAGGATCTGCAGCACCGCGTTGTGCAGCCAGCCGGCCGTCAGCCGCGCGATCAGGATGGAGTACGCGGACCACGCCATGGTGGAGAACACGTCCAACAGGCCGAACCGCCAGAACGGGTACCGGACCGCCCCCGCGGTGAGGTTCACGGCCACCCGGCCGCCCGGGATGAACCGGGCGGTGAAGAGCATGAGCGCCCCGTGGTCCGTGAGGTGATGACGCGCGACGGCCACGCTCGCCTGGATCCGCGCGGTGCGCATCCAGCGCCAGCGCTCCACCCCGACCGAGCGCCCGATCAGGTAGGCGGCGAGGTCACCGAGGAACGCCCCGAGGAAGCCGGCCGCCCAGAGGGCCCCGAGGGAGAACGGATGGCCGTCGTGCACGATCGAGGCGAGGGCCACGATCACGGACTCGGAGGGGAAGACCGGCACGACGCCGTCCAGCAGGCACAGCGCCGCGGTGAGCGGGAGGACCCACCACTGCGCCGCCGCCTCCCGGATGGTGTCCTCGAGCCAGGCCAGCACGGACGTCCTCAGCCGATCCGGTCCAGGATCACCGAGCGCTCCCGCAGCGCGGCGGCAGCCGCCTCGTCCGCCTCGGCCACGGCCCAGCCGCCGGCGAGCGCCGCCTTCGCGCGCTCGAAGCGCTCCGGGGTGTCGGTGTGCAGGGTCATGAGCGTCTGGCCCTTCGCCACGCGGTCGCCCGGGCGGGCGTGCAGCTCGACGCCCGCGCCCGCCTGGACCGGCTGGCCCTGACGCTCGCGGCCCGCGCCGAGGCGCCACGCCGCCAGGCCCACGGCCATCGCGTCGAGCTCGGTGAGCACGCCGTCCGTCTCCGCGGTCACGGCCTCCGTGTGCGCCGCCGTCGGGAGCTGCGCGCGCGGGTCTCCGCCCTGCGCCTCGATCATGCGGGTCCAGACGTCCATCGCGCGGCCGTTGCGGAGGTTCTCCGCGGGGTCCACGCCGGTGACGCCCGCGCCGGCGAGCATCGCGCGGGCGAGCTCCACGGTCAGCTCCACGACGTCGGCGGGGCCGCCGCCGGCGAGCACCTCCACCGACTCACGCACCTCGAGGGCGTTGCCCGCGGTCAGGCCGAGCGGCACGGACATGTCGGTGAGCAGCGCGGTGGTGTTCACCCCGGCGTCGCGGCCGAGGTCCACCATGGTGCGGGCCAGCTCGCGAGCGTCCTCATCGTTCTTCATGAAGGCGCCGGAGCCGCACTTCACGTCGAGCACGAGCGTGCCGGTGCCCTCGGCGATCTTCTTGGACATGATGGAGGAGGCGATCAGCGGGATGGCCTCCACCGTGCCGGTGACGTCGCGCAGGGCATAGAGGCGCTTGTCCGCGGGCGCCAGGCCGGCGCCGGCGGCACAGATGACGGCGCCCACCTCGCTCAGCTGCCGCATCATCTCCTGGTTGGAGAGGTCCGCACGCCAGCCGGGGATGGACTCGAGCTTGTCCAGCGTGCCGCCCGTGTGGCCGAGGCCGCGGCCGGAGAGCTGCGGGACGGCCACGCCGTAGGAGGCCACGAGCGGGGCCAGCGGCAGCGTGATCTTGTCCCCCACGCCGCCCGTGGAGTGCTTGTCCGTGGTGGCCAGGGGGCGACCCTCCGGCGTGGTGAGCCCCGCGAAGTCCATGCGCTCGCCCGACGCGATCATGGCGGCGGTCCACTCTGCGATCTCCCGACGCTCCATGCCGTTGAGGAAGATCGCCATGGTGAGGGCGGACATCTGCTCGTCCGCCACGACGTCACGCGTGTAGGCGTCCACCACCCAGTCGATCTGCTCGCGGGTCAGCGCGTGGCCGTCCCGCTTGGCGTGGATGACCTCGATGGCGTCGAACGGCTCGGCCTGCGGCTGCGCGGTCATGGGGCTCTCCTCAAGAGGTGGGGGGCGGTCAGCCACCGACTCTAGCGAGCCCACGTGCCGATCCGCCTCCCGTCAGGGACGGTCCGCCCGCTCCAGGTCCGCGGGACCGAACGCGTCCGGCAGCACCTGCTCCATGCTGCGCTCCCCCGCCGCGGTCAGCAGCACCATGCCCGGGGCGCGGAACTCGAAGAGCAGCTGCCGGCAGCGTCCGCAGGGCATGGTCAGCACGCCGTGGCCGTCCACGCACACGAACGCGGCCAGCCGGCCGCCCCCGCTCATGCGCAGGTCCCCCAGCAGCGCGCACTCGGCGCACAGCGTCAGCCCGTAGGACGCGTTCTCGATGTTGCAGCCCGAGACCAGCCGGCCGTCCTCGGTGAGGGCGGCGGCGCCCACCCGGAACCCCGAGTAGGGCACGTAGGCGTGCTCCGTGGCGGCGAGCGCCGCCGCCCGCAGGCGCTCCCAGTCCACCGCGTGCGCCGTCGTCGTTTCCTGCCCGTCCGCCACGGCTACTCCTTCACGTACGGGACGCCGGAGGCGGCCGGTCCCCGTGAACGGCCCACCAGGCCGGCCACGGCGAACACCGTGACCAGGTACGGCAGCATCGCCATGAACTGGCTGGGCACCGGGGTGCCCAGGATCGCCAGGACGTACTGCATGTTGGTGGCGAAGCCGAAGAGCAGCGCCGCGAAGAACGCGCCGATCGGGTTCCAGCGGCCGAAGATCACCGCGGCGAGGGCGATGAAGCCCTGGCCCGCCGTCATCTCCTTCGAGAACGAGGACGAGGCCACCAGGGTGAAGAACGCGCCGCCCATGCCGGCCACCGCGCCGCCGAGCATGACGGCGAGGTAGCGGGTGCGGTTCACGTCGATGCCCACGGTGTCCGCGGCCTTGGGGTGCTCGCCCACGGCGCGCACGCGTAGCCCCCAGCGGGTGCGGAACAGGGCGAACCACAGCACCACGACGATCGCGTACATCCCGTAGCCCAGGATCGTCTGGTTGAAGAGGATCGGGCCCAGGACGGGGATGTCCGCGAGGACGGGGATGCGGATGTTCTCGAAGTGCGGCGGCCGGTTCATCCCGGCGCTGCCGGTGAGCACCGTGGAGAACAGGAAGTTGGTCAGGCCGGCCACGAGCACGTTGAGCACCACGCCGACGATCACCTGGTTCACCAGGTACTTGATGGAGAACACGGCCAGCAGCCAGGAGACCAGCACGCCGGAGACGACGGCGGCGGCCAGGCCCGCCCACACGGACCCGGTGAGCGAGCCCACCACGGCGGCGGTGAACGCGCCGGAGAGCAGCTGGCCCTCGATCGCGATGTTCACCACGCCGGAGCGTTCGGCCAGGATGCCGGCCATCGAACCGAAGATCAGCGGCACGGCGAGCGCGAAGGAGCCCGCCACGAGGCCGGTGAGGAACACGGTGCTGTTGTCCGCCGAGCCGATCACCCAGATCAGGAACGCGGCGACGAAGGCCAGGGCGAACAGCCCCGCGACCCACCCCGGCACACGGCCGGTGCGACGCATGGTCAGCCAGCTCAGGGCCGCCAGCGCGATCAGCAGGCCGGTGAGCAGCCAGCCCCACAGCACGGGGTCTGCGGAGAGGTCCGGCAGGGCGACGGCGTCCCCGGGCGCGGAGATGCGGAAGGTGGCGGTCTCGGACGGCGCGCCCACGGCGAACAGCCCGAGGGAGAGCAGCGCGAACAGGCTCAGGACGATCGGGACGGTCCAGTGGCGGACCACGACCTGCTCCGGCTCGGCCGCCTCGGGGCGGACGGTCGGCGTCTCATGGGCGGTGACGGCGGTGCTCATCGGTCCTGCCCCTCCTTCTCGGATGAACGCTGGGCGGCGGGGGTCGGCGCGGCGGAGGCGCCGGCGGCGGCCTCCTGTACCGACTCGGCGGGGACGGCGGCCTGACCCGAGGCCCCGGTGACGGCGGCGCCGGCGACGGCCGGCTGGGTCACGGGGTCGGCGGTGCGGCGGGCGCGGGCCGCACCCGGGGCGGGCAGGCGGAAGATCGTGCGCACCAGCGGCGGGGCGGCGATCAGCAGCACGATGAACGACTGGACCACGAGCACGATGTCGATCGGCACGCCGGTCTCGGACTGCATGGTCACGCCGCCCGCGCGCAGAGCGCCGAACAGCAGGCCGGCGAAGAGCACGCCCACCGGGTTGGACCGGCCCAGCAGCGCCACGGTGATCGCGTCGAAGCCGAAGGATCCGGCCACGGAGCCGTTCAGGCTGCCCTCGGTGCCGGAGACGTGCGTCATGCCCGCCAGGCCGGCCAGGGCTCCGGAGATCGCCATGGCGGCCACGTAGGAGCCCTTGACGGAGATGCCCGCGGTGCGGGCGGCGTCCGGGTTGGCGCCCACGGCGCGCAGGCGGAAGCCGAGGGTGGAGCGCTGCATGAGCCACCACGCGAAGGCGGTGGCCAGCAGCGCCACCACGAAGCCCCAGTGCAGGCGGAAGCCGTCGCCGAACATCCGCGGGAACATGGCCGTGGCCGGCAGCGACTCCGAGATCGGGTTCGTGCTGCCGGGGGCGCGCAGCACCGGGGTGTTGAGCAGGTAGGCCAGCAGGTTCACGGCCACGTAGTTGAGCATGATCGTGAGGATCACCTCGTGGGCGCCGGTGAGCGCCTTGAGCACGCCCACCACGGTGCCCCACAGGAGGCCGCCGAGCGCGCCCATGATCAGCACCAGGAGCAGGTGCACGCCGAAGGGCAGCTGCAGGTGGACGCCGAACCACGTGGCGAACATGGCGCCGAAGACGAACTGGCCCTGGCCGCCGATGTTGAACAGGCCCGCGCGGAAGGCGATCGCGATGCCCAGGGAGATGATGATCAGCGGCGTGGCCACCGTCAGCGTCTCCGTCAGCGGGTAGAGCATGCCGCGGAGCGTGGAGGCCTCGTAGTTGAAGATCGCGCCGCGGAACAGGGCCGCGAAGGCCTCCGAGAACGCGGTCCAGGCGGCGCCGAGCAGGTCGCCCGGGCGGGCGAGGAAGTAGCCGAGGGCCTCCTGGACGTCCTCGTCCACGGCGATGATCAGCAGGCCGGAGACCAGCAGGGACAGCAGGATTGCCAGGACGGTGACGGTGCCGTTGCCGGAGAGGATCCGGCGCAGGGCGGAGTCGGACTCCGCGGGGGCGGGCCGGCCGGCGCCGGGCGCGGCCGCGGGCTTGAGCGGTGCGGCGGTGCTCACGGGCGCTCTCCTTCCGAGGTGGGGCGGGCGGGGGCGGCGGTAGATGCGCCCGCGGGTGCGGTGGCGACCGGGGCGACGGCGTCGGGGGTCTGGCCGGCCATCATGAGGCCGAGCGTCTCGCGCGAGGTGTCCCCGGGCACGATGCCCACGATCCGGCCGTGGTACATCACGGCGATCCGGTCGGCGAGCTCGAGGACCTCGTCCAGCTCGGTGGAGACGATGAGCACCGGGGTGCCCGAGTCACGCTCGGCGATGATCCGGTCGTGGAGGAACTCGATCGAGCCCACGTCCACGCCGCGCGTCGGCTGGGAGGCGATGAACAGGCGCAGCCCGTCCACGAGCTCGCGGGCCATGACGACCTTCTGCTGGTTGCCGCCCGAGAGCGAGGAGACGGGCAGGTCCACGCCCTGGGTGCGGACGTCGAACCGGGCCACGCGGGTCTCGGCGAACCGGCGCACCGCGGAGGGGCGCATCTGCAGGGCGTTGCCGGCCGGGGCCACGTCGTAGCGGTTCAGGACCATGTTCTCGGCCACGGAGAACGAGCCGACGAGGCCGTCCGTGGAGCGGTCCTCCGGCACGAAGCCGACACCCGAGCGGATGATCCTCCGGGTGGAGCGGCCGATCAGCTCCGCGCCGTCCAGGGTGACGGAGCCGGTGGCCTTGACCAGGCCCATGATGGCCTCGGTGAGCTCCGTCTGGCCGTTGCCCTGCACGCCCGCCACGGCGAGCACCTCGCCCTGGCGGATGCCGAAGGACACGGAGTCCAGCAGCACCTGGCCGGTGGGTGAGACCACGGAGAGGTCCCGCAACCGGAAGGTCTCCTCGCCCAGGGTGGCGGGGGTCTTCTGGCGCTCGAGGACGACGTCGCGGCCCACCATGAGCGCGGCCAGCTCGGAGGCCTCGGCCGTGGGGTCTGCGGTGCCGACCACGCGGCCGCGGCGCAGCACCGTGATGTCGTCCGAGACGGCCTTGACCTCGCGCAGCTTGTGGGAGATGAACACGATCGCCGTGCCGTCCGCGCGCAGCTGGCGGATGATGCCCAGCAGCTCGTCGGTCTCCTGCGGGGTGAGCACCGCGGTGGGCTCGTCGAGGATGAGGATGCGGGCGTCGCGGACCAGGGCCTTGATGATCTCCACGCGCTGCTGCACGCCCACGGGCAGGTCCTCGACCACGGCGTCCGGGTCCACGTCGAACCCGTACTGGGCGGAGATCTCGCGGATGCGGCGGCGCGTGGACTCGAGGTCCAGCACCCCAAGAGCGCGGGTGTGCTCGTCGCCGAGCGCCACGTTCTCCGCCACCGTGAACACGGGCACCAGCATGAAGTGCTGGTGCACCATGCCGATGCCGGCGCGCATGGCCTCGCCGGGCCCTGAGAAGCGGACGGGCTCCCCGTCCAGGAGGATCTCGCCCTCGGTCGGCTCGTAGAGGCCGAACAGGACGTTCATCAGGGTGGACTTGCCTGCGCCGTTCTCACCGAGGAGGGTGTGCACCCGCGCCGACTCCACGGTCAGGTTCACGTCCTCGTTCGCGGCGAAGGTGCCGAAGCGCTTGGTGATCCCGCGCAGTTCGAGCCTCATCGGTGGCCTTCCGTCATTCTGGTCTCACTCGTGCTGGTCAGTGCCCGGGGACGGGCCCCGCACGGCGCGGGGCCGGCCCGGAACGGGTCCGGGCCGGCCCCGCGGCCGGTGCGGCTGCCGGTCAGGACGCCGGGGAGTACTCCGAGCCGACCTTCAGCTCGCCCGAGACGATCTGCTCCTGGAGCGCCTTCAGCTCGTCCTTGAGCTCCTGGGGGACGGACTCCTCGAAGTCGTGGAACGGGGCCAGCTCGACGCCCCCGTTCTCCAGGGTGCCCACGTACGGGTCCGAGGAGAACTCGCCCTTGAGGTCCTGACCGATCACGTCGGTGACGGACTGGCCCATGTTCTTCACCACGGAGGAGAGGATGACCTCGCCGTCCTCGGTGGACTCGTAGCCGTCCGAGTCCACCCAGATCACCTTGACGTCCTTGCCGCCGTCGTTGGCCTCGGTCACGGCGTCCAGGGTGCCCAGGCCCACGGGGCCGGCCACCGGCATGACGATGTCCGCGCCCTCGTTGATGAAGTTGGCCGTGTTGGTCTTGCCGGCGTCCTGGTTGGAGAAGTTGCCGATGAAGGAACCGGTCTTGGCATCGGGGTTCCAGCCGAGGACCTTCACGTCCTCGCCCTTGGCCTCGTTGTAGTGCGCCACGCCGCGGGCGAAGCCGTCCATGAAGATGGTCACGGTGGGCAGCTCCACGCCGCCGTAGGTGGCCACGGTGCCGGTCTCGGTGGTGGCGGCCGCGAGGTAGCCGGCCAGGAAGGCGGCCTGCGCCGTGTCGTAGGTCAGCTTCTGCACGTTGTCCGTGAAGTCGCCGTCGGTCACGTCCACGCCGTAGAAGTGCGCGTCGGGGTTCTGCTCGGCCACGGGCAGGATGGCCTTGCCCAGCATGAAGCCCACACCGAAGACGGCGTCGCAGTCCTGGTTGACCATGGAGGTCAGGTTGGGGCTGAACTGGCTCGCGTCGTTGGACTCGGCCTCGGCGATCTCGATGCCGTACTGGTCCTCGGCAGCCTTGAGGCCCTCGTAGGAGGACTGGTTGAAGGAGCGGTCGTCGAAGCCGCCCTCGTCCGAGACGATGCAGGCCTTGTAGTCCTTGTTGTCCGAGCCGGCGGCGGCCTCGGCGGAGGCACCGGTCGAGCCGGCGGCGGAGGAGGAGGACTCCTCCGGCGGGGCGCCGCAGCCGGCCAGCAGGAGGCTGGAGCCGAGCACGGCGGCGGGGATCAGGAGACGGCGGCGGTCGGACGAGGCGGAGACGATGCCCATGGGGTCCTCTTTCGGAAGGCGCGATGCGATGAGAGCGGACCTCCGGGGAGGCCTGCGACGGCGGCGGCGGACGGGCCGGTGCGGGGCACGGCGAGCGCCCGCGCGCTCGATGCGCGTGAGTTTACCCAATGTTCTCTCAGTGTCCGCACGCCGTGCCCCGGACCCTCGGGCGGGGTCCAGGTCAGAGGGTCTCCCCCCCGGTCAGCGCCTCGAGCGCGGCCGCCGCGAAGACCCGCATGCCCACGCCGATGGCCCGCTCATCCGGGACGTAGTCGCCGCGGTGCAGGTCGTACGTGATGCCGCCCGGGGTGCGGGTGCCCAGGCGCAGCATGGAGCCGGGCACCGTCTGCGTCATCCACGCGAAGTCCTCGCCGCCCATGGACTGTGGGGTGAGCTGGATGGCACGGGGGCCGAGCTCGCGGCGCGCCGCGTGCTCGATCAGGGCCGTCTCCGCCTCCGCGTTGTGCACGGGCGGCACGCCGCGGATGTGCTCGAGGCCCACGTCCACGCCGTAGGGGGCGGCCACCTGCGTGACCACCTCGTCGAGGAGCTCGCCCGCCTCCTCCCACACGTCCGCGTCGAGGCAGCGCATGGTGCCCGCGAGGTAGCCGGTGTTGTCGATCGCGTTCGGCGCGCTGCCGGCGGCGATCTGGCCCCACACCACGGAGACGGCGGAGCGCACGTCGATGCGGCGCGAGAGCACGGCGGGCACGTTGATCGCGATCTGCGAGAGCGCGAACACCATGTCCTCGGTCAGGTGCGGGCGGGAGGTGTGGCCGCCGCGTCCGGTGAGCGTGATGCGGATGGTGTCCGCGGCCGAGGTGATGGCGCCGATGCGCGTGCCGATCGTGCCGACGTCGACGTGAGGGTCGCAGTGGGCCGCGAGGATGCGCGGCACGCCCTCGAGCACGCCCTGGCGGATCACGGAGAGCGAGCCGCCGGGCAGGCGCTCCTCGGCGGGCTGGAAGATGATGCGCACCCGGCCCCGCACCCGCTCGGCGGCGGCGCGCAGCCGCGGGTCGGGCGTGGAGCCGCGCAGGATGCGGGCGAGGGACAGGGCCGTGCCGAGCATGACGGCGGTGTGCACGTCGTGGCCGCACGCGTGGGCCACCCCGTCCTTGACCGAGACGTAGGGCAGCCCCGTCTCCTCCTCCACCGGCAGCGCGTCGATGTCCGCGCGCAGCGCCAGCACGATCGGCCCCTCGCCGACGTCCATGTAGAGGCCCGTCCCCTCGAGGCGCACGGGGTTCAGTCCGTAGTCCGCGAGCGTCTCCACGATCAGGTCCGTGGTGCGGTACTCCTCGAAGGAGAGCTCGGGGTGGCGGTGCAGCTCGCGGCGCACGGCCACCGCCACGTCCTCGAGGTCACGGACGACCGCGGCCACGGACGGCACGGCCGCGGGCGCGCGGGCGTCGCGGAGGACGGAGTCGGAGGTGCTCATGGGGCAGGACCCTACCCGCAGCGCGGGCGGACGTCCCCGCCCGGTGACCGCCGGCGTCCCCGGGCCCCGCGTCAGGGCCCGCCGTCAGAGGACGTCGTCGGCGCCGGTGGCCTTGAGCGACTCCACGGCCTTCTTCACGTCCTGCGCGTGGGCCGTGGTGGTCACCAGGAGGGCGTCCTCGGTGTCCACGATCACGACGTCCTCGATGCCGATGAGCGCGATCACGCGCTTCGTGTCCGTGACCACCACGCCGGACGCGTCGTCCGAGTACACCCGGGGGGTGTCCCCGATGACGGTGATGCCGGAGGCGTCCTTCACCGGGTTCAGGCGGGCGATCGCGGCGAAGTCGCCCACGTCGTCCCACGTGAAGGAGCCGGGGATGACGGCCACGTCACCGGCCGTGGCGGCAGGCTCGGCCACCGCGTAGTCGATCGCGGTCTTCTTGAGCGTGGGCCACACCCGCTGCATGACCTCGTCACGCCGGCCCGTCGCCCACGCGTGGGCGATCTCCATGAGTCCCGCGTGCAGCTCCGGCTCGTTCGCCTCGAGGTGCTCGAGCATGAGGCCGACCGGGGCCACGAACATGCCCGCGTTCCACAGGTAGCGGCCGGACTTCACGTAGCGCTCCGCCACCTTCTGGTCCGGCTTCTCCACGAAGGCCGCGACGTCGTGCGCGTCCGGGGCGCCGGGCACCTTCAGCGCGCGCCCCTGGCGGATGTAGCCGAAGCCGGTGGCGGCGTGCGAGGGGGTGATGCCGATGGTGACGATCCGCCCTGTGGCGGCGGTGGCCACGGCCTGGCGCACGGCGTCCTGGAACACCTCCACGGGGCCGATCACCTGGTCCGCGGCGAAGGAGCCCATGATCGTGTCCGGATCGCGCAGGGAGAGGATGGCCGCGGCAAGCCCGATCGCGGCGGCGGAGTCCTTGGGCGAGGGCTCGAGCACCAGGTCTCCGTCCTGCAGGGCCGGGAGCTGGTGGCACACGGCGTCCTGGTGCGCCTCTCCGGTCACCACCATCATCCCGGCGGCCAGCGGCGCGAGGCGGTCCCACGTGGCGCGGATCAGGGTCTGGCCCGAGCCGGTGAGGTCGTGGAGGAACTTCGGCGCCGCTGCCCGCGAGAGGGGCCACAGGCGGGTGCCCACGCCTCCCGCGGGGATCACGGCGTGGAAGCGGGCCAGGGCGGGGGCCTCGGCGTCCGAGGGCGCGGCGGCGGGGTTTCGGTCGGTGCTCACCGGCTCAGGGTACGAAACCGCCCCAGGGGGCACCAATCGGCCCCGCGGGCGCGGCGGCGCCGGGCGCGCCCGCGGGGTGCGCCGCCGGGGCGGGCTCCGCGGGCCCGACGGGACGCGTCACAGTGGCGGCGCCCGCACGCGCGGCGGGCCCCCGAGGGTCTACCCTGGTCGGAGGAATCCACTCGCACACGTCCCGCGCCCCGGCAGAACCCTGCCCAGGCCAGGGATCGTGCATTCCCCCTGGAGGTATCAACCGTGTCTAGCGCCACTGCGCAGGCCCCGGCTCAGAGCGGCCGCGGAACCCTGTATCGGGGCCACGGCGGCATGTGGTCCTGGGTGGGCCACCGCGTCACCGGCGTCGTCATCTTCTTCTACCTGCTCGTCCACGTCCTGGACACGTCCATGGTCCGGGTCTCCCCCGAGGCCTACGACGTCGTCATCGGCGCATACAAGACCTGGTACTTCGCACTCGGCGAGGCCGGCCTCGTGGCCGCGATCCTCTTCCACGCCCTCAACGGCCTGCGCATCATCGCCGTGGACTTCTGGAAGGGCGGCACGCGCCACCACAAGACCCTGCTGTGGATCGTCCTGGCCGTCTGGGCCGTCCTGGTCCTCGGCTTCTGCATCCGCCACTTCGGCCTGGCTCTGGGAGGTCACTGATCATGAGCACCACCGCTGAGACCCCCCTCGCGGCCCCCCGCTCGGGCAAGCTGGACCCCAAGTACACCCGCTCCAAGGGCGGCAAGGGCAACTTCGAGATGCTCGCGTGGCTCTTCATGCGCGTGTCCGGCGTGATCCTCGTGGTCCTGCTCTTCACGCACCTCTTCACCAACCTCATGGTGGGAGACGGCATCTCCGGGATCGACTTCGGCTTCGTGGCCGGCAAGTGGGCGCACCCGCTGTGGCAGTTCTGGGACCTGGCCCTCCTGTGGCTGGCCATGCTGCACGGCGCCAACGGCATGCGCACCATCATCAACGACTACGCCGAGCGCGACCGCGTCCGCTTCTGGCTGTCGCTGATCCTGTACATCGCCACCGCCGCGATCATCATCCTGGGCACCCTCGTGATCTTCACGTTCGACGCCTGCATGGTGGACGCCTCCGGCGCTCTCATGGAGCGCTCCCCCGCCATCTGCCGCTGATCCCCACCGGATCCGCCTCCCCCGCTCGCGCGGCGTGACCCCCCGGCCACCGCGCCCGCAAGACACCGAGAGAGAGAAACCTGAATGCAGGTACACAAGTACGACGTGGTGATCGTCGGCGCAGGCGGCGCGGGAATGCGTGCCGCGATCGAGTCCGGCCAGCGCGCCCGCACGGCCGTCCTCACCAAGATCTACCCCACCCGCTCCCACACCGGCGCGGCCCAGGGCGGTATGTGCGCGGCCCTCGCCAACGTCGAGGAGGACAACTGGGAGTGGCACACGTTCGACACCGTGAAGGGCGGCGACTACCTGGTGGACCAGGACGCCGCCGAGGTCATGGCCAAGGAGGCCATCGACGCGGTGCTCGACCTGGAGAAGATGGGCCTGCCCTTCAACCGCACCCCCGAGGGCAAGATCGACCAGCGCCGCTTCGGCGGCCACACCCGTGACCACGGCAAGGCGCCCGTGCGCCGCGCGTGCTACGCCGCGGACCGCACCGGCCACATGATCCTCCAGACGCTCTACCAGAACTGCGTCAAGCACAACGTGGAGTTCTACAACGAGTTCTACGTGCTCGACCTGCTCATGGTGGACGAGGACGCGACCCGCGCCGACGGCACCCCGTTCACGCAGAAGCGCGTGGCCGGCGTCGTGGCCTACGAGCTGGCCACCGGCGAGCTGCACACCTTCCAGGCCAAGTCCGTGGTGTTCGCCACCGGCGGCGCCGGCAAGGTGTACAAGACCACCTCCAACGCCCACACCCTCACGGGCGACGGCATGGCCATCGCGTACCGCTCCGGCCTGCCGCTGGAGGACATGGAGTTCGTGCAGTTCCACCCGACCGGCCTGGCCGGCCTGGGCATCCTCCTCTCGGAGGCGGCCCGCGGCGAGGGCGGCATCCTGCGCAACGCGGACGGCGAGCGCTTCATGGAGCGCTACGCCCCCACCATCAAGGACCTCGCGCCGCGCGACATCGTGGCGCGCTCCATGGCCGAGGAGGTCCGCCAGGGCCGCGGCGCCGGTCCGAACAAGGACTACGTGCTGCTCGACCTGACGCACCTGGAGCCCGCTCACATCGACGAGAAGCTCCCGGACATCACCGAGTTCGCCCGCACCTACCTGGGCGTCGAGCCCTACACGGAGCCGGTGCCGGTGTTCCCCACATGCCACTACTTCATGGGCGGCATGCCCACGAACATCAAGGCCGAGGTCCTGCAGGACAACGACACCGTGGTGCCGGGCCTGTACGCCGCCGGCGAGGTGGCCTGCGTGTCCGTGCACGGCTCCAACCGCCTGGGCACCAACTCGCTGCTGGACATCAACGTCTTCGGCCGCCGTGCCGGCATCTTCGCCGCCGAGTACGCGGCGACCGCCGACTGGGTGGAGCTCCCGGAGAACGGCGAGGCACCGACCCGCCAGCACATCGAGAGCCTGCGCTCGGCCACGGGCAGCGAGCGCGTCGCGGACATCCGCGCCGAGCTGCAGGAGTCCATGGACGCGGACATGCAGGTGTTCCGCGACGAGGACTCCATCCGCCGCGCCCTGGCCAAGATCGAGGAGCTGCGCGGCCGCTACGAGAACGTGTCGGTGCAGGACAAGGGCCAGCGCTTCAACCTCGACCTGCTCGAGGGCATGGAGCTCGGCTACCTGCTCGACATCGCCGAGGCCATGACCCTCGCGGCCCTGGGCCGCAAGGAGTCCCGCGGCGGCCACTACCGCGAGGACTACCCCGACCGCGACGACGCCAACTTCATGGCGCACACCATGATCTACCGTGACGAGACCGCGGAGATGGAGGGCGTCAAGGGCATCCGCTTCGAGACGAAGCCCGTCGTCGTGACCCGTTACCAGCCGATGGAGCGTAAGTACTGATGAGCCACGCAGCACACGAGACCGAGACCCCCGTGGCCGAGCAGACCGTCGAGGTCGCCGAGCCGACCGAGCAGAAGACCTCGGGCGGCGTCGGCGAGATCGAGTCGTTCGACATTGTCCTGAAGGTCCGCCGCTTCCTGCCGGACACCTCCGAGGAGTCCTACTGGGACGAGTGGCGCCTGACCATGTACGGCACCGACCGCGTGTTGGACGCCCTGCACAAGGTGAAGTGGGACCTGGACGGCACGCTGTCCTTCCGTCGCTCCTGCGCCCACGGCGTGTGCGGCTCCGATGCCATGCGCATCAACGGCCGCAACCGCCTGGCCTGCAAGACCCTGCTGAAGGACCTCGACCTGTCCAAGCCCATCCTGGTGGAGCCCATCAAGGGCCTGCCGGTGGAGAAGGACCTGATCGTGGACATGGAGCCGTTCTTCCAGTCCTACCGCGAGGTCATGCCGTTCCTCGTGGCCAAGGGCCACGAGCCCACCCAGGAGCGCTACCAGTCCCAGGCCGACCGGGCGATCTACGACGACACCACCAAGTGCATCCTGTGCGCCGCGTGCACCTCGTCCTGCCCCGTGTTCTGGACGGACGGCCAGTACTTCGGCCCGGCCGCCATCGTGAACGCGCACCGGTTCATCTTCGACTCGCGCGACGACGCCGGCGACATGCGCCTGGAGATCCTCAACGACAAGGAGGGCGTGTGGCGCTGCCGCACGACCTTCAACTGCACCGACGCGTGCCCGCGCGGCATCCAGGTGACCCAGGCGATCGCCGAGGTCAAGAACGCCATCCTGGCGCGCTCCTTCTGATCCGCTCAGGCCCGGGCTCCCGGGCCTCGCCACGACGACGGCGGCCCGTCTTCCCACGCGGGGAGACGGGCCGCCGTTCTGCGTCCACGACGTCGCGGCTCAGCCGTCGAAGGCGTCGCGGGTGGAGCGCAGATGCGTGATGAACAGCCACGCCGCGCACGCGATGAGCATGGCCACCACCGACGCGAGCACGAGAGGCCCCGCCCCTCCGGCGGCGACCATGCGGCCGCCGTCGACCATCCAGAAGGCCGCGGTGAGCAGGCCGATCCCCACGAGCACCGTGCCGACCCAGCGGGTGGCGCCGATCAGGCGCGCCGCGCCCCACACCAGGAGCGCGGTGACCGCCAGGATCCCCACGACGGCGGCCGGCAGCAGCCCCGGCGGGGTGAGGAAGGAGGCGACGTCGGCGTCCGTCACCGCCACCGCACCCCACGAACGCGCCTCGAGCACCGCGCGGGCGTAGCCCGAGACCGACTGGAGGGCGAGCACGCCCGCCGTGGCGGCGGCGCTGAGCACCCCCGTCACGAGCGTCAGGAACTGAAGGCGACGGATCGGGCGGCGGACCACGCGGTCGTGGACGGCGGCGGCGTCGAGGGACGTCTCGGGCGCCGGGTCGGCGCCCGCGGGCGAGGAGTCAGAGGGGTGCGCGTGCATGTCCCCATCCTCCCCCGGATGCGACAACTCCCGCACAGGAGGGGGACTGTTCAGGGATTCCCCCTCCGGTGCGGGAGTCGTTTCGGTCGGCCGGGGTCCGCTGAGCACCGTGCGTCGCGGCGGAGCCGGATGCGCTCACGGAACGCGCGGGCGAGGGTGGAGGGTCCGCGACGGTCGAGCGCCGAGGTCAGGCGCCGGCGGGGCGGCCCTGCCGGGTGTAGGCGGCCTCCTCGCCACTGAACGCGTTCACCAGCCACAGGATGTTCACGACCAGGAGGCCGAGGCTGGCCAGGGACGCGATCACGCCCGCGAGGCCGGGGAACGTGGTGAAGCTGAGGAGTCCGGCGAGGGCGCCGAGCGTGCCCAGGATCGCGGCGACGATGCCCACGATCCGCGCCCAGTTCTTCACGGCCCGAAGGCCGAAGTACACGAGGGCGTACACGGCGAGGCCGATCAGCAGGGCCACCACGACGCCGCCGATGAACGAGGCCCGGAAGAAGGCCTCGAACCTGTCGACGTCCTCCGGCGGAACGCCGCCCTCGGCCGAGACGGACTCGCGGACCACGCGCATCATGTCGTCGAGTCCGAAGAGCGGGGGGACGTTCGCGAGCAGCCACAGCGCCGCGGACGCCAGGGTGAGGGTCAGCAGGGTGCGGTGCCGGCGAGGCTCGGGGAGGACACCGCCCTGGCCCATCGGTGCGTACGGCTGGGTGCCGTACCGCGAGCCGGGGGCCGTGCCCGGTGCGGGGTCCTGGCTGGGCGCGGGGTACTGGCCTGCGGCGGGGTACTGGCCCGGAGTGGAGTACTGGGGCCGGTCGATCGGGTCGGGCTCACCGTAGGGGCTCGGGTTCTGGGGAGGGGTGGTCGTCATGTCGGTTCCTCTCAGGGGATGGTGGACTCAGGCGTGGGCGGGGCCGCTCACTCGTAGCGCAGTGCCTCGATGGGGTCCTTGCGGGCGGCCCGGGCGGCGGGAAGGGTGCCGGCCAGGAACGCGATCGCCAGGATCAGCAGGGCGATCAGCAGCAGGGAGAGCGGCTCGACGGCGTACAGCACCAAGCCGGTGACCCCGCTCAGGGCGCCCTGCGTGAGCAGCGCGTTCGCGGTCAGGCCCACGGCCACGCCCAGCCCGATGCCGATCAGCGACCCCAGCAGGCCGATCATCACGGCCTCCAGGGTGAAGAGCCCGAAGATCCGGCCGCCCGTCATGCCGAGGGCCTTCATGAGACCGATCTCCCGGGTGCGCTCCTGCACCGCCATGAGGAGGGTGTTGATGATGCCGAAGCTGGCCGCCAGCAGGGCGATCAGGGCGAAGCCGTTGAGCACCCACGTCACCGCGTCGATGATCCCTCGGATCACGCCGAGCTGGTCCTCGAGGGTCTGGGCGGAGTAGCCCTGCTCCGCGAGGGCCGCCTGCACGGCCGCCTCGTTCTCGGGCATGCCCTCCACCGTCACCGTGGCGGAGAAGTAGGTGTCGCGCTGCTCCTCGGGCAGCCCCGCGGTCTGGATCTCGTGCAGGCGGTCCTCGACGGCGCGGGAGGGCACCGGCCCGGCACCCGAGCCCGAGGCGACGGCCTCGGTCACGCCGACCACCTCCGCCTCCATCCCGCTCTGCTCGCCCAGCGGATCCGCGGCCACCAGGGTCACCGTCTGCCCGAGGACGTCCTCAGGCTCCGTGCCGCCCAGCGCCTCGACCCAGTCCGTCGGCACCGTGACCTCGGCCGCGTCCTCGGCGGGCTCACGCCCGGCGGCCATGGAGAGCGTGCCGATCTCGTACGAGGCTCCCATGAAGGGCACGGCCCACTGGCGGCCGTCCGCGCCCTCGATGAACTCCGGCTCCACGAGGCGGGCGGTCTCCACGGCCGTCACGTGCTCGGTGTCCCGGATCGTCTCGAGGTCCTTCCCCGTGAGCAGGGGCATGCCGAACATCTCCCCGGAGGAGGCCCCCTCGGGGTCGTACTCGGAGGGCGCCCCGCCCATGGAGAACCCGCTGCCCATGTCCGCCTGCTTGGTCACGGTCATCTCGTCCGGGGCGCCGAAGCCCTCCACCATGTTGTCCACGTACTTGTTGATGCCGGCGCCGAGGCCCGTGGTCAGGGTGAGGGTGAACGCGCCGATCACGATCGCGATCACGGTCAGGAAGGTGCGCAGCTTGGAGCGCATCGTGTTGGCGAGCGCGGTGCCCACCAGGTCCGTGGTCCTCATGCGCGCGCCCCCGACTCCTCGTCCACGATCATCCCGTCCTGCATCACGAGCCGACGGTCGCAGCGTGCCGCGAGGTCGTCGTCGTGCGTGACCACCACGAGGGTGATGCCCTGCTCCCGCTGGAGGCCGAAGAGGATGTCCTCCACGGACCGCGAGGTGGCCGAGTCCAGGTTGCCCGTGGGCTCGTCCGCGAAGAGCACCGTGGGGCGGTTGACCAGGGCGCGGGCGATGCACACGCGCTGCTTCTGGCCGCCCGAGAGGTCGGTGGCCCGGTTGCCGGCCTTGTCCGCCATCCCGAGCTGGGCGAGCACGTCCATGCCGCGCTCCCGGCGCTCGCGGCGGGGCACGCCCGCGATCTTGAGCGGCAGCACCACGTTCTCCAGCACGCTCTGGTTCCCGTTGAGGAAGAACTGCTGGAACACGAACCCGAAGGTCGCGTTGCGCAGGCGGGACACCTCGGCAGGGCTCACGCCCGAGACCGGCCGGCCGTCCATCGCGACGACGCCGGAGGTCGGGCGGTCCAGCAGCGCGAGCAGGTGCATGAGGGTGGACTTGCCCGAGCCGGACTTGCCCACGACGGCCACGGACTCCCCCGCGCGCAGCTGGAGGGTGACGCCCTTGAGCGCGTCGAAGCGGGACTCGCCGCGACCGTAGACCTTCACCAGGTTCTCGGTCTCCAGGATCGGCTCGACCCCGCCGAACGGCATCGCATCACCCGGGGGGCGTGCCCCCGCGGTCGTGTGGACGGTGTGGCTCACGTGCTCTCCCTCTGCGCTGAGGCCCGCGTCCCGTGCACGGGGCGGGCGGCGCCCGCCCGTCGCGGGCGCCGGCCCCAGCGTGACACAGGGCCCGGGTCGGGCGCCTCCCCCGCGGGGATGATCCTGCCGCGACGAAGGGAGGAGCGGCCTCAGCCGAGCGGAGGAAGGAAGCCGAGCCGGCCGTACACGTCCTGGAGCACCGGGGTGGCCACCTCGCGGGCCTTGGCCGCGCCCACGGCGAGGATCCGGTCCAGCTCGGCGGGGTCGGCGAGCAGCTCGGTGGCGCGCTCCCGGATCGGGCTCAGGCGCTCGACGACGGCGTCCGCCACGTCCACCTTGAGGTGGCCGTACATCTTCCCGACGTAGCGCTCCTCGAGCTGGGCGATCGGGGTGTCCGTGACGGCCGAGAGGATGGTCAGCAGGTTGGAGACGCCGGGCTTGGCGTCGCGGTCGAAGCGGACCTCCGTGCCGTCGTCGGTCACGGCGGACCTGATGCGCTTGGCGATCACCTTCGGTTCGTCGAGGATGTTGATCAGCCCGTTCGGGGACTCCGCGGACTTGGACATCTTCGCGGTCGGGTTCTGCAGGTCGTAGATGCGCGCGCCGGTCTCCGGGTAGAAGCCCGTGGGCACCACGAACATCTCGCCGTGGTGGTGGTTGAAGCGCTGCGCGAGGACGCGGGTGAGCTCCACGTGCTGGCGCTGGTCGTCGCCCACGGGCACGCCGTGCGGCTGGTAGAGCAGGATGTCCGCGGCCATGAGCATGGGGTAGGCCAGCAGGCCCACGCCGGCGGCGTCGGCGCCCTGCTTGGCGGACTTGTCCTTGAACTGGGTCATCCGCATGGCCTCGCCCATGCCGGTCATGCACGTGAGGACCCACGCGAGCTGCGCGTGCTCGGGGACCTGGGACTGCACGAACAGCGTGGAGCGCTCGGGGTCGATCCCGCCGGCGATGAACTGGGCGGCCGCCACGCGGGTGCGCTGGGCCAGGGCGTCCGGGTCCTGCGGCACCGTGATGGCGTGCAGATCGGGGATGAAGAAGTAGGCGTCGAAGTCGTCCTGGGTCCTCACCCAGTTCACGAGCGCACCGAGGTAGTTGCCCAGGTGCAGGGAGTCCGCGGAGGGCTGCATGCCGGAGAGCACGCGGTGGCGCGTGGAGGCGCCGGTGAGGTGGGCGGTGGCGGAGACGTCGGTGGCCAGGACGTCCTGCACGGTGTTCTTCTTCTGGGGGGTGTTCACGGCGTGCCTCGATGCTTCGCGTCGGTGGGGGTCAGTACTGGTAGTCGACCACGAGCGGGGCGTGGTCGGAGAAGCGGGTGGCCCAGCTGGGGGCACGGTCCACGACGGCGCCGCTCGCCCTCTCGGCGAGGTCCGGGGTGGCCATGTGGTAGTCGATGCGCCAGCCCGCGTCCGTGTCGAACGCCTTCCCGCGCATGGACCACCACGTGTAGGGGCCGGGCACGTCCCCGGCGAGGGCGCGGTGCACGTCCACCCAGCCGAGCTCGCCGAAGAAGCGGTCGAAGTAGGCGCGCTCCTCGAGGAGGAAGCCGGCCTTCGTCAGGTTGCCCTTCCAGTTCTTGATGTCCCGCTCGGTGTGGCCCACGTTGAGGTCGCCCGTCACGAGGGCCGGGTGGCCGGCGGCGGAGAGCTCGGCCAGGCGGCGGGACATCTCGCCGAGGAAGAGGTACTTGTCGTCCTGCTTGGGGGTGCCGGCCTCGCCCGAGTGCACGTAGGCGGAGACCACGGTCAGGAGCGAGCCGTCCGGCAGGCGCAGGTCCGCCTCGAGCCAGCGGCCGGCGTCGTCGAAGTACCCGCGCTCGTCCCTGATGCCCGCGCGCACGTCCTCGATGGGGAAGCGCGAGGCGATCGCGACGCCGGCGCGGCCCTTCGCGGCGGCCTCGTGGTCCGCGACGTGGACCTCGGTCCACTCGCCGCCCACGATCTCGGGGACGAGCTTCTCCGTGATCGCGCGGGGTGCGCGGACCTCCTGCAGCGTCAGCACGTCCACGCGGCGGCCGGCGAACCACTGGACCATGCCCTTGCGGTGGGAGGCGCGGATGCCGTTGACGTTCACGGTGGCGATGCGCACCGCGCCGTCGGCCTTGGGGGCGCCCGCGTTCGCGTGCACGACGGGCTCGGCCGGCGTCGACTCGCTCATCGCGCGGCCCCGTCGTCCGTCAGCATGTCCCGCGCGTTGGCGGAGGTGATGTGGATGGTCTCGAGGGCGCGGTCCACCATCTCGCGGTCCATGCCGCCCTCCGCGGCGAGCTGCTCCTTCACCACGCGGGCCTGCACCTGGACGATCTTGAAGGAGTGGTCCAGCTTGGTGTCCCGCATCGGGTCGACCACGGGCTCCACGGTCTCGCCCCGCACCATGGGCTTGCCGAGGGCGGCGACGTCGGCGCGCACCGTGTCCACGGTGCGGTCCACCGTGGCCGCCGCCGAGCGCACGCCCGCGCGCAGCTGCAGGAACACGATCACCGCGAAGACCAGCCACCCCGCGGCGATGGCCACCACGAGCCAGCCGATGACGTCGTTCGCGTTGGCCGCGAAGACGATGGCCACCAGGAGCACGATGATCATCACCGTGAAGGCGGTGGAGCCGATGGGCAGTCCCGCGCGGGAGGCGCGGGCGCGACGGCTGGGAGCGGCGGAACCGGTGGGCAGGCTGCTGGACATGGGGATCCTGACGGGAGGCGGACGAGGCTGGCCACCATCATCCCGCACGCGGGCGCCGCGCTCCGAATCGAGCGGCGCACGGGCCCTATCCTTGGGCGGTGACCCCCACCTCCTCTCCCGCGGCCGCGCCCGGCCCCGCAGACGCCCACTTCACCCCGGAGCAGCGGCGCGTGCTCGCGATCCTCCTGATGCCGATGTTCCTGGCGCTCATGAGCGTGTCCGTGGTGAACGTGGCCCTGCCCGCGATCGAGGCGGGCCTGGGGGCGAGCAGCGCGGACCTCCAGTGGGTGCTCTCGGGCTACACCCTCACGTTCGGCGTCGTCCTCGTGGCGGCCGGACGGGCCGGCGACCTGTGGGGCCGCAAGCCGCTGTTCCTCGCCGGGATCGCGGTGTACGTCCTCGGCTCGCTGCTCGCGGGCCTGGCCTGGAGCCCCGTGGTGCTCAACGGTGCCCGGCTCCTGATGGGCATCGGCGCGGGACTGTTCAACCCGCAGATCATCGGGGTCATCCAGTCCACCTTCTCCGGGCGGGCGCGCGGCACGGCCTACGGGATGTTCGGCACCGTGATCGGCCTGGGCGTGGCGGTGGGGCCGCTCCTGGGCGGGCTGCTCATGGGGCTGCTCGGTCCGGAGGCGGGGTGGCGCGCGTCGTTCCTCGTCAACGCCCCGATCGGGCTGCTCGCCCTGCTCCTGGGCGTGCTGTGGCTGCACCCGCCGACGCGGACCGCCGCCGTCGTCCCGCGCGGGCTGCGCGCCCTGGATCCCGTCGGCGTCGTGCTGCTGGGGGCGGCCACCGTGTCCCTCATGCTCCCGTTCATCCTGCCGGGCACCTGGTGGCTGCTGGCCGTGGCGGCCGCCCTGCTCACCGCGTGGTGGCTGTGGGAGAAGCGGGTGCGGGCCGCCGCCCCGCACACGGGGGTCCACCCCATGGTGGACCCGGCCCTGCTGCGGCGCCCCTCGTTCACGTTCGCCACCCTGCACACCTCCGTCTACATGGGCACCATGCCGGGCGCGTTCGCCGTCATCGCGGTGTTCGTGCAGCAGGGCCTGGGGCACTCCGCCCTCGCGGCGGGCATGATCACCCTGGCCTCCGCCCTCCTGGTGACGGCGTCCTCCACGTGGATCGGCTCGCAGGTGCACCGGTTCGGCCCGTGGTTCGTGTTCACGGGCGCGGCCCTGGGCGTGGCCTCCATGCTCGCCCTCATGCTCGCCTTCGTCCGCGTGGCCGACGGCGCGTGGCCCCTCTGGACGCTCGCCGCGCTGCTCATCCCGCAGGGCGCGTCCCAGGCGCTCATCATGACGAGCGCCCAGGTGCTCATGATGGACGACGTCCTCCCCGAGGAGGCGGGGTCGGCCGGCGGCGTCGCCCAGACCGCGCAGCGCGTGGGCACCTCGATCGGCCTGGCCATGGTCACCGGCGTGTACTTCTCCGCCCTCGCGGGCACGGGCCACGCCCCCACCGCCCACGAGTACGGCGTGGCGGGCGGCAGCGCGCTGGCGGTGGTGGCCGGCAGCTGGGCCCTCGTGCTGGTCTCCGCGGGCGCGGACCTGCTGCGCCGCCGTCGGTCCCGGGCCCGCGCGGCCTGAGCGGCACCACCGACGCGCGGCACCGGGCCGGGCACCCTCAGCGCAGGAACAGCGCGCCCAGCCGCCGCGAGGTGAGCCACATGCCCACGGCGGCCATCGCCACGAAGTAGGCGACGTGCCCGAGCGTGCCCCACGTCATCACACCCACCGCGAGCGCGCGCATCATCTCCACGGCGTGCCACAGCGGGAACACCTGGATGACCCCCTGGATGGCCGGCGGATACACGCTGAGCGGGAAGAACGTGGCGGAGAAGAGGAACATCGGCATGAGGACGATCTGGATCCAGTCCATGTGCTGGAACGTCTTCATGAAGCTGGTGACCGCCATGCCCAGGGAGGCGAAGCCGAGCGCCACCAGCAGCGCGCCCGGGATCATGAGCACGGCCGTCCACGACGTGACCAGGCCGGCGACCGTCATGACGATCAGGAACCCGACCGCGTAGATGAGCCCGCGCAGCAGGGCCATGGCGATCTCGCCGACGGCCACGTCCAGCGGCCCCAGCCGGGTGGCGAGCATGGTCTGGTACGTCTTGGCGTAGCGCAGCTTGAAGAACACGTTCCACGTGGAGTCGTAGATCGCGCCGTTCATCGCGGAGACCGCCAGCAGCGCCGGGGCGATGAACATGCCGTACGGGACGGGCGTGCCGTCGGGCCCCGTGACGTCGCCGACGAGCGTGCCCAGGCCGATGCCCATCGAGGCCAGGTACAGCACCGGCTCGAAGAAGCCGGAGAAGAACACCACCCAGTTGTTGGACTTCAGGGAGAGGAGGGCCCGCTCCATGACGGCCCGCACGTTCCCCGAGTACATGCCGGACAGCGGGCCGCGGCGCACCGTGATGGGCGGCATGGGCGGCACGGCGTCCGCGGCCGACCCCACCGCCGCGGACGACGACGCGCCGGGCCGGGCGGCCGACGCCGCCTCGGCGGGGCTCGGCCTCCCCCCGAGGCGGGAGGCGGTGCGCGTGCGGGGCACGGCGACGGCGTCGCGATCCGGGGCACCCCGCCTCCAGCCGAGCCGGCGCGTGTAGACGCGGACGGCGAGCCACGTGCCGATGCCGGCGAGGGCGAGCAGGACGAGCAGGTGCACGGCCGTGAGCCAGGCGGGCTCGGCCATGCCGTAGGAGAGCACGCGGCCGATCTGGGCGGCGTGCCACTGCGGGGAGATCCAGCCGATCCACCGCAGCCACACGGGCAGGGCGTCGAGCGGGTAGAACGTGGCCGAGAAGAGGAACAGCGGCATGATCACGAGGCGCTGCAGGGTGGCGAACTGGCCCCTGTCCTCCGTGAGGGACGCCGCGAACGCCATGATCGGCGCGCCCACGGCCAGGCCGCCGAGCGTGGCCGTGAGCACCTGCAGCCAGCCCCACGGGCTCGAGACCACGCCGAAGGCCAGCATGACCGCGAAGAACACGGCCGCCTGGAAGAGGAACCGCAGGCTCACGGCCGCGAGGTGCCCGAGCGCGATCTGCGCCGGGGACAGCGGGGTGGCCTGCGCGGCGTAGTACGTCCTGTGCCACTGGAACCCGCCCATGACGGGGTAGGAGAACTCCACGGAGGCCGTCATCAGGGCGCCCGAGGCCAGCAGCGCGGGGGCGATGAACGCGACGTAGGAGACGCCGCCGAGGGCCTCCTGCGGGGCGCCGCCGCCCATGAGCTGGGCGAGCCCGAGGCCCATGGCGAGCAGGTAGAGGAGCGGCTCGCCGAGCGCGCCGACGATCAGGACCGCCCCGTAGCGGCGCATGGTCCGCAACGTGTGCTCGGCGTAGAAGAGCACGCCACGGGCCCGCACGCGCTCGGCGCTCTCGGCCGCGGAGATCGGGGGCCGCAGGGGGCCGGCGGTCGTCGGGGCGGCGGTCGTCGGGGCGGCGGCGGGCGCCGTCGTCGGGGGCGAGTCCGGGGCGGGCGGGGTGGAGGCGGAGGCGGCCACGGCTCAGTCCACCAGGGTGCGGCCGGTGAGGATGAGGAACACGTCCTCGAGGCTCGCGCGGCGGGTGAGGGTGGTGGCGGGGGCGGGCACGGCACCGTCGTCGACGAGTCGCTGGAGCACGTGCTGGAGGTCGTCCGCGCGCTCGGCGTAGAGGAGGACGCGGTCGGGCAGGACCTCCACGCGGTGCACGACGCCGTCGCCCACATGGGCCTGCAGGGCGCGGGCGGCGGCCTCGTTGCGGTCCGTTCCGAAGCGGGCCTCCAGGACCTCGCGGGAGGCGTGCTCGCGGATGAGCTCCGCGGGCGTGCCGGCGGCCATGATCTCGCCCGCGTCCACCACCACGAGCCGGTCGCACAGCTGCTCTGCCTCGTCCATGTAGTGCGTGGTGAGCAGGAGGGTGGTGCCACGCTCCTTGAGCCGGTAGAGGCGGTCCCACAGGGTGTGGCGGGCCTGGGGGTCCAGGCCCGTGGTGGGCTCGTCCAGGAGGAACAGGGCCGGCTCGTTGACGAGCGCCCGGGCGATCACGAGGCGGCGCTTCATGCCGCCGGAGAGGTCGGTGACCTTGGCGTCGGCCTTCTCGGTGAGCTGGGCGAACTCGAGCAGCTCCTGCGCCTTGGGCTTGAGGTAGGAGTACGGCAGGCCGAAGTAGCGGCCGTAGATGAGGATGTTCTCCCGCGCCGTGAGCTCGTCGTCGAGGTTGTCCTGCTGGGGCACCACGCCCAGGTGCGCACGGACGGCGGGGCCGTCGTCCTCCGGGTCGATGCCCATGATGCTCAGCTCGCCCGCCGTCCGCTGCGACGTGCCGGCGAGCATGCGCATCGTGGTGGACTTGCCCGCGCCGTTGGGCCCGAGCAGGCCGAAGCACTCCCCCGGGCGCACGTCGAGGTCGATGCCCTTGACCGCGTGGAAGTCCCCGTACTGCTTGCGCAGGCCGCGCGCGCGGATGACGGGGGCGGCGGCTCCGGGCGTGAGGGCGGGGCGCCCGGCGGTCTCGGGCGCGTCAGCGGAGGGGGTGGTGTGGCTCACAGGGAGGGATCCTACGCGAGGCCGCCTCCACCACGTTGGCCAGGAGCATGACGCGGGTCATCGGCCCGACGCCGCCCGGGTTCGGCGCCATCCAGGACGCCTTCTCCTTCACGGCCGGGTCGACGTCGCCGAGCACGCGGCTCCTCCCGTCCTCGCCGGTCACGCGGGAGACGCCCACGTCCAGGATGATCACGCCGTCCTTCACCTGCTCGGGCTTCACCATGTGCGCGGAGCCGGCGGCGGCGATCACGACGTCGGCCTGCGCCAGCAGCTCGTCCAGGTTCGTGGTGCCCGTGTGGGCCAGCGTCACGGTGGCGTTGACCTCGCGGCGCGTGAGCACCAGTCCCGCGGGACGGCCGATGGTCACGCCGCGGCCGATCACGAGGACGTGCTTGCCCGCGAGCTCCACGCCGTGGTGCTTCAGCAGCTCGACGCACCCGGCGGGGGTGCACGGCAGCGGCGAGTCCAGCTCCCCGCCCACGGAGGCCACGAGGCGCCCGAGGTTCATGGGGTGCAGGCCGTCGGCGTCCTTGTCCGGGTCGATGGCCTCGAGGACCTTCTGCGTGTCCACGTGCTTCGGCAGGGGCAGCTGGACGATGTACCCGGTGCAGGCCGGGTCCTCGTTCAGCTCCCGCACGACCTCGAGGATCTGCTCCTCGGTGGCGTCCGCCGGCAGCTCCTTCTGGATGGACTCGATGCCCACCTCGGCGCAGTCGCGGTGCTTGCCGGCCACGTACTTCTGCGAGCCGGCGTCCTCCCCCACGAGCAGCGTGCCGAGCCCCGGGGTGATCCCTCGCTCGGCGAGGGCCTGCACGCGCCCGCGCAGCTCCTGCTTGATGGCGGCCGCCGTCGCCTTGCCGTCCAGCACCTTCGCGGTCATCGCACGCTCCCCTTCGTCGAAATGCACATCGCCGCGGGACAGTCTCTCGCATCCGGAGACCGCCCCGCGGCGCATGTCAGCGGCCCGTGGCCGATGTCACCAGGACTCGAGGCCCTCGTACAGCGGGAAGTCCTCGGTCAGCTTCACCACGCGGGCGCGCAGCGCCTCCACGTCCGGGCTCGGCGTGAGGGCGGCCGCGATGATCTCGGCGACCTCGCGGAACTCGGCCTCGCCGAAGCCGCGGGAGGCCAGGGCCGGGGTGCCGATGCGCAGGCCGGAGGTGGTCATCGGCGGGCGCGGGTCCCACGGCACGGAGTTGCGGTTCACGGTGATGCCGACCTCGTGCAGGATGTCCTCGCCCTGCTTGCCGTCCAGCTGGGACTCGCGCAGGTCCACGAGCACGAGGTGGACGTCCGTGCCGCCGGTGAGCACGGAGATGCCCAGCTCCGCCATGTCCGGGGCGGTGAGTCGCTCGGCGAGGATCTGGGCACCCTGCAGGGTGCGCTCCTGCTTCTCCTTGAAGTCCGCCGAGCCGGCGATCTTGAACGCCACGGCCTTGCCGGCGATCGCGTGCATGAGCGGCCCGCCCTGCTGGCCCGGGAACACGGCGGAGTCGATCTTCTTCTTGAGCTCCTCCTTGGCGAGGATGAAGCCGGAGCGCGGGCCGGCGAGGGTCTTGTGCACCGTCGAGGTGACGACATCGGCATGCGGGACCGGGTTCGGGTGCAGACCGGCGGCCACGAGGCCCGCGAAGTGGGCCATGTCCACCCAGAGCTTGGCGCCGACCTCGTCGGCGATCTCGCGGAACGCCGCGAAGTCCAGCTGACGCGGATAGGCGGACCAGCCGGCGACGATCACCTTCGGCTGCGCGGCCTTCGCGGCCTCGCGCACCGTGTCCATGTCGATCCGGTAGGTGTCCGGCTCCACCTCGTACGCGGCGATCTTGTAGTTCTTGCCGGAGAAGTTGATCTTCATGCCGTGGGTGAGGTGGCCGCCATGGGCGAGGGACAGGCCCATCATGGTGTCCCCGTGGTCCATCAGCGCGGTCATCACGGCCACGTTGGCCTGCGCGCCGGCATGCGGCTGCACGTTGGCGTGCTCGGCGCCGAACAGGTCCTTCGCGCGCTGGATGGCCAGGTTCTCGGCGACGTCCACGAACTCGCAGCCGCCGTAGTAGCGGCGCCCCGGGTAGCCCTCGGCGTACTTGTTGGTCAGCACGGAGCCCTGGGTCTGCAGAATGGCGCGCGGGACGAAGTTCTCCGAGGCGATCATCTCGAGGGTGCCCCGCTGGCGGCCGAGCTCGTCCGCGAGGGCCGCGGCGATCTCCGGATCCACCTCGGAGAGGGGCTGGGTGTTGATGTCGGGCGACTGCGTCACGGGATTTCCCTTCGACTGGGGGCAGCGGGCACCGGAACGGGCCGGTGCCGCCCATCCTAGTGATCCGGCGGACACCGCGCGGCTCCGCCTCCTCCGGACGCGTGCGGGGGCGCGGCGGTGCCGGACGCCCTCGGCCGGACGCGCCCGGACGAGGCGACCCCCGCCACCGTGACCGGTGGCGGGGGTCGCCTCAGGGGTGGGCCGGCACGCCGGCCCCGGGGTCAGCGCTTGCCCCAGCGGCGCTGCTGCGCCTGAGCCAGCTTGTCCTTGAGGGTGGAGGCGGCCTTCTTGGCCAGCGGCACGGCGGAGTCCACGGCCTTCTCCACGATCGGGGCGGCGGTGTGGACCGCCTTCTCGATGAGGGGGGCGGCCTTGTCCTTCAGCGGGGCGGCCTTCTCGGCGAGCGGGGCAGCCTTCTCCTTGAGGGTCTCGGCGGCCCTGCCGAGGATGCCGGACTCGTGCGCTGCCTCGTCCGGGGAGACGGCGACGACCTCGTCGTGGCGGTCCGGGGCGGTGAAGGCCACGCGGCCGGGGACACCGGGGGTGCCGTCCACGACGGGACCGCGCGGAGCGGCCGGGGCCTCCGCGGCGGGGATGGGCGTGGTGGGGTGCGACTCCGCGGTGCCGATCAGGCCGGGGGCCTGGGCGGACGCGCGGGGCGTGGTCGCGGCTGCGGTCGTGGTCGTCGCGGCGGCGGCCGGCGCCACCTGCTCGTCCACGGTCACGCCGGTCCCCCCGGCGACGCCGGCGCTCACGGAGGCCGCGGCGGCACCGGCGGCGGAGATCCCCGCGGCCGAGCCCTGCTTCTCGTCCCGCAGGACCTGCCCGGCCACGGGGGTGACGGGCGTCTGGCTGGAGGACGTCGGCGCGGGGTCGACGGCCGGCGCCAGGACCGGCGGGACCATCGCCTCGGCCGGGGCGTCCTCGGCGTCGTGCTCGGCCGTGACGGCGGGGGCGATGGTCTCGTCCGCAGCGGCGGTCTCAGCAGACTTCACGGCCGGGGCGGGCTTCACCGCGACGGCGGGCTGCGCCGGCTCGGCCTTCACAACGGGCTCGGCGGGCTTTGCCGGCTCGGCCTTCACGACGGGCTCGGCGGGCTTTGCCGGCTCGGGCAGGTCCACGCCGCCCTGGTTCTCGTCCACCACGACGCCGGTGCCGCCGGCCACGCCCGCCGCGCCGAGGCCGAGGGTGCCCTCGGACGTCGAGGACGCGGAGTCGGTGCGGTCGGTCACGGGCAGCGCGACGGTGGCCGGGGCGGCGGCCGCGGGCTTCGCCACCGCGGAGGTCTCGGCGGCGGGCGCCGCGTCCTCGAGGGCCTCGGCGGCGATCTCGGCGGGAGTCTGCTCCGGCAGCGCCTCGACGGCGGCCGCGAGCGGATCGACGGCCTGCGGGGCGGGGGCGGTCTCGGTGGCCTCGAGCGGGGCCGGCGAGGCGGTGGAGCCGAAGGAGGGCGCGGGCTTCAGGGACGCTGACGGCGCGGGGGCGGACGTCCCAGCGCCCTTCTCGTCGATCGCGGTCGCGTCGAAGGCGCGGAGGGCAGACGCGCCGGCGCCGTCGGCCTTCGAGGCGGTCGCCGTGTCGTCTGCCGGAGCGGCCGTCGCGTCCAGCGAGGAGAGGCGGGTGCGGGACTGCTCGTCCCCGGCGGGGCGCACCGTCGTCGCGGTGGCCTCGGGGCGCGCGGCGGCAGGGCGGACCGGCTCCTCATGGCGGGTCTCCACGACGTCGTCACCGCGCCCGCGGCGGGACATCAGGGTGATCAGGAGGGCGATGGCGATCAGGACGATGATCGCCCCGATGATCCAGTACAGCTGGGCATTCGTCATGAGGGACTCCTCGGTAGCTCGGGGCGGCCGGCCAGCCCGGCGCCACCGTCCGCCCCTCACCGGCGAGGCGGTGTGGCGGACCAGCTCTCAGGGTGTCACACTGACCCGCCCCGGGGCCACGATGCGCGGCCCCGTCATGAAGCAGACGGGCACCGACGCGTGGCTAGCATCGGGGCATGGACCCCGCCCTGCCCTCCCCCGCCGCACCGCTCGAGCCTCCGCCCGGGGAGAACCCGTACGTCCTCACCGTCGCGTGCCCGGACCGCAAGGGGATCGTGCACGCGGTGTCCGGGGCGCTGCTGGGCGCCGGCGCGGACATCGCGGAGTCGCAGCAGTACGGCTCCCCCGACTCGGGCGACTTCTTCCTGCGGGTGCAGTTCACGACGCCGGAGGCGCGCTCCGCCGTCGAGGCCGCTCTGGCCCCGGTGCGCGCCGAGTTCGGGATGCGCGCCCAGCTGTGGGACGCGGGCCGCCGCATGCGCACGCTCGTGATGTGCTCGAAGGACGGGCACACGCTCAACGACCTGCTGTTCCAGCAGCGCGCGGGCAGCCTGCCGATCGAGGTGCCCGTCGTCGTCTCGAACCATCTCGACCTGCAACCCCTCGCCGCCTTCTACGGCGTGCCCTTCGTGCACGTGCCGATCTCCACGGACCCGGCGAGCCGCTGCACCAAGGCCGCCGCCGAGGCGCGCCTGCGCGAGCTGATCCGCGAGCACGACATCGACCTCGTGGTCCTCGCCCGCTACATGCAGATCCTCTCGGACGAGCTGTGCCGGGACCTCGAGGGCATGGCCATCAACATCCATCACTCGTTCCTGCCCTCGTTCAAGGGGGCGCGGCCCTACCACCAGGCGCACGAGCGCGGCGTGAAGATCATCGGCGCCACGGCCCACTACGTCACCGCCGACCTCGACGAGGGGCCGATCATCGCCCAGTCCGTCCAGCCCGTGACCCACGCCCAGACCGCGGAGGACTTCGTGGAGCGCGGCCGGGACGTGGAGGGCTCCACGCTCGTCCAGGCCGTGCGCTGGCACGCCGAGCACCGCGTGCTGGTGGACGGGAGGCGGACGGTGGTGTTCGCGTGAGGCGGCTCGTCACGCGCCCCTGACGGCGGCCGCCCCGCGTGCGTACGCTCGTGGCATGGCACACATCCTCACCGTCCAGGGCGCCACGCCCCGCATCCACGAGACCGTCTTCCTCGCCCCCACCGCCGCGATCACCGGCGACGTGGAGATGGCCGAGCGCTGCTCCGCGTTCTACGGCGTCTCCGTTCGCGGCGACTCCGCGCCCATCCGCGTCGGCGAGCGCACCAACCTGCAGGACAACGTCGTCCTCCACGCGGACGAGCACGTCCCCTGCACCCTCGGTGCGGGCGTCTCCGTGGGCCACGCCGCCGTGGTGCACGGCGCCACGGTCGGCGACGACTGCCTCATCGGCATGTCCGCCACCGTGATGAACGGCGCCGTGATTGGGGCGGGCACCCTCGTGGCGGCGGGCGCCGTCGTGCTGGAGGGCACGCAGGTGCCGCCGGGCTCCCTCGTGGCCGGCGTCCCCGCCACGGTGCGCCGCCCCCTCACCGACGAGGAGCGCGAGGGACTGAAGGCCAACGCCGCGACGTACCTGGATCTGGCCGCCGCCCACCGCGTCGCGTTCCGGGGGACGCCTCAGGCTCGCGGTGCGGCGTCCCGCTGGGTGGCGAGCTCGATCTGCCGGCGGCGCTCGTCCGCGGCGCGGCGGGTCAGCTCCGCACCGGCCTCCGGATCCCGGGTCAGGTTCTCCCCGGACTCGGGGTCGAACAGGTGCAGGCGGGAGGTGTCCACCCACAGGTCCAGGGGCGTCCCGGGGCGGGCCAGGGACTCCGCGGAGAGCGTGGTCACGACGACGGGGCGCATCTCGTCCGCGTCCAGGTCCTTCGCGAGGTCTGCGAGCACGCCCGCGACCTCGGGGTCCGGCTGGAACTCGATGTAGCCGTACTGCTCGTGGCCCAGCCACTCGAGGTGGGTGAGGGAGGCCCGGAACACGGAGCCCGCCGCCTTCTTGTCCTCGTCCACGAGGGAGGCGTCCTCGAAGAACTCAGGGCGCAGGCCGACGAGGACGAGGTCCCGGCCGGCGGCCGCGCGCGCCTTCGCCTCGGGGATCGGGATGTCGCCGATCGGGGAGGACAGGACGTGCCGTCCGCCCTCGGAGCGCAGAGAGGCGGGCAGGAAGTTCATGGACGGCGAGCCGATGAAGCCGGCCACGAACAGGTTCAGCGGCTGCTCGTAGAGCTCGCGCGGGCTGGCGACCTGCTGGAGCACGCCCTTCTTGAGCACGGCCACGCGGTCGCCGAGCGTCATGGCCTCGGTCTGGTCATGGGTCACGTACACGGAGGTGGTGGCCAGGCGACGCTGCAGCTGGGAGATCTCCGCGCGCATCTGGCCGCGGAGCTTGGCGTCCAGGTTGGAGAGCGGCTCGTCGAAGAGGAACGCGTCCGCCTCGCGGACGATCGCGCGGCCCATGGCCACGCGCTGGCGCTGGCCGCCGGAGAGGTTGCCCGGCTTGCGCTCCAGGTGGTCTGTCAGCTCGAGGACGCGGGCGGCGTCGCGCACCTTGCGGTCGATCTCCTCGTCGGAGGGCTTGCCGTCGCGGACGAGGCGCAGCGGGAACGCGATGTTCTCGTACACCGTCAGGTGGGGGTAGAGCGCGTAGTTCTGGAACACCATCGCGAGGTTGCGGTCCTTGGGGGCCGCCTCGTTCACGCGGCGCCCGCCGATCAGCAGCTCGCCGTCGGTGATGTCCTCGAGGCCCACGATCATGCGCAGGAGCGTGGACTTGCCGGAGCCGGAGGGGCCCACGAGGATGACGAACTCGCCGTCCTCGATGTCGAGGTTCACGTCCGAGATGGCGTGGTAGCCGTCGTCGTAGGTCTTGTCGATGTGGTTCAGGGTGATGGAGGCCATGGGGTGGGTCCTTTCGGGAAGGTCTCGTTCGCGGGCCTCAGCCCTTGACCGCGCCGTTGGTCAGACCGGCGACGATCTGGCGCTGGAAGAGCAGCACCAGGATCACGATCGGGATGGTCACGATGATGGCGGCCGCGGAGATCGCGCCCGTGGGCGACTCGAACTGCGAGGCGCCGGTGAAGAAGGCCAGCGCGGCGGGGACCGTGCGGGCGTCCTCGGTGGAGGTCAGCGAGATGCCGAACACGAAGTCGTTCCACGCGATGAAGAAGGCGATGATCGCCGTCGTGAAGACACCGGGGGCGGCCAGCGGCACGATCACCTTGCGGAAGGCCTCGAGCGGCGTGGCCCCGTCCACCTGAGCGGCCTGGTCCAGCTCCCACGGGATCTGCCGGAAGAACGCGGTCAGGGTCCAGATGGAGATCGGCAGCGTCAGGGACAGGTAGGGGATGATCAGGCCGAGCCAGGTGTCGTAGAGCCCGAGCGTGCGCCACATGTTGAACAGGGGCGTGACGAGCGAGATCACGGGGAACATGGACACCATGAGTGACACGGTGAGCACGAGCTTCTTGCCCGGGAAGTCCAGGCGGGCGATCGCGTAGGCGCACAGCGTGGCCAGGACGACGGCGATCAGGGTGGCGATCACCGTGATGCCGATCGAGTTGCGCAGCGCCGTGAGGAACAGCTCGCGGGAGCCGCCCACGAAGATCTCCTCGTAGTTGACCGTGGACCACTGCGTGGGCAGCAGCTTCCCGTTCGCCAGGTCCGCGGGCGTCTTGAAGCTCGTGGCGAAGATGGAGAACAGCGGGAAGAGGCACCACACGCCGATCACCACGGCGAGGAGCCACCACAGCAGGCTCTGGCGGGCGGCGCCTGGACGGCGGGCGGAGGTATGGCGGTCGACGGGAGCCGTGGTCAGCTCGGGGTGGTCGGCGGGTTCGACCGACGGGACGGGGACGGCGCTGCTCACTTGGAACCTCCTCGGTCGGCCAGGTCCACCTTGAAGACCTTCATCGCGATGAACGCCATCAGCGCCACGCACAGGAACAGGAGCACGGAGATCGCGGAGCCCATGCCGATCTCGAGCCGTCCGATGGAGGTGCGGTAGGCCAGCAACGAGAGGACCTCGGTGCCGTAGGCGCCGTTGGTCATGATGTAGATGGAGTCGAAGATGCGGAACGCGTCCATCGCGCGGAACAGCACGGCCACCATGATGGACGCCTTCATCGTCGGCAGGATCACGAGGCGCATGCGCTGCCACCACGAGGCGCCGTCCACGGCGGCTGCCTCGGTGAGGTCGCCCGGCACCTGGGCCAGGCCGGCCAGCAGGAGCAGGGAGATGAACGGCGTGGTCTTCCAGATCTCCGAGAGCATGATCACGGACAGCGCCGTGGAGCCCTGGGCGAACCAGTTCAGGTCCGTGCTGATCCCCGGCACCCAGTCGAACCAGTGGTTGATGAAGCCGGAGTCGATGGAGAACATGTAGAACCACGCGAAGGCGGACACCACGGTGATGATGCCGTAGGGCACCAGGATCATGGTGCGGATCAGCCCGCGGGTGCTCGTGATGGCGTGGTGCATGGCCAGGGCCAGCAGGAAGCCGAGGATCAGCTCCACCACCACGGTGACCAGGGTGATCAGCAGAGTGATCCCGAGGTCCCGCCAGAAGACCGGGTCCGAGAGGATCACGCCGTAGTTGCCGAGCCCCACGAACTCCCGCTCCCCCGGCGCCGTCAAGCGGTAGGTGAACAGCGAGTCGTAGAGCGCCTGCAGGATCGGGTAGAGCACCACGAACAGCATGACGAAGAACGCCGGGCCGGCGAGCATCCAGCCGAGGCGGGCCTCGGACGTCGCGCGAGCGGACTTCCGACGACGCGGCCGGCGCGACTGCTCCGGTGCGGTGATGGACGTGACAGCGGTGCTCACAGCAGGCGCTCCCCTCGGAGGACTTCCTGGATGAAGGCGTCGGTCTCGGCCGGGGTGACGGCCGGGTCCACGTTCGACGGCGGCGCGTAGCGCTGCTGGATCGCGGTGGACACCTCGTTGTAGTACGGCGTCTGCGGGCGCGGTGCGCCCTGTTCCAGGGACTCCCGGATCGCGGGCGCCATGGGGTACTTCTCGATGACCTCGGGGTCCTCGTAGGCGACAGGGTCGGCCGGCGGGTTGCCGTTGTCCCGGAAGTACTGGGCCTGGTGCTCGGCGGTGGTGATGCACTGGACCGCCTTCCACGCGAGGTCCGCGTGCTCGGACTTCGCGCCCACGCCCAGGTTGATGCCGCCCACGGGCGGGGCGGAGTCCTTCCCCTGCGTCGTCTGGGGGTAGAGGGCCCAGCCGATGTCCTCGGGGAGGTCCTCCGGCAGGGAGCCCTCCTTGACGGAGGCGAGGGTGGCCGGCCACACGAACGGCCAGTTCACCATGAAGGACCCGGAGTCGCCCTGGAAGAGCAGCATCGAGGCGTTCTCGTCCTGCGTGGGGAGGCCGGCGCTGCCGAGTCCCTCCTTGCCGATCGTGGAGATGATCTCGGCGGCCTTGCGGCCGGCCTCGGACCCGAAGTTCGTCTGCACCTCGTCCGCGGGCGCGTCGGGGTTGGCGAGGATGTGCTCGCCACCGCCCTCCACGAGGGCGTTGAGCCACACGGTCATCGACTCCCCGCGGGCGCCCTGGACGCCCAGCTCCTTGTCCTGCTCGCGGGCCACCTCGATGAGCTGGTCCCACGTGACGGGCTGGGACATGTCCAGCCCGGCCTCCTCGGCCACCGACTTGCGGTACCACAGCAGCTGCGTGTTGGCCCAGAACGGGACCGTGACGATCTCGTCCTTCCATGTGGCGCCGGCCAACGCACCCTCGAGGGCGTGCTCCCTCGCCTGTTGCTGCAGATCCTCCGGCACGGGGGCCAGGAAGCCGGGCTCCGCGAGCTCGGGGACGAAGGGCGGGTCGAGGGACATGATGTCCATCGAGGTGTCGCCCGCCGCGAGCCGGCGCGTCAGCTGCTCCCGCTGGGAGGCCGCGTCCGTGGGCAGCATGGACGTCTCGACGGCGTACTCGCCGCCGGCCGCGTCCGTGCACTGCTTCGCGATGGCCTCCTGCCCGCCGTCGTCCGGGTTGGTGTACCAGGTGAGGGTGGGCGCCCCCTCCTCGGCCGGGGCGCATCCGGCCAGGATGAGCGCTCCGGCGGTCATCACGGAGGCCATCGTCGCCCCCCGTGAGAGCCGAGCCCGCTGCTGTCTCGTCACTGCAAACCTCGTTCGCTCCGGAAGATGTGACACACACCCTACTCCTCGCGGATGCGCGTGACCCGCCTCACATCAGGCGCCGGCGGCGCGCTTCGTCTTCGCCGTGGCCGACGCCGTCGCGGGGTCCTCAGGCCACGGGTGCTTGGGGTAGCGGCCCCGGTTCTCCGCACGCACGTGGGCGTAGGGTCCCGCCCAGAAGGAGGGCAGGTCCGCGGTGACGGCGAGCGGCCGCCCCGCCGGGGAGAGCAGGTGCAGCACCACGGGCAGCCGGCCGTCCGCCACGGCGGGGCTCTGCGCGGCCCCCAGGAACTCCTGCAGCTTGGCCGCCACCACCGGCGCCGTCTCCTCGTCCGTGGCCGGGTACTCCACGGCCGCCGTCCGCCCGCTGGGGATGGGCAGCCGTTCGGGCGCCAGCTCGTCGAGGCGCCCGGCCTCCGGCCACGGCAGGATCCCGCGCAGCAGCCCGGCGACGTCCACGGAGGCGGCCGAGCGGCCCGCCGCGAGCTCCGCCGCGATCCCGGCCACAAGCGGCCCGAGGTCCGGGAGGGCGGCGGTGGAGAGGTCCGGCCACGGCCGGCCCAGCACCCGGTGCAGGAGGTGGACGCGGCGGCGAAGGCGCTCCCCCGCACCTGGTCCGGCCCCGGGCTCGAAGCGGGCCAGCCCCTCCGCGGCCAGGGCAGCGCGCACGGCGTCCGCGGCCGCGGCGGCGTCGACGCGCGCGGGCCCCTCCGCGAGCGGGATCGCCCCCAGCATCGTCCTGCGGCGGCCCGTGAGCCGTCCGCCCTTCCACGCCGCGTCCGCCTCGTCCCGGAGGAGTGCCGCCGCGGCGTCCTCGGCGATCTCCCGGGTGATCGGGGCGGCCGCGCGGATCACGGCGCCGGTGCCCTCGGCGTCGCCGGCGGCGCGGGAGGCCTCCGCGACGGCGAGCCACGCCGCGCCCCGCAGCTCTCCCCCGCCGCTGCGCGGCAGGGATGCGCGCGTCCCCGAGGCGAGCAGGTAGGCGTCCGTGTCCTCCACCCGCCGCGCCACCCGGCCCGGGGCGCTCAGTGCGACGACGATGCCCGCCGCGTGCGCGGCCCGGCCCCCGTCAGCGCCCCCGTCGGAGGCCCGGCCGGCGCGTCGCCCCGTCTCCCGTCCGCCGCTCGACCCCCGGGTCACGATCCGCTCGAGCCGCTCGGCCTCCCGCCGCCATCGGCCGGACTCGGGGTGGCCCCCGCCCCGCAGCGCGGCGAGCAGCGCCTCGAGGTCGGCGCCGGGCGCGCGCACGTCGAGGGCGAGGAGGGCCACGGCCGCGGCGGCGGCGCGCGCGCCCACGCGGTCCGCGCCGGCCAGGAGCGCGTGGCCGAGCGCCGGGTCCACCGGCAGGCCGGCCAGGACCGTCCCGTGCGCCGTGATGCGGCCGTCCCCGTCCACGGCTCCGAGCTCGGCGAGCGTTCGACGGGCCTCGGCCATCGCGTCGGCGGGCGGGTCCTCGGGCAGCACCACGCCCTCTCCGCCCGGCGCGCCCCACGCCGCGAGCGCGAGCGCCACGGGGGCGAGGTCCACCACGGCCAGGGCCGGCGTCGGGGCGGCGGGGGCGGCGCCGAGGGCCGCGGCACTGTGGCAGCGCACCACCGTGCCGGGGCCGAGGCGGGCGGCGCGGCCTGCCCGCTGGCCGGCGGCCGCGCGGGAGGCCTGCACCGTGACAAGGCCGGTCATGCCGCGGCCGCGGTCCCGCCGGGGCTCGCGCGCCAGCCCGGAGTCGACGACGAGCCGGACCTCCGGGACGGTCAGGGAGGACTCGGCCACCGCCGTCGTGACCACCATGCGGGGGACCTCCGGCCGCGTGCGTCCGGCGAGGGCGGCGTCCTGCTCGGCGGCCTCCTGGCGGCCGTGCAGGGTGTGCACCTCGGTGCGGGGGGCGCGCCGCGTGATGCGCTCGGCCACCGCCTCCACCTCCGCGACGCCGGGGAGGAAGACGAGCGCGTCCACGGTGGGGTCGGCCGCGAGGGCCTCCGCGTGGGAGCGGACGGCGACGTCGGCCACGTGGTCCAGGAAGGCCCGCTCGACGCGGCCGTCCGCGGTGAGGCGCGGGGCGCCGAACGGGGCGTGCTCCTCGCGCAGCGGGTGCAGGACGGCCGGGGTGCGCACCACCGGGACGGCGTCGGCGTCGACGCCCATGCCGGCAGCCCAGCGAGCGGCCAGGGACTCGGCGTCCACCGTGGCGGACATGGCCACGAGCAGCAGCTCGGGACGCAGCTGCCGCAGGTCGGCGAGGAGGGCGAACAGGACGTCCGTGTCCAGGTCGCGCTCGTGGACCTCGTCCAGGATCACGGCGCCGACGCCGTCGAGGCCCGGGTCGGCCAGGAGGCGGCGCAGCAGCAGGCCCGGAGTCACGAACTCGACCGCCGAGCGGCCTCCGCCCACCGACTCGCCGCGCACCGCGTAGCCGACTGCGTCGTCAGGATCGTCTGAGCCGACGGCCATGTGCAGGCGCCGCCATGCGGCGCGCACGGCCACCCGGCGCGGCTGCGTGACCAGGGTGCGCCCACCGCCCTGCCGCGCGAGCCGGACGGCGACGGCGGGCGGCACCACGGTGGTCTTGCCCGTGCCGGGCGGGGCGTGGACCACGGCGGCCCCGTGCGCCTCGAGGGCGGCCTCCAGCTCGGGCAGCACCGCGGTGACCGTGAGGCCGGCCCCGAGCGCATCGAGGGCGGCCGCGATCCTGCCCTGCGGCGTCGCGGGCGGGGCCCCCGGCCGGCGGGAGGCGACGGGGTCCGCGGGCGTGCGGGGGCGGCTGGCGGAGGTGGACATCACCGTCCATTGTGGCGGCCGCCGCGGACCTGTCCGGCGCGCGGGGCACTGACTAGGCTGAGGCGCATGATGACTCCCGTCCAGGACCACCTCGACCGCCTGACCGCCGCCTTCCCCGGCGACGACGAGGGCAGGGGCGGCCTGGGCGTGGCCGTGACCCTCGTGGACGGGCACCGCTACGTCTCCGGCTCCTCGGCCGCCGTGCCGCTGGCGGCCCTGGCCTCCCCCGTCCTCCACGCCCTCGCCGTGGAGGACCTCGGCGCGGCGGGCGTGGCCGAGCGGGTGGGCGGCACGCCCGTCCCGGAGGACGACTCGCGGCTCGAGGTGGAGGCGGAGACGGGACGCGCGTTCAACCCGCTGCAGAACACGGGCGTGGTGGCCACCGCCGCCCTCGTCAAGGGCCGCGGCGGGCGGGACCGGGCCGGGCGCCTGCTCCAGCTGCTCTCCACCCTCCTGGACCGCGAGGTCAGCGTCACGGAGACGGCCGTCAAGGTGGAGAACCGCGCCCAGCACCAGACGCGCGCCGCCGCGTGGCTGCTGAAGTCCCTGGACGTGCTGGACACGGACCCGGAGCCCCTGCTCGAGGACATCGCGACCCTGCGCGCCGTGCCCGTGAAGGTCGAGGACCTCGCCCTCGTGGCGGGCACCCTGGCCCACGGCGGCATCCACCCCGTCACCGGGGCCCGCGTGCTGGAGGAGGAGACCGTCCGCGCCGTGCTCTCCGTGCTGGACTCGTGCGGCATGGACACCCGGCAGCCCCTGTGGGCGTACGACGTCGGCCAGCCCGGCTGGGCGTCCACCCGCGGCGGCACGATCATGGTGGTCGTGCCCGGGCACATGGGCCTGGCCCTGCAGGCGCCTGACCTGGACGAGCACCGCGTGTCCGCCGCCGGCATGGCCGCGCTGCGCTGCATCGTGGAGGACTTCGAGCTGCACCCCTCCGTGGTCACCGGCTCGCCCCGGGCCGCCTTCCGCGCCCACTACCGCGTGGACCAGGCACCCTCCGGCGCGGTGCGCAGCGCCCAGGTGCAGGACGCACTGGACGCGTACGGGGACACAGTGCACGTGCTGGAGCTGGGCGGGCACGTCGGGTTCAGCCAGGTGGACGCGCTCGCCCGCGTGGTGCGCGGCCTCCCGGACGAGCTGGAGACCCTGCTCGTGGACATCCGGTCCGTCAGCACCGTGACCCGCTCCGCCCGCCTGCTCGTGGCGCGGTGGTTCGCCTATGCCCTGGACTCGGGGTTGGACGTGGTGCTCGTGGACCGGGACGAGGCCATGGTGGCGGAGCTGATGGCCGCCGTCGAGGAGTCCGTGGACGTGAGCCTGCCGGATCCCCGCCAGGAGGCCGCGCGGGACCTCGAGTCCGCCCCGGACCGCCCGGAGTTCCTGTTCTTCGACTCCCGCTCCCGGGCCATCCAGTGGGCCGAGCAGCGCCTGCTGGTCCGCCACGCCCCGCAGCTGCTGCCCCACTCGCAGGAGGAGGCCGCGGTGGCGCCCCTGCTGCAGCACCTCTCCGCCGAGGACGCGGGCCTGCTCGAGTCCATGATGGACGAGCGCGTGTACACGGACGGGCAGATCATCCGCCGCGCGGGCCAGCCCTTCGGCGGCATCTACGTGATCACGTCCGGCCGCGTGGAGCTCACGGGGCAGGGCACGGGCGGGCGGCGCACCCGCAGGACCGTGCTCACCCCGGGGATGACCTTCGGCGAGATGGCGCTCGGCCAGTCCGGCCGCCAGCCCTCCACGGTGCGCGCCCGTGGCGACGTCACCGCCCGGGTCCTGACCGCGCACGTGATGTACGCCCTGCAGGAGGGGTCCCCGCAGCTGGCCATCAAGCTGTGGGAGGCGCTGGCGCGCGACGCCTTCACTGCCCTGGGCCAGCTCATCCGCGAGACGGGCGCCCTGCAGGACTGAGGGCCGGCGGGCTCGGCGCGGCCGTGGCGTGGCGACCGCACTGCGCGGCGACCGCGGCGGGCGACTCAGCGCCCGAGCACGTGGCGCAGCGCGCCCTCCAGCTCGTCGTCCCGCATCGCATAGCCCGAGTCCACGAGTCGCCCGGCCTCCACCTTCTGGTCCGCGCGGACGGTCTCCGCGTCCCCCTCCGCGCCGAGCAGGAGCCGCGGCCCGAAGGCGGGCACCGGCAGCACGGACGGACGGTGCAGCACGCGGCCCAGCACGGTGGCGAACTCCTTGGCCGTGACGGGCTCGGGGGCGACGGCGTTGAGCGGCCCGGCCACGTCGTCGTCGAGCACCGCGTGAGCGAAGGCCCCGGCGACGTCGTCGACCCCCACCCAGCTGACCCACGGGCTCCCGTCGTGGCTCTCGCCGCCGGAGGTGGCCATGGGGCCGCCGAGCCCGGCGAGGAAGAGCGGCAGCACCTGCTGGAGCATGCCGCCTGCGGGGCTGAGCACCACGCCCACCCGCACGCGGGCCACCCGGGCGCCGAAGGCCTCGGCCCGCACGGCCTCGGCCTCCCAGGCCGCGCAGACCTCCGCGAGGAAGTCGTCGCCGGGCTCGAGCTCCTCCCCGAGCCCCGCGCCGAACGGGCCGGTGCCGGCGTGCGCGCCGTAGTAGCCGATGGCCGAGCAGTTCACGAGCGCGGGGACCCGGGGCAGGCGCCCCATCGCGTCGACGAGGGTGCGCGTGCCGCGCACACGGGAGTCATGCACGGCCTCCTTGTGCGCGTCCGTGAAGCGGCCGGCGATCGGCTCCCCCGCGAGGTTGACGATCACGTCCACCTGGGAGAGCGCGGACTCGTCCACCCGCTCGCGCGCCGGGTCCCACAGGGCGGCGTCCGGGGCCGCAGCCTGCTCCGGGCTGCGCACGAGGCGGATCACGCGGTGCCCGCCGCTCATGAGCAGCGCGGTCAGCTGGGCGCCGATCAGCCCGGACGCCCCGGTGACCGCCACGGTGCGCGCGGGCCCGCCGGTGAGCGGGCCGGGGTGCGCGGCGTGGAAGGCGAGGTCGTCGGCCATCACGCGGGCGCGGTAGGCGAACTGGCGGCGCAGCTCGGCCTCGAAGCCGCGGCCGGCCCATGCGGCCGCGGTGCCGCCGATGCCGGGCACACGGCCCAGCAGCCCCTCCCCCGGCAGCACGTACTCGATGCGGTCCAGCACCACCGTGCCCGGGGTGCCGGCGGCCGTGTCCGCCTCACCGGCGGCTGCGTCCTCCAGAGTGTGCGTGTGCGTCCAGGAGCGCAGGGGGCCCGAGACCATCTCGTCCCGGAACATCCGGCCCTCCTCGTATGCCGTGTGCCGCGCGTGCCACGGCACCTTGGGCGTGGCGGCCGCCGGGATGCGGGAGGACACGGCGTCCGGCAGCATGCCGGCCAGCAGGCCCCGGGAGGTGTCCGCGAGCAGTCCGAGCGAGCCCGGCGGGCTGATGCGCAGTCGGGTCTCCGAGCCGACCGCCAGGCCGTTCGTGGGCCCGTGCACGAGTTCGGAGGCGAACGGCGGGTTCATGCGCTGGAGCGCCCCGGGGTTGGCCAGCCAGCGGAACACGACGTCGCGGGGGTGGCGCAGGAGGGTGCGGTGCTCGAACACGTGGGTCTCGGTCATGCCCTCACCCTGGCACACCGGAGAGGGGCGCGCCCGGGCTGACGGACAATGGGGGCATGGACTTCGCCCCCGAGCTGCGCTGGACCGCCGCCGCCCTCCCCGACACGGGCCTGAACCTCGTGGCCGTGTACTCCCCCGAGGACCACACCGTGCGGGCCTCCGGGGTGGCCGTCCCCGACGACGGCGAGCCGCACGCCGCGGCGATCGGCCGCCTCCTGCTGACGCTGATGGACCGACTGGCCGTGCTGGACCCGCCGACGGCGGACCGCGAGATGCACCCGCTGCCGGTCGAGCCCCGTGCGGGCGTGGCGCAGCCCGTGGCCGATGCGCTCGGGGCGTATGCGGCCGGCGACGTCGCCGCGCTCGACGCCCTTGCGGTGGCGCAGCCGGGCACCGTCTTCCGCCAGGCCGCGTGGGCGGCGCTGCGGGGGATCACGCCCGGCGCGCCCGTCTCGTACACGGAGCTGGCCCAGCGCGCCGGGTCGCCGCGAGCCGTGCGTGCCGCCGGCGGGGCGTGCGCCGCGAACCTGGTGGCCGTTGTCGTGCCGTGCCACCGCGTGGTGGCGACCTCCGGCGGGGTCGGACAGTACCTGTACGGCCCCGCCGCCAAGCGGGCGCTGCTGGAGCACGAGGCGCGGCACGCGGCCTGACCCCCGGGCGCACGAGGGCCCCGGCACCATGACGGTGCCGGGGCCCTCGTGATGTCCCGCCCCGTGAGGGGACACCGGGCTCAGTGGATCAGACGGACAGCCTGTCCATGATCGCGTTCAGCGTGGCAGAGGGACGCATGACGTCGACGACCTTGTCCATGGACGGCGCGTAGTAGCCCTCGATGTCCACGGGCTTGCCCTGCACACCGTTGAGCTCGGAGACGATCTTCTCCTCGTTCGCGGCGAGCTCCTCGGCGATCGGCGTCACGGCGTCGGCCAGGGCCTGGTCCTCGGTCTGCTTCGCCAGCTCCTGCGCCCAGTACAGGGCCAGGTAGAAGTGCGAGCCGCGGTTGTCGAGCTGCCCGGCCTTGCGCTCGGGGGACTTGCCCTCGATCAGCAGGGTGCCGGTGGCGGCGTCGAGCGTGTCGGCGAGCACCTGGGCGCGGGCGTTGCCGTTCGTCGTCGCCTCGTGCTCGAAGGACACGGCCAGCGCGAGGAACTCGCCGAGGGAGTCCCAGCGCAGGTGGTTCTCCTCGACGAGCTGCTGCACGTGCTTCGGGGCGGAGCCGCCGGCGCCGGTCTCGAACAGGCCGCCGCCGTTGAGCAGCGGGACCACGGAGAGCATCTTGGCGGAGGTGCCCAGCTCGAGGATCGGGAACAGGTCCGTGTTGTAGTCACGGAGCACGTTGCCGGTCACGGAGATGGTGTCCTCGCCGCGGCGGATGCGCTCGATGGAGAACTTCGTGGCCTCCACCGGGGACATGATGCGGATGTCCAGGCCCTCGGTGTCGTGGTCCTTGAGGTACTCCTCGACCTTCGTGATGAGCTCGCGGTCGTGGGCGCGGGACTCGTCCAGCCAGAACACGGCGGGGGTCTGGGAGGCGCGGGCGCGGGTCACGGCCAGCTTCACCCAGTCGCGCACCGCGACGTCCTTGGTCTGGCAGGCGCGCCAGATGTCGCCCTCGCCGACCTCATGGGAGATCAGGGTCTCCCCGGCCGCGTTCTTCACGGCCACGGTGCCCGCTGCGTCCATGACGAACGTCTTGTCGTGCGAGCCGTACTCCTCGGCCTTTTGCGCCATGAGGCCGACGTTCGGCACGGTGCCCATGGTGGTCGGGTCGAAGGCGCCGTTGGCCTTGCAGTCCTCGACGACGGCCTGGTAGATGCCGGCATAGGAGGAGTCCGGGAGCACCGCGAGGGTGTCGCGCTCGGCGCCGTCCTTGTCCCACATGTGGCCCGAGGTGCGGATCATGGCCGGCATGGAGGCGTCCACGATCACGTCGGAGGGCACGTGCAGGTTGGTGATGCCCTTGTCCGAGTTCACCATCGCCACGTCCGGGCCGTTCTCGTAGGCCTCGGCGATGGCCTTGCGCACGCCCTCGGCGGTCTCGGCGTCGAGCTTGTCCAGCCCGCCCTCGATGGCGGCGAGGCCGTTGTTCGGGTCCAGGCCCGCGGCGGCCAGCTGGTCGCCGTACTGCGCGAACAGGTCCGCGAAGTAGGCCTTCACGACGTGGCCGAAGATCACCGGGTCGGACACCTTCATCATGGTGGCCTTCAGGTGGGCGGAGAAGAGGATGCCCTCCTCCTTCGCGCGCGCCACCTGCTCGGCGAGGAACGCGTCCAGCGCCTTCGCGGACATGAACGTGCCGTCGATGACCTCGCCCTCGAGGACCTTCAGGCCCTCCTTGAGGACCTCGGCGGACCCGTCGGCGCCCGTGAACTCGATGCTCAGCGTGTCGTCCGCCGGCATCGTCACGGACTTCTCGTTCGCCCGGAAGTCGTCCGCGCCCATCGTGGCGACGGCGGTCTTGGAGTCCGCGGACCACGCGCCCATCGAGTGGGGGAACTTCTTGGCGTAGTTCTTCACGGCCTTGGGCGCGCGACGGTCCGAGTTGCCCTCGCGCAGCACCGGGTTCACGGCGGAGCCCTTGACGGAGTCGTAGCGCTTGCGGGCGTCCTTCTCCTCGTCGGTCTGCGGGTCGTCGAGGTAGTCCGGCAGGGCGTAGCCGTCGGCCTGGAGCTCCTTGACCGCGGCGCGCAGCTGCGGCACGGAGGCGGAGATGTTCGGGAGCTTGATGACGTTGGCCTCGGGGGTCTTCACGAGCTCGCCGAGCTCGGCGAGGGCGTCGTCGACGCGCTGGTCCTCGGGGAGGACGTCCTTGAAGGCGGCGAGGATGCGGCCGGCCAGGGAGATGTCCCGGGTCTCGATCTCGACGCCGGCGGTGCCCGCGTAGGCGCGCACGATCGGCAGCAGGGAGGCGGTCGCCAGCATGGGCGCCTCGTCGGTGAGCGTGTAGATGATCTTCGACATGCGGATCTCTCCATTCTGGCCGCGCTCGGGGGCACGTCCGTGGTCGGCATGGGACGGGTGTCTCACCGCCAATCTACCCGGCGGGTCGCACGCGTCACAGCGTGTGGACGCGCGCGACGCCGGCGGGCACGCCCCGGCTGCGCGCTGTCAGCGGGGCTCGGGACCCTGCCGGTCCGGACCCTCCGACGAGTACCAGCCCGGCCTCCTGTCCGCCGATGCCGGCGGCGCGGCCGGGGAGCGGGCGCCGAGGCCGTCGTCCACGCCGGCCTCGCCGCCGGGGTGCGTGCCCGACGCGGCCCTCGAGCCTTGGAACGCCGCCCCGAGGCGCGCGGCGTGATCGATCTGCTCCTGCGCTGCCCGGCGCCGGCGCTCCGCCGCCGCGAAGGACTGCCACGCTCCGACGGTCATGAAGGCGGCGAAGGCGAGGCCCATCAGCCCGAAGAAGGAGCCGAGGGCGGAGAGCGCGGCGGCCAGGGCGACGGCGACCAGGCCGAGGCCGAGCGCCGCGTGGCCGGCCCATGGACGCCCGACGGCACGCCGCTCCCCCGCCGCGGCCAGAGGGAGTCGGGCGATGGCGCCCACCACCATGCACGCGAGCAGCCCTGCCCAGCCGCTGCCGATCAGCACCTCGGTCATCATGCCGTCCCCCATCATGCGCCCAGACTAGACACCGCCGGGGGCGGACGCCATGGTCAGCCGTGGAAGAAGTGCCGCGCCCCGGTGAGGTACATCGTGATCCCGGCCGTCTCGGCCGCGGCCACGACCTCCTCGTCCCGCACGGAGCCGCCGGGCTGGACGACGGCCTTGACGCCGGCGTCGATCAGGATCTGCAGACCGTCCGCGAAGGGGAAGAACGCGTCCGAGGCCGCCACGGCGCCGCGGGCCCGCTCAGGGGCGCCGGTGCCGGAGACGTTCTCCGCGCCGCCCGCCGTCGTGATCTCCTTGACCACGTCCTGGCCGCCGGTCTGCGCCGCGCCGAGCGTGTTGGCGCGCTCCACGGCCAGGCGGCACGAGTCGAGGCGGTTGACCTGGCCCATGCCGACGCCCACGGTGGCACCGTCGGAGGCCAGCAGCACGGCGTTCGACTTGGCGGCGCGCACCGCGCGCCACGCGAAGGCGAGGTCGGCCAGCGTGGCCTCGTCGGCGGCGGGACCGGCGGCGCGGGTCCAGGTCGCCGGGTCGTCGCCCTCGGCGTCCACGGCGTCCGCGACCTGCAGCAGCATGCCGCCGGAGACCTGCTTGGCCTCCACGGAGTCGTGGGCGAAGCCCGCCGGCAGGCTCAGCAGGCGCAGGTTCTTCTTCGCGGAGAGGATCTCCACGGCCTCGACGTCGAAGGACGGCGCCACCACGACCTCCGTGAACACGTCCTTGACCTGCTGCGCCATGGCGGCGGTGACGGGGCGGTTGGCCGCGATCACGCCGCCGAACGCGGAGACGGGGTCGCACGCGTGCGCCTTGGCATGCGCCACGGCCACGTCCTCGCCCTCGCCCGCCACGGCCACGCCGCACGGGTTGGCGTGCTTGACGATCGCCACGGCGGGGGCCGCGTGGTCGAAGGCGGCGCGCACGGCGGCGTCCGCGTCCACGTAGTTGTTGTAGCTCATGGCCTTGCCGTGCAGCAGCTCCGCCTGCGCGATGCCCGGGGTGGCCGCGTGGTCCACGTAGAGCGCGGCCGGCTGGTGCGGGTTCTCGCCGTAGCGCAGGCCCGCGGCGCGCTCGAGGGCGAAGCCGGCGTAGGGCGGGAACACGGGGGTCTCGTCCGCGTCCTCGTCGCCGAAATGGGACGCGGTCCAGGCGGCCACCGCGTTGTCGTAGGCGGCGGTGTGCGCGAAGGCCAGCGACGCCAGGCGCCTGCGGGTGCGCAGGTCGAAGCCGCCGGACTGGGCCGCGGCCACGACGTCCCCGTAGCGCGCCGGGTCGACGACGATCGCCACGGAGGCGTGGTTCTTCGCCGCGGCGCGGACCATGGAGGGGCCGCCGATGTCGATCTGCTCGACGACGGCGTCCTCCCCGGCGCCCGACTTCACGGTGTCCACGAAGGGGTAGAGGTTCACCACCACGAGGTCGAAGGGCTCCACCTCGAGGTCGCGCAGCTGCGCCACGTGGTCCTCCCGGCGGCGGTCCGCGAGGATGCCGGCGTGCACACGCGGGTGCAGGGTCTTCACGCGGCCGTCCAGGCACTCCTGGAACCCGGTGACGTCGGCGACCTCCGTGACCGGGACGCCGGCGCCGGCGATGCGCTGCGCCGTCGAGCCCGTGGAGACGATCTGCACGCCCGCGGCGTGCAGGCCCGCGGCCAGCTCCTCCAGCCCGGTCTTGTCATAGACGGAGATCAGCGCGCGCTTGAGCGGGACCGTGTCCAGGACGGTGGGGGCGGACTGGGCTGAGGTCACGGGGGACTCTCCTTCGGTGCGGGGAAGCGGTGCGGGGCCGCCTCCCAGTCTAGGACCGCGCATAATGGCCCCACACCCGCCCCGCCCGGCCGTCACAAGGGAGCCCGTCACCGTGTCCTCAGCCACCCGCACCTCCCCCCTGGACTCCCCCGCCCCGCCCACCGGCGAGTCCGTCGTCCAGGAGCTGCCCTGGCGCTGGTCCGTCCAGGGCCGGATCTTCCTCATCGGCGGCCTCGGCTTCATGTTCGACGCGTGGGACGTGGCCCTGAACGGCGTGATGATCCCGCTGCTCTCCGCCGAGTGGGGCCTCACGCGGCCCGAGGCGGCCTGGATCGGCACCGCCAACCTCATCGGCATGGGCCTGGGCGCGTTCCTGTGGGGCACCGTGGCCGACCGGATCGGCCGCAAGGCCGCGTTCTCCTGGACCCTCCTCGTGTTCGCCGTCTTCACGGTGGCCGGCGCCCTGGCGGACTCGCTCGTGTGGTTCGCGGCGTTCCGCTTCCTGGCCGGCATCGGCCTGGGCGGCACCATCCCCGTGGACTACGCGCTGGTCAGCGAGTTCACTCCGAAGCGGCTGCGGGGCCGCGTGCTCACCGCCATGGACGGCTGGTGGCCGGTGGGCGCGGCCCTGTGCGGCGTGGTCTCCGCATGGCTGGTGAGCACGTGGGGCGACTGGCGCCTGCCCCTGCTCGTCATGGTGCTGCCCGCCCTGCTCGTGTTCGTCGTGCGCCTGGGCATCCCCGAGTCGCCGCTGTTCCTGATGAGCCACCGCCGCGAGGCCGAGGCGCGCCGCGTGATCGACCGGATGGTCGCCGCGACCGGCGCCGAGCCCCGCCCGTACGTGATGCCCGCCGCCCAGGAGCGCCAGGCGGGCGGCCTCGGGGCGATCGGCTCCCAGCTGGCCGCCGTGTGGCGCTTCTCTCCGCGCATCACGGCCGCGGCCTGGGCCCTGTTCGTGACCATCATGCTCACCTACTACATCGCCCTGCAGTGGCTGCCGCAGTTCCTCATCGAGGCCGGCTACGCCGAGGACCGGGCGTTCGTGATGACCTCGGGCATGGCCGCCGTCGGCCTGCTCGGCGTGGTGGTCTCCGCGCTCCTGGTGGAGAGCACGGGCCGCCGCTGGCTGCTCGCCGTCAGCTCGATCCTCGCGAGCGGCGTGCTCGTGGCGCTGGCCGCCGTGATCGGCGTGCCCGCCGCCGCCCTCCCGCTCGTGCTCGTCTTCGGCTTCATCGTGCAGGTGGCCATCCCCGTGCTCTACACCTACGTGACCGAGCTCTACCCCACCTCGCTGCGGGCCTCCGGGTTCGGGTGGGCCTCCGCCGCGTCCCGCGTGGGCGCGGGCCTGGGCCCCCTGTTCTTCGTGGGGACGCTCGTCCCCGCGCTGGGGCTGCCCGGCGCCTTCGCCGTGACGGGCGGCCTCGTGGTGCTCGCCGCCGTCGTGATGTTCGCCTTCGCCCCCGAGACCCGCGGCCGCGCCCTGGAGGTGGACGCGCACTGAGGGCCGCCGGGGCGCGGCGTCAGGGGCGCGGCGCCCCGGACAGCTCGCCGAGGGTGCGCAGCAGCAGCGCGCGCTCCTGCACCTTGATGCGCTCGTGGAGGGTCTCCTCCGTGTCCGTGTCCAGCACCGGGACGGCGGCCTGCGCCAGGATCGGCCCGGTGTCCACGCCGGCGTCCACCACGTGCACGGTGCAGCCGGCGACCTTCACGCCGTGTGCGAGGGCGTCCCGCACGCCGTGGGCTCCGGGGAACGCGGGCAGCAGGGCCGGGTGGGTGTTGAGGATGTGCCCGGGGAAGCGCTCGAGCAGGGGCGCGCCGAGGATCCGCATGAACCCGGAGCAGACCACCCAGTCCGGCTCGTGGGCGGCCACGGCATCCGCGAGCGCGGCGTCCCACTCCGCGCGGGAGGCGTGCTCCGCCGGCGGCACCGCGAACACGGGGATTCCGTGTGCTCGGGCGCGCGCCAGGCCCTGGGCGGCGGGAACGTCCGAGCCGACGGCGGCGACCTCCACGTCCAGCGCCCCGGACGCGACGGCGTCCAGGATGGCCTGGAGGTTGGTGCCGGAACCGGAGACGAGGGCAACGATGCGCATGCCCCCATCGTAGGGCGGGCGTCTCGTAGGGTGAGGGGGTGTCCGAGCCCCTGCCTCCCCCCACCTCCCGCACCCCCGACGGCGCCCCGGATCCCGGCCGCGCCCGCGTCGGACGGCTGCTGCTGTGGCAGTCCGCGGCCCTGCTGGGGATGATCGGGGCGTTCTCCCTCCCGCTGCCGTGGAAGCTGCTGACGCTCGCGCTCGCCCTGACCGCAGTGGTGCTCGGCGTGCGCACCTGGACCGTCTCCCGCCGCGCCGGGCGCAGCGGCGCGGGCAGCGCGGGCTCCCGCGGGTCCGGCGCCGGGGCGACGGGCGCCGGACGTGCGGCGGCCGCCGCCGGGATCGCCCTGGGCCTCCTCGGCCTCACGATCGGCGCCCTGCCCCTGCTCGCGTGGAACCAGACCGTCCAGCTCGAGCAGTGCACCGCCTCCGCCCTCACCGTGCGGGCCCAGCAGGAGTGCGCCGCGGAGTTCACGCGTCAGGTGGAGGAGCTCACCGGGCTGCCGCAGGCGGGCTGACGCCCCGGCGTCGCGCTCAGTCCAGGGCGCGGCGCGGCCGCGATCGGGACCGTGGGGTCCGACGTCCAGCATCGGCCGGTGCCGCAGGACGGGCGGGAGCCTCACCGGCGGCGGGTGCCTGACCGGAGGCGGGTGCCTCGCCCGCAGACGGCGCGGCGCTCGAGCCGGAGCCCGACGGCGTCGGCGCGTCCTGGGGTGTCACGGCCCGAGACCCGCGGCGCGGCATGCGTGCGCGCGCGGCGGCCCACCCGTCCTGGCCCGCGCGTCGTCCCCGCACCAGCAGCCCCTCCCCCGCAGAGCGCACGCGCGCACCCGTGGCGAGCGCCCGGTCCCGGACGGCCGACGCACCGCCGGCGGCCCCGCGCCGCGCCGCGGTCCCGGCGCGGGCCCGCGCGCCCTCCCACGGGCGGTCCTGCAGGGCGAGGGCCGCCAGATAGCCGACGGCGCAGCCCAGCGCGAGCCACCCGGCCAGAGCGGCCGCGACGGCCCCCACGTTCGACCCGATCTGCGTCAGCGTGCCCACCCCGAGCGTCCCGTTGGTGAGGGCGAGCGGGAGCAGCGCGAGCAGCGCGGCCACGAGGCCCAGGAGCACCGAGAGCGCGAGCGTGGAGAGCGCGAGGGACGCGGCGCGGTTCGGGAAGCGGGCGTCGAGCCAGTCGTCGAGGTGGTTCTCCCCCTCGCGCAGCAGCCACCAGCCGGCGACGGCCCCGGCGAGCACGGGGACCAGCACGAACACGGGATGCCATGGCTGCCCCGGCGCGGGCAGCGCGGCGAAGACGGGCAGCGCGGGGGCGGCGGACGCCGTCGCCCCGAAGGCCGAGTACAGGCTGTCCGAGCCCACGGAGAACCCGGGGCCCGCCGTCCACGCCGCGGCCCACGCCGTGAAGGTGGGCAGGTAGCCCACGTGCAGGAGCGTGAGCATGGTCCCGCCGAGCGTCCCGGCGCCGACCTCCTGGTAGAGGTGCACGACGGCGGTCCACTCGCCCACGAGGCGCCCCGCGACCAGGAGCGCGCACAGGCCGGCGAGGCTCACGAGCGCCACGACGGCGGCGCGGACCACCGACCACGCGTACGTGCCGGCCCAGCGCTCGTACTGGGACCGGCGGGCGATCCGCTCGGTGAGGTCCACGCCGATCAGGTGGGCCCACGTGCCGGCCTCCCGGCGGGCGCCCGCGAGCGCCGCGCCCGTGAAGAGCAGGGCGGGCAGCAGGGTGCCGGCCCACGGGGAGACCGTGAGCTCCCCCGTGCCCGGCAGCAGGGCCACTGTCAGGCCGACGAGCGCGTAGGCGGCCACCGCGCCCGCGAAGGCCTGCCACGCCTGATCGCGGTACGAGGCCCGGGCGAGCCGCCGCCCGGCGCGCCAGCTGAGCGCGAGCGGGACGAGGGTGAGCCCCCATGGCACGAGCCACGCCGTCCCGACGAGGCTCTGCTCCGCGGCCGAGGGCAGGGTGGTGGTGACCGTGACGGGCACGGCGTGCTGCACGAGCCACAGGGTTCCGCCCACCTGCAGCACGTCGTCGATGCGGGGACGGTGGAACCCGCCGGTCACCCACACCAGCAGGGTGGGGATCAGCACGATGAGCAGGCTGATCAGCGCCGTCACGAGCGCCTCCACCACCCCCTGGAGCCAGAGCGGCAGGGGCAGGGGGCGCAGGAGAGGGGGCATTCGGCGGCTCACCCCCTCTATGGTGCCACCCGCGGCCGGCCGGGCGCGGGCACGGCGGGGTCACCGAACGTTCACCCTCGGGCCACCGGCGGGTCGCCGGGACATGCCCGTGCGGTGGCCCGCGGCCCCTACGCTGGCCCTGTGCGTGTAGCCGTGATCGCTGAGTCCTTCCTGCCCCACATGAACGGGGTCACCAACTCCATCCTCCAGGTGCTGCGTCACCTGCGGGGGCGCGGCGACGAGGCCATCGTGATCGCCCCCGCCGCCTCGTGGACCGCGGGCTGGACCCAACGCGCGGGCGCCGGCCACGCCCCCCGCGAGGTCGAGGGCTTCCCCGTGCACGCCCTCCCCTCCATGCCCATGTCCGGCTACGCGTCCGTGCGCGTGGCCGCCGGCACCGTGGCCCGCCTGCGCGGCATCCTGGCGGACTTCGGCCCGGACGTGGTGCACATCGCCTCCCCGTTCGTGCTCGGCTGGCGCGGCGTGCAGGCCGCCGAGGAGCTCGGCATCCCCTCCGTGGCCGTCTACCAGACCGAAGTGCCGCGCTACGCCACCAAGTACGGGCTCCCGTGGCTCGAGGACGTGCTCTGGAACCACGTGTCCCGCCTGCACAACACGGCCACCCTCACGCTCGCGCCGTCGTCGTTCACCGTGCACCAGCTGCACCGCGTGGGCGTGCGCCGCGTGCACCTGTGGGGCCGCGGCGTGGACTCCCGCCGCTTCCACCCCGCCAAGCGGGACGAGGCGCTGCGCGCCGAGCTGGCCCCCCACGGCGAGCGCCTCATCGGCTTCGTGGGGCGTCTGGCGCACGAGAAGCAGGTGGAGGACCTCCGCGCGCTCGCGGACCTGCCCGGCACGCGCCTCGTCGTCATCGGTTCGGGCCCCCTGCGTGAGACGCTCGAGCGCCAGCTGCCCGGCGCCCACTTCGCCGGCTTCCAGGGAGGCGAGGACCTCGCCCGGCACGTGGCCAGCCTGGACCTGTTCGTGCACCCCGGCGAGTCGGACACCTTCGGTCAGACCCTCCAGGAGGCCATGGCCTCGGGCGTGCCCGTCGTGGCCGTGGGCCGCGGCGGCCCGCTGGACATTGTGGACTCCTCCCGCACCGGCTGGATCTACCAGCCCGGCGACCTCGACGAGATGCGGGACCGCGTCGCCGACCTCGTGTACGACGACGTCAAGCGCGCCGCCTTCGCGCACGCCGCATGGGAGTCCGTGCAGGGCCGCACGTGGCCCGTGCTGTGCGAGCAGCTCGTGGGCTACTACGAGAAGGCCATCCACGTGCAGCACCGCCGCCGCGGCGAGCTGGCGCGGCGTCTCCTCACCTCGCCGGCCCTGCTGGCCCACCGCGTCTTCGGCTGAGGCGAGCGGGGCTCGACCGTCTCAGCATGCGGACCATCCGACGGTCCGCGTCTCAATTCCGTCATGAACCAGGTCACGTGCCAGGATGACGGCAGGCACCGCGGCCTCCCTCCTCCGCCGCGGACGCCGTCGGCGAGGCGGGCCCGCACCGCCCCCGACGAGACGTCCACAAGGAGGACACCATGCATCAGGTTCTGCACTCGCTCCGCGAGGAGGTCTTCGCCCGCAACCCCGGTGAGGCCGAGTTCCACCAGGCCGTGTCCGAGGTGTTCGAGGCACTGGATCCCGTGGTGGAGCGCCACCCCCAGTACGTGGAGGCGGGCGTCCTGCACCGCCTCTGCGAGCCGGAGCGCCAGATCATCTTCCGCGTGCCGTGGGTCGACGACCAGGGCACCGTGCAGGTCAACCGCGGCTTCCGTGTGGAGTTCAACTCGGCCCTCGGCCCGTACAAGGGCGGGCTGCGCTTCCACCCCTCGGTGTACCTGGGCATCATCAAGTTCCTGGGCTTCGAGCAGATCTTCAAGAACTCCCTCACCGGCATGCCGATCGGCGGCGGCAAGGGCGGCTCCGACTTCGACCCGGCCGGCCGCTCCGACGGCGAGATCATGCGCTTCTGCCAGTCGTTCATGACCGAGCTGCACCGCCACATCGGCGAGCACACGGACGTCCCCGCGGGAGACATCGGCGTGGGCGGGCGCGAGATCGGCTACATGTTCGGCCAGTACAAGCGCCTCACCAACCGCTTCGAGGCCGGCGTGCTCACGGGCAAGGGCCTCACCTGGGGCGGCTCGCTCGTGCGCACCGAGGCCACCGGCTACGGCGCCGTCATGTTCGCCGACTCCATGCTCCGCACCCGCGGCGAGTCGATGGACGGCCAGCAGGTCCTCATCTCCGGCTCCGGCAACGTGGCGATCTACGCCGCGGAGAAGGCGGCCGCCCTCGGTGCCACCGTGCTCACGGCCTCGGACTCCGCCGGCTACATCGTGGACCCTGACGGGATCGACGTCGACCTGCTCAAGCAGCTCAAGGAGGTCGAGCGCGCCCGCATTTCCGAGTACGCCGAGCGCAAGGGCGGCCGCGTCCGCTACGTGGCCGGCGGCTCCGTGTGGGACGTCGAGGGCACGGTCGCGCTGCCCTGCGCCACGCAGAACGAGCTCGACGAGAACGCCGCGAAGACGCTTCTGAAGCAGGGCGTGAAGGCCGTGGCCGAGGGCGCGAACATGCCCTGCACCGAGTCCGCCGCCCACCTGTTCGTGGCCGCCGGCACGCTGTTCGGCCCCGGCAAGGCGGCCAACGCCGGCGGTGTGGCCACGTCCGCCCTGGAGATGCAGCAGAACGCGGTGCGTGACTCGTGGGGCTTCGAGTACACCCACGACCGCCTCGAGCAGATCATGCGGGACATCCACGACCGCTGCGTGGAGACCGCCGAGGAGTACGGCACGCCGGGCAACTACGTGGCCGGCGCGAACATCGCGGGCTTCATCAAGGTGGCCGACGCCATGATCGCCCAGGGCTTGGTCTGAGGCCCGGCCCTGCCCCTTCCGTGATCCTCCGCCGCCCTGCGACATCACCGCCGTTCTGACGCGCGGTGATGTCGCAGGGCGGCGGTCGTTCGAGGGCACCCGACTCCTGCACAGGACCCCCGACGGCGGGTGCCCTCCACCGTCCGGCGCGGTCGACCCCTCGCGCCCCGGACGGGCCCACGACACTGGGCCGCATGACCCAGCTCTCCGACCACGCGCGTGCGCTGCTCCCGGGACGCGGGCCCCTGCTCAGCGCGGCGGACCCCCACGACGGGGCGGCGCGGCGCCGTCTCGAACGCGCCTGGACCCGCGGGGTCCTCGTGCGGCTCTGCCCGCGCGTCTACATCAGCGCCGGCGACTGGGCCGCGCTGCGTCCGTGGGACAGGGCGGTCGTGTCCGCCGTCGCCCTCTCGATCGCCCGCCCCGCGACGGTGTTCACGGGCCTGACCGCGGCCCGGTTGCACGGTCTGGGGCCGGCCGTCGAGCCGCCCGCGCTCGAGCTGCGCGCCCCCTCGCCCGGGCATCACGGCGCCGGGCCGCTGATCCGCCGTCCCTTCGCCCCCTCCGTGGTGGCCCACGATCGCCGGCTTCCCGTCCCGCCGCGCCGCCGACCCCGATGGGGGCTGCCAGAGGCGGCCCCCGCCGCGCCTCAGCCGGTCGGGGCCGTCCTGTCGGACGGGCAGAGCCTGGGAACCGTCCTGGCGGATCCGCTGCCCACGGTGCTGCTGGTGCTGGGGGCGGCCACCCCGTTCCGCGACGCCGTGGCCCCGCTGGACGCGCTCGTCCGAGCCCGGCCCGAGGAGGCCGCACGCTGGGCGAGGCAGGCGGAGAGCCGACTCGAATCCGCGGCCGCCCTCCGCCGATTCGAGCGGGCCTGGCACTTCGCGGACGCGCGGGCGGAATCCGCCGGGGAGTCCTACAGCCGGGCCATCCTCCACGAGCTCGGCTTCGTCCCGCCCACGGCGCTGCAGCATCGCCACCGGGATGCGAACGGACGCGAGGTGGCCCGCACGGACTTCTGGTGGGAGCAGGTGCGGGTGTACGGGGAGTTCGACGGGCTGGGCAAGTACGACCTGTCGTTCTTCGACGGTGACGACACGGCCCGCCGCGCCAGCATCCGCCGGGAGAAGGAACGGGAGGTGGCCCTGCAGCTGGTCACCCGGGCGGGCGCGCACTGGACGTGGGGCGATCTCCTGCGGCCGGACCGGCTGGCGCGGATCCTCACCGCCGCGGGCGTCCCCCGCTCGGTCTGATCCGCGGCCATCCCGCGGGCCCTGTCTCGACTCTGCGAGCCCGAGCGGTCGACCTCCGCTCTGCGACATCGCAGCCGTGCTGCACGGCGGTGATGTCGCTGGGCGGCTGACGACCGGTCAGCGGCCCACCTCAGCCGGCCAGTGCCGCCCGCTGCTCCGGGGTCACCCGCACCGGGCGGCCGGTGGCGCCGTCGACGAACACCATGACGGACGTGGCGGTGGCGCACAGGGCGTCGTCCACGCCGTCGTGCAGCCGGTAGCCCACGTGCACGGATGCCGCCTTCACCGCGTCCACGCTCACGACAACGCGCAGCGGCACGGGCCGGTACGGCATCTGCGCGCGGTACTTCACGGTGTGCTCGGCGATGAACGTGCGCACGCCCTCGCCCACGCCCTCGAGCAGATCGATCGGCGCCGGCGCCCCGCCGCCCGCGCCTGTCCCCGAGGGGACGCCGAACGCGGCCACGCGCGCCTCCTCGAGCAGCTGCACCACGGCGATGTTGTTGATGTGGCCGTAGGCGTCCATGTCCGCCCAGCGCAGCGGGATGCGCACCTCCACGGAGCGCAGCTCCGCGGAGCCGGTCACGAGCCCTCCGCCACGGAACGCCGCGCCAGCGCGTCGTCCTCCGCCGCCTCGTCCGACGTCTCCCGCACTCCCAGCACCGTCGCGTCGTCGCCCAGGATGTCCTCCCGCCAGCCCTCCGGGTGCACGTCCACGAACTCCACGGGCAGGATGCCCAGCTTCTCGAGCTGCTCGGACAGGGCGGCCCCGTCCGGCCCGTAGCACCACGGGATGCCGGGGGTGGACTGACGGGTGCCCTCCGCGCGGCCGCCCGCGAGCAGGGCCTCCGAGGGGGTCAGCTGACGGATCACGATCGCCTTGACCTTGTCCGGGTGGCGATGCGCGAAGTCGGCGTAGATCTCGGGGTCGTGCTGGCCGTCGTCGCCCACGAGGATCCACTGCATGTCCGGGAACTCCTCGGCCAGGCGCTGGAGCTGGGTGACCTTGTGCTCCTGGCCGGAGCGGAACCAGCGGTCCTTCGTGGGACCCCACGTGGTGAGCAGCAGCGCGCCCAGCGGGTACAGGTTGCGGCCCAGGAAGCGGGAGAGGGTCTGCGCCACGTTCCATGCGCCCGTGGACAGGTAGATCACGGGCGCGTGCGGCTCCAGCTCGGCGATGCGCCGCAGCAGCACCGCCATGCCCGGAGTGGGCGTGCGGGCGTGCTCGTCGATCACGAACGAGTTCCACGCGGCCAGCATCGGGCGAGGGAGGGACGTGACCACCACGGTGTCGTCGATGTCCGAGACGAGGCCGACGCGCGCCGCCGGGTCCGCGATGTAGAGGTCCATGGTCACGGACTCCTCGTCGCCGACGTCCAGCGTGGCGGTCTGCCAGCCGGGCTCCAGCTGGACGTCGATGACGGCGTCCACCACACCCATGCGGTCGGCGCGCACCGTGGTGGTCCGCTCCCCCACGGTGACCGTGACCTCGGCGTACGCCATGGGCGGGGCCACGAAGTTGCGCCAGCCTCGCACGCCGTCGGCCACGACCTTGGACAGACGCCGGCCGTTGAGGAAGTCGGCGTCGTTGGCGATCACCACGCGGGAGAGGACCCGCACCCACGAGGTGGAGCCGTAGCCCGTGAACGCCATGACCGTGGGCACGTGGCCGGCGCGCAGGGCGCGGCCACGGTGCCACCGGTTCCAGCTCTCCTGGAGGTGGGTGGCCATGTTCTCGGCGGGGGTCGGAACCCCCGCCTGGCGCGGCGGGCGGGCGGGATCGGTGCGGGCGGCGTCGGCGGGCATGGGCCCCAGTATGTCGCATGGGCCCGGTCGGGGGTGCGCCGGGGGGTGCGGCTCTCACCCGACGACGATGACCCGCTCCGTGGAGGGCTCCCGGCCGGCGGGGAAGGCCAGCGTGAGGGCCTCGGCCATGTTCGCGGCCTTCGCGACCGCCCCGGCCACGGTGTTGTGGAGGGAGTCCTTCTCACCGAACCACTCGGGGCGGTCCGCCGCGTCGTGCGCCCAGTCGTAGACCCACAGGTTGGGGTGGCGCTCGGTGGCGGCGACGAGCCCCTCGTTGAAACGGGCCGCACCCTCCATGGTGTAGTTCGGGAGGGCGGCCCACGGCATCAGCATCACGTCCACCCACAGGACGCGTCGGCCCTGGGCGGCCTTCATCACCATGTCGATCCGCGGCTCCCGCTGGTCCCACATGTCCACCTTGGTGAACAGGGCAGCGTCGTTCATGCCGACGTTGACCACGAAGCAGCCGTCCGGGTCGAGGTCGGACAGATGGGCCGTGATGGCCTGCACGGCGTTGGTCTGGCCCGGGTCCTTCTCGAAGCGCTCGACGATCCCGCGCCCGGGCCGGATGTCCTCCACGACCTCCTCCACGCCCACGTCCTCGTACTGGGCCGTGATGCGCAGGGCGGGGTCCTTGATCACGGTCGCGTCGGTGTTGCCGGAGGCCAGGGAGCTGGAGTCGCCGATGTGCACCACCTCGGTGCAGGAGGTCGTGGCGGGCGCGGGGGCCGACGAGGCGGCGGCCGACGGGCTCGCCGCGGAGGCCGGGGCCGTCACGGGTGAGCCGGGGCCCTCCCCGGGCGGCGTGGAGGCGCCCTGAGCCGGGTCGGCGTCCTGCACTGCCGGGTCCGCGTGCCCGGCCTGCGCCACGATCTCCCTGGTGGAGGTCTGCGGCAGGGCCGTCAGCCCGGCCAGGCCCGCCGCGGCGAGCACAGCCACGGCCGCCGCGGCCAGGCCGGACCGCACCCCGCGGGACCCCCGCGAGCGCGCGGAGGCGCCCGACGTCGTCGCCCCCTCCGCCCCGGACCGCCGCGCGGGCGCGCGGCCCGTCAGGACGGCGCGGAGGCCGTGGTGGCGGATGGGGTCCTCCACGAACCGCCAGGACAGGGCCGCGATGAGCAGGGTGAGCCCCAGGATGAGGGCCCCGCGCAGCACGGGCTGGCCGTAGAGTGCGCGGTCCGGCAGGAAGGCGACCACGGGCATGTGCCACAGGTAGATCCCGTAGCTGCGCGCGCCGATCCAGCGCAGCGGCGCGACGCCGAGGACGCGGCCGAGCCGGGACGCGGGGTGCACGAGGGGAAGGACGGCGGCGCACGTGGCCACGGTCAGCGCGGCGATGCCCCACGTGTAGAGGGAGGGCGAGTCCTGGTCCGTGGTGGCCACCAGGGCCAGGATCCCGGCGAGGCCCAGGACGCCCACGAGGTCGAGGGCCCAGACGGCCGCGCCGCGCACCCGCCCCACGCTCGCGGGCCGCCACAGGAGCGCGAGGGCCGCGCCCCACAGCAGGCCGCCGGCCCGCGTGTCGGTGCCCTCGTAGGCCCGCGTCGTGTCCCCCAGCGGATCCGCGAGGAGAGCCAGCAGCACCATGGACGCCGCGCCCAGCAGGACGACGACGAACAGCACCACGGTGCGCCGCCGTCCACCCAGGCCGCGGGTGAGCGCCAGCAGCCCGAGCAGAAGGAGGGGCCAGACGAGGTAGAACTGCTCCTCCACGGCGAGGGACCACAGGTGGTCCAGCGGCCCGGGGCCGTCCATCTGCTCGAAGTAGCTGCCGCCCGTGAGGATCGTGTGCCAGTTGGCCACGTAGAACAGTGCGGCGAGGGACTCGCCGACGCGTTCGTCCCACTCCCCCGGCTCCACGAGCGCGGTGGCGGCCAGCACGGCGATCAGCACCAGGACGACGGCCGGCAGCAGACGCCGGAAGCGGCGGATCCAGAAGTCCTTGAGGTCGAGGTCGCCGTGCCGCTCGTGCCGGCGCAGCAGCAGCGCGGTGATGAGGAAGCCGGAGAGGGTGAAGAACACGCCCACGCCGAGCAGGCCGCCGGAGGCGTGCGGCACGCCCAGGTGGTAGGCCACCACGAGCAGGACCGCGAGCGCGCGCAGGCCGTCCAGGCCGGGGAAGTAGGCGGAGTTCGAGGCGACGGGGCGGGGCACGGGGGCGTCCTTCCGCGAGCAGGGGCCGAGGCGCCGCCCGGTGCGTGCGGCCCCGCGGCGTCCACCGCCGAGGGTAGTGCACCGCGGCGACCGCGGGTCTCAGCGGGTCTCGGGCACCCACTCCGCGAGGCGGTCCAGCATGCGGGCGACCTTGCCCGTGGCGATCGCCGCCCGGATGTGACCCTCGGAGAACCGCTCACCCCGCAGCACGTACGTGAACAGCGTGCCGAGGTCTGCCAGGGAGGCCGCGGCGATCCCGCGGTCGCTCACGGCGTCCACGTGCCGCAGGTAGTCGAGGTCCACGCCGGAGAGCTCCTGCGCGGCGATCAGCCCGCTCATCACGCGGTCGTCGTCGGCGGACAGGGACGGCGCATCCCCCGAGGGCACGCCCTCCGGCGTCCCCTCGCCCCCGGCCAGCACCGCGCGCAGGGTGCGCACCGCGGCCACGCGCTCCGGGGTGGGCTCCTGGGGGCCGGTCAGCGTGCGGTCCTTGCTCATGGGCGTCTCCTCTGCGTCGGGTCCCCCCATTGTCCCCCGCGCCTACGCTGGGAGCCATGGTCGCCCCCGCCGCCTCCCCCCACGACGTCGTCCCATCCCCCGGCGCCCTGCGCGCCGTCGCGCTCTCGGCGGCCCGGGCGGTGGCGCCCGCGCTGGCCGCGGCGTTCCGTGCCGGCCCCACCCGCGGCGCCCCGGCGTCCGCCGAGACCAAGTCGAACCACCACGACCTGGTCACCGTGCACGACCGGAGGACCGAGGAGCGGATCGTCGCCGCACTGACCGCCGCGGTGCCGGGCTCACGGGTGCTCGGCGAGGAGCTCGGGCGCCACGGGGGCGGCGCGGACGCCGAGGGCGCTCCCCCGCTCGAGTGGATCGTGGATCCGATCGACGGCACCTCCAACTTCGCGCACGGCTTCGCCATGTTCTCCGTGTCCATCGCGGCCGCCGTGCACGGCGAGGTGGTGGCCGGCGTCGTGCTGGACCCGGTCAACGGGCTCGCGTTCTCCGCCGACGAGGCCGGGGCGTACCTCGGGGACGCGCCGCTGGCCGAGGTCGGGCGCCCGGCCCCCGCCGGCGGTGAGCGTGCGCTGAACGTCGTGACCTCCTATCCGGCGGGCGAGGCGCTGGACGCGGAGGGCGAGGGCGCGCTGCGCCGCTTCGGGCGGCTCGTGGCGACGTACGCCACGGTGCGCCGAACGGTGTCCGGAGCGCTCGAGCTCTGCCACGTGGCCGCCGGCTGGGCGGACGCCGCGCTGCTCGTGGACACGAAGCCGTGGGATGTCGCGGCGGGGCAGCTCATCCTGCGCCGGGCCGGAGGCGCGTACCTGACGCCGGCGGGCCCCGGCGCCGCCGGCCTCACCCCGGACTCGCCGCGCGCGCACGAAGCGGCGTTCGCGCTGGCGCTCGCCCCGCACCGGGCGGCGCCGACCGCGGAGGCGGTGCTGGGCGAGCTGCTGGCCGTCCGCGCCGACGGCCGGGCCTAGAGTGGAGACGTGACCGGCGTCGCATCCCGTGGCGCCGTCCTCTCACCCCCCGAGGAGGCCGTGATGACCGATCGACACCAGGACCCCACCGCTCCCCCGATGCAGCGCCTCGACCCCGCGGCGCGCCCCGGCGACGGGCTGATGTTCCCGCACGCCGACGGCGAGCCCGTGCTCACCCTGACCGACGAGCAGTCGTGGAGGCTCCTCGGGCACACCCGCCACGCGCGCCTCGGCCTGGCCGTGAACGGCGAGCCGGACATCGTGCCCGTGAACGTGCGCGTCCACGACGGCGGCGTGTACTTCCGCACGGCCCCCGGCTCGAAGCTGGCGGAGCTCGCCGTCAACCCCAACGTGGTGGTGCAGGCGGACGGCATCCTGGCCGACCAGGCGTGGTCCGTGCTCGCCCGCGGCACCGCGCGCCGCCTCGAGACGGAGGCGGAGGTGACCGAGGCCGAGGCGCTCGGCATCACGCCGTGGGTGCCCACACTGAAGGACTACTACGTCCGCGTGGACGTCACCCGCCTGAGCGGCCGCCACTTCACGTTCGGGAAGCACCCCGAGCGCACCGACGACGACGGCGCGGCCAGCATCGACGCGCACCGCACGGACTGATCAGGCCGTCTCGGCCGCGGCGGCCCGTCCGGCCGTGCGGCCGCTGAAGAGGCACCCGCCGAGGAACGTTCCCTCGAGCGCGCGGTGCCCGTGCATGCCGCCCCCGCCGAAGCCGGCCGCCTCGCCCGCCGCGTAGAGACCCGGGATCACGGCGGCGCCGGCGTCCAGCACCCGCCCCTGCAGGTCCGTGTGCAGCCCGCCGAGGGTCTTGCGGGTCAGCGTGCGCAGGCGCACCGCGATGAGCGGCCCCGCCTTCGGATCGGTGAGCCGATGCGGGGCGGCCGTGCGGATGAGCCGGTCGCCGAGGTAGCGGCGTGCGTCGCGCACGGCGTCCACCTGGCGGTCCGCGCCGGGGCGCTCGGCCCCGGCCTCGTGCTCGGCGACGGCGGCCCGCACCGCCGCCTCGTCCACCGCGGGGCCGTCCGGGACGAGCGCGTTCATCCGCGCGACCAGCTCCCCCACGGAGTCGGCCTGCACGAAGTCCTCGCCGCGATCCAGGAACGCCTGCACGGGGCCGGGCACGTCCTGCGTGACGCGGCCCAGCACCTGGCGGATCGAGCGACCGGTCAGGTCGGGGTTCTGCTCGGACCCGGAGAGCGCGAACTCCTTGCCGATGATCCGCCGGTTGAGCACGAACCACGTGTGGTCCGCCGGGGGCCGCTGCTCCGTGGCCCGGCCGCCCGCCGCCGTCGAGCCGGGCGAGCGGATGTCCTGCAGCGTGCCGAGGGTGTCGAATCCGGGCCAACGCGGATGCGGCAGGCGCCGGCCCGTCGCGTCGAGCCACAGCGACGACGGCCCGGGCAGGATCCGGATGCCGTGACCAGGCCAGATCGGGTCGTGGTTGGCCACGCCCTCCGTGTAGTGCCACATGCGGTCCGGGTGCACGAGAGCGGCGCCCGCCTCCCGGGCCGCCCGCATGCCGGAGCCGTCCACGGAGGCGGGGACGCCGCAGAGCATCTCGGCGGGCGGAGTCCCCAGCCGGTCGGGCCACGCGGCGCGCACGGCGTCGTGGTCGGCGCCCACCCCGCCGCTGGCCACCACGACGGCGGCCCCGCCCACCCGGAACTCCCCCGTCACGGTGCGGCTCGAGGCCGTGCCGCGGGCGCCGTCGTCGTCGGCGAGGACGTGGCCCTCCACGCCCGTGACGGCACCGGACTCCGTGATCAGGCGCGTGACGCGGTGGCGGGGCAGGTAGGTGAGGCGGCCGTCGAAGGCGGCGCGCTCGACGATGCGGGAGAACGGCTCCACGATGCCCGGGCCGGTCCCCCACGTGATGTGGAAGCGGGGCACGGAGTTGCCGCCCACGCCGGGCGCGGGGACCTTCCGCTCCGCCCAGCCGACCACGGGGAAGAGCCGGTGGCCGCGCTCGCGCAGCCAGGCGCGCTTCTCCCCGTGGGCGAAGTGCACGTAGGCCTCGGCCCACGCGCGGGGCATGGCGTCGTCGGGGTGGTCGGTGAAGCCCGCGGTGGCCTGCCAGTCGGACCAGGCCAGGTCGACGGAGTCCTTCACGCGGAGGCGCCGCTGCTCGGGCGAGTCCACGAGGAAGAGGCCGCCGAAGCTCCACCACGCCTGCCCGCCGAGGTCGACGGCGCGCTCCTGATCCACGAGCACCACGCGCCGGCCCGCCCCGAGCAGCTCGGCGGCGGCCACGAGCCCGGCGAGGCCGTGCCCCAGGACGACGACGTCGGCGCGGTGCTCGGAGCGGGCAGTGACAGGGCTCACAGTGGTCATGGCGCCACTGTACTGAGGTCCCGCCGGGCTCGTCGCTCAGGCGGGGGCGGATCAGACCTCCGGGGCCTCCCCCAGGTGGCTCGGCGCCCACATCGCCAGGCGCGTCTGCACCACGACGACGTTCGGCCCCTCGGCCTGGAACGCTCTCTCGAGCGCGCCCCGCACATCCTCGACCGTCACCGTCTCGGCCGGGACCCCGAACGACTCCGCGAGCCGCTGGAAGTCCGGCCGGTCGAGCTCGGTGGCGGTGGCCTTGCCGAACGCACCCTCCATGTACTCGCGGAGGATGCCGTAGCCGCCGTCGTCGACGATCAGCCACGTGACCGCCGCATCGTGCTGCTTCGCCGCCGCGAGCTCGGCGATGGAGTACATGGCCGAGCCGTCGCCGGCCACGGCGAGCACGCGCCCCTCGATGCCGGTCCGGCCGAGGTGGGCCAGGCCCAGCGCGCCGCCGAACGCCGCGGGGAAGCCGTAGCCGAGGCCGCCGGCGCCCTGCGCCGAGTGGAACTCGCCGTCCTGCGCGTCCCAGCAGTTCCAGCCCCAGTACGCGGCGATGGTCATGTCCCAGTAGGTCTGCATGCCCGCCGGGACCGCGGCGCGGATGTCCGCCATGAGGCGGCGCTCCCGGCCGAGGTCCTGCGCGTCGAGGCGGGCGATGACCCGGGCGTTGGTCTCGGCCACGACGTCGGCCGCGGCCGGGCCGTGCCAGCCCGCCTCCCGCTGGGCGCGGGTGACGCCGGCCTCGCGGAGGGCGTCGGCGAGCATGGCGAGCATCTGGCCGGCGTCGGCGCGGACGCCGAGCGTGGGGTGGTTCGTCTCCAGCACGCGCGGCTCCGCGTCCACCTGGATGAGGCGGCCGCGGGGCTCGAGCGTGAAGTAGTTGGACGTGACCTCGCCGAGCGCGGAGCCGACCACGAGGAGCACCTCGGCGTCCTCGAGCAGGTCCGTGACGACGCGGTCCTCGACCCATCCGCCCAGGGAGAGCGGGTGCTCCCACGGGAAGGCCGTGTTGCCGCCGGGAGAGCAGACCACGGGGGCCTGCAGCAGCTCCGCGACGTCCTTGAGGGACTCCATGGCGGCGCGGCCGGAGCGGCGCACGCCGCCGCCGGCCACGATCGCCACGCGGGAGGCCTCCTTCAGCCAGCGCACGGACTCGTCCACGAGCTCGGCGCGCGGCGGGTGGTCATAGGGCACCGCGAGCGCGTCCTGCACGGGCGGCACCATGACCTCCCCGAGCAGCACGTCCTGCGGGATCTCCACCCACACGGGGCCCTGGGGCACGGTGACGGCGTCCGCCCACGCGTCCTGGATGGCCGAGGGGATGCCGGAGGCGTGGTGCACCGTGAACTGGGCCTTGGTGACGTTCTTCGCGGAGGCCTTCTGGTCGTCCAACTGGTGCAGCATCCCCTTGCGGCGCGCCCCGAGTCCCGAGAGCGGGATCTGGGAGGCGATGACGAGCATGGGCACGCCCGTGGCGTAGGCCTCCTGGAGACCGGCCAGGGACGTCAGCGCGCCCGGGCCCGTGGAGAGGAACAGCACGCCGACCTCGCCGGTGGCCCGGGCGTACCCGTCCGCCGCGAAGGCCGCGTTGTTCTCCACGCGGTTCGAGACGAACTCCAGCGGCGAGCGGGAGAGCGCGTCGAACAGCCCGAGCGCGTGCTGGCCCGGGATGCCGAACACGGTCCTGGCGCCGAGCGCGTGCAGGGTCTCCACGGCCAGGTCGCCGCCGTTGCGCACCGGCGTGTCGCCGCCGGCGTGCTCGGCAGCGGCCGCCATGTCCGCGGCCTCGTGCGGGGCGGAGGCGTGCTGCCCGCTCACGCGGACGCTCCGACCCCGGCGGCCGAGCGCTGGGCGCGGCGGTCGGCCATGAGGGACACCAGGTCGTAGGCCACGTGCGAGGCGGCGACGCCGGTCAGCTCGGCGTGGTCGTAGGCCGGGGCGACCTCCACGAGGTCGGCGCCGACGATGTCCAGGCCGCGCAGGCCGCGGAGGATCTCCAGCAGCTCGCGGCTGGTGAGGCCGCCGGCCTCGGGGGTGCCGGTGCCGGGTGCGTGGGCCGGATCGAGGACGTCGATGTCCACGGAGATGTACAGCGGGCGGTCGCCGATGCGGGTGCGCAGCTGGTCCACGATCTCGTCCACGCCCTTGCGGAACACGTCCGAGGAGGTGACGATGCCGAAGCCCATGCGGTGGTCGTCGTCGAGGTCCTTCTTGCCGTACAGGGGACCGCGGGTGCCGACGTGGGAGATGGCCTCCGTGTCCAGGATGCCCTCCTCCACGGCGCGGCGGAAGGGGGTGCCGTGGGTGTACTCGGCGCCGAAGTAGGTGTCCCACGTGTCCAGGTGGGCGTCGAAGTGGAGCATGGCCACCGGCTGGCCGGCGCGGGCCGCGGCGGCGCGCAGCAGCGGCAGGGCGATCGTGTGGTCGCCGCCGATGGTCATGAGCGAGGAGCCGTCCTCGGTCAGGTCCATCGCGTCCTGCTGGATGGACTCGATGGCCTCGTTGATGTTGAACGGGTTCACCGCCATGTCGCCGGCGTCCACCACCTGGGCCTGCGCGAAGGGCGAGGTGTCCGTGGCGGGGTTGTACGGGCGCAGCAGCCGCGAGGACTGACGCACGTGGCCGGACCCGAAGCGCGCGCCGGGGCGGTAGGAGACGCCGGCGTCGAACGGCACGCCGACGACCTTGATCTCCGGGGCGACGCCGGCGGCCGCGGCCTCGTCCAGGCGGGGCAGCAGGGCGTAGGTGGGGGCGCCGCCGTAGCGGGGCACGAGGGCGGAGTTCACGGGGCCGATGCGGCCGTTGTCCTCGACGCGGGGGATCTCGAGCATCTGGATGTCCTCTCTGGGTGGTTCAGTTCGGTGCGGTCTGGTCGGTGGGGCCTGTCAGGTGCGGGCGCGCCGCACGGGTTCAGGCGTGGCCCACGAGGGTCCACAGCACGACGGCGGGGTGGCCGTCCGGATTGGTCCACGAGTGGGGCTCGCGGCCGGGGAAGGTGACGGTGTCCCCCTCCTCCAGCAGGTGCACGGCCTCGGTGGTCCGCAGCTCGAGGCGGCCGGTGACGACGTGCACCGCCTCCACGCGGCAGTCCACGGTGTACAGCTCCGTCTCACCGCGGCCGTGCGGCGCGATCTCCGCGCGTAGGATCTGCAGGTCGCGGTTGCCGCGCGGGGTGATCAGGCGCTCGCGGATGCCCTCACCGCCGAGGCTGATGGCGGGCGCGTCGGCGAGGCGCACGACCGTCACCTCGGGCGCGTCCAGGACGTCGCCCGGGCTCGCGCCGAGCACCTGGCACAGGGTGACGAGCGTGTTGACGGACGGGCTCGTCAGGTCTCGCTCGAGGCGGGAGAGGAAACCTTTGCTGACCCCGGCCGCCTCGGCCAGCTGCGCCACGGTGAGCCGCCGCGCCTCGCGCAGCGCGCGCAGCCGGCGACCGATCAAGGCCTGGGCCGGTGCGGTCTCGAGCGGGAGGGCCTTCATCGCGCTCCTTCCTCGCGTCGGGCGACGTCGCGATGTCATCCTGGACGGCATGTTGCCCGATGGACAACATATGTTTACCATAGACCCTGATCGTGTGATCGGCAACACGCTGGCCGCGCCCCGCTCGCCCACAGCGCCTCCGCATCCCCGGCGCCGTGGATCCCCTCGCCCCAAGGACCACCCGTGACCATCAACCTGACCATCGTCGCCGTCTACCTGGTCGGCATGCTCGCCTTCGGCTGGTGGGGCAAGACCCGCGCAGCCAGCGCGGAGGACTACCTTGTGGCGGGCCGTCGCCTCGGGCCGGCGCTGTTCACCGGCACCATGGCCGCCGCGGTGCTCGGCGGCGCCGCCACCGTGGGCGGCGTCGGCCTGGGGTACCAGTTCGGGCTCTCCGGTGCGTGGCTCGTGGCCGCCATCGGCGTCGGCGTGCTCATCCTGTCGGTGGCGTTCGCCCCGATCCTCGCCCGCCTGAAGATCTACACCGTCTCGCAGATGCTCCGCCTGCGCTACGGCCGCGGGGGAGCATCCCACGCGTCGTCGTTCGTGATGCTCGCGTACACGCTCATGCTCGCCGCCACCTCCACCGGCGCCTACGCGTCGATCTTCGTGGTGCTCTTCGGCTGGGACCGCTGGCTGTCCGTCCTGGTGGGCGGCGGCATCGTGCTGGCCTACTCCGTGCTCGGCGGCATGTGGTCCATCACCCTGGCGGACATGGCCCAGTTCCTCATCATGACCATCGGCCTGTTCGCCCTCATGCTCCCCATCTCCCTGGCCAACGCCGGCGGCTGGAGTGCCATGCAGGAGCGCCTGGGCGCCGAGTTCTTCAGCTGGGACGGGATCGGCGTGCAGTCGATCATCACCTACTTCGTGGTCTACACCCTCGGCCTGCTGATCGGCCAGGACGTCTGGCAGCGGGTGTTCACGGCCCGCTCCCCGCGCGTGGCGCAGATCGGCGGCGCCACCGCGGGCCTGTACTGCATCGTCTACGGCCTCGCAGGCGCAGTGATCGGCATGGCCGCCCGCACGGTCACCGCGGACATCGCCACCAAGGACGACGTGTTCGCGTGGGTCGCCCAGAACCTGCTGCCCGTCGGCGTCGGCGGCGTGGCCCTGGCGGCCGCCGTCGCGGCCATGATGTCCACCGCCTCGGGCGCGATCATCGCGTCCTCGACCGTGATGCGCACGGACATCCTCCCCATCTTCCGCGGCGAGGCCACCGCCCCCGAGGACGACACCACCGCCGAGGACGAGGCCCCGGAGACCGCGGCGGATCTCGCCTCGAACCGCGGCTGGGTGCTGCTGCTCGGCGCCGTCGTGCTGGGGCTGGCGATCGTCGTCCCGGACGTGGTGGCGGCCCTGACCATCGCGTACGACATCCTCGTGGGCGGCCTGTTCGTCGCGATCGTCGGCGGCCTCGTGTGGAAGCGGGGCACCGGGACGGCGGCCCTGTGGTCCATGGTGGTCGGGACGCTGGGCACCCTCGGCACCATGGGCTGGCTCGAGCTGAACGCGGCGGAGCCCTTCGAGGGCGTCTTCGCGAACGAGCCGATCTACGTCGGCCTGGCCGCCTCCGCCGTCGTGTACGTCCTCCTCAGCCTGGTGACCCCGCCCACCGACCCCGCTGTCCTCGAGGCCTGGCGCGTGCGCTCCCGCCACGGCGTCGACGCCGCGGCCCGAGAGCGTCTCTGACCAGGAATTCCGGGGCCTGCGGTCCTCCGATGCCCGCACGATGGTCAGGCCAGGCGATGCGGCGGCGGGCGATCCTTCCCCCAGGCTCCCCCCGGCCCCTAGTGTTGCCGAACAGCCCGTGACAGGGACTCCCCCTCGGGTTCGCCCCTCCTCCCGCCCCGCCAAGGGACTCGCTGGAGACAGAAAGGCAACAGTTCCCATGACCACCAAGAACCGCGCCGTGGCATTCCACGGCATCAAGGACGTGCGCGTCGACGAGCTGGACTTCCCCAAGCTGGAGATGCCTGACGGCTCCGCCGCCCCGCACGGCGTCATCCTCAAGATCGTCGCCACCAACATCTGCGGCAGCGACCTGCACATCTACCGCGGGTCCTTCCCCGTGCCCGAGGGCATGGTGCTGGGTCACGAGATGACCGGCCAGGTGCTGGAGATCGGCAGCGACGTCCAGTTCCTGAAGGAGGGCGACCTCGTCTCCGTGCCGTTCAACGTGGCCTGCGGCCGCTGCCGCAACTGCCGCGCCGGCCGCACCGAGATCTGCGAGACCGCCAACCCGGACCAGGCCTGCGCCGCCTACGGCTTCAATCTGGGCAACTTCCAGGGCGGGCAGGCCGAGTACCTGTTCGTGCCGTACGCCGACTTCCAGCTGCTGCGCTTCCCGGACCAGGAGCAGGCGATGGAGAAGATCCTGGATCTGACCGTGCTCTCGGACATCCTCCCCACGGCGTTCCACGGCCTCGTGGAGGCCGGCGCCAAGCCCGGCTCCACCGTCTACATCGCCGGTGCCGGCCCCGTGGGCCGGTGCGCCGCGGCCGCCGCTCGGCTGCTGGGCGCCTCGTGCATCATCGTGGGCGACCAGGACGCCTCGCGGCTGGAGCTGGTGCGCAAGCACGGCTGCGAGACCATCGACCTCTCCGTCACGGAGAACCTGCAGGACGCCGTGAACGACATCCTCGGCGAGCCGATGGTGGACTGCGCGGTGGACTGCGTCGGCTCCGAGGCCCACGGCCTGGGGTCCGCGTCCGATGAGATGCAGCCCATCGCCGCTGTGAACCAGGTCCTGGACATCACCCGTCCGGGCGGTGCCACGGGCATCATCGGCATCTACGGGCCGGACCCGATCGCGGAGACGAAGGCCGAGCAGGAGGGCACCTTCCCGGTGGACTTCGGCAAGGCCTGGATCAAGTCGCCCCACATCATCGGCGGCCAGGCGCCCATCATGCGCTACAACCGCCAGCTCATGATGTCTATCCTGTGGGACCGGATGCCGTACCTGACGGAGATGGTCAACCCGCGCGTGATCAGCCTGGACGAGGCACCCCAGGCCTATGCGGAGTTCGACCAGGGCTCCCTGGAGAAGTTCGTCATCGACCCCCACGGCATGATCGCCCGCTGAGCGGTTCGCCTCCGGCGGCACGACGGCGCCCCTCACCTGCCCGCGCAGGTGAGGGGCGCCGTCGTCGTCCGCGGATCAGGCCGCGTGCAGCAGCATCGCAGTGATCCCGAGGGCCGCCAAGCCCACCACCAGCGCGACCATGCCGGCCACCGACGCCAGGGCCGGCCGGGCCCGCTCCTCTGCGATCCCGCGCGCCTGCGCCACGTAGCGCCGGCGCTGCGTGGCCAGCACAGCCGCCCCGCCGACGGCCGCCACCACCGCAGGCCCGAACGCCCACGCGCCGACGGCCGGCCACCACCTCAGGAACGTGAGGCTGAGGACGCTCAGCGCCAGGACCGTGCGGCCCCAGCTCATCACGGTGCGCTCGGGCTGCAGCCCCGGGTCGTGATGCAGGCGCATCGGCTCAGCCCCGCGGCAGGACGACGGCGGCCAGCAGCACCACGACGGCCAGCACGACACCCCCCGCCAGGACCGGGACGATCAGCGGCAGCGGCAGCGGACGGCCGCGGCGCATCGCGCGCTCCACCCGGAGCCAGCGCGCGCCCGCGCCCAGGGCGAGCAGCGCCGCAAGGACGAGCAGCACCGTGCTCAGCACCACCCGAGCCGGTGGCGCGAACAGGGCGCCGGTGAACGCCTCCACCGCGACCCCGCCGGCCAGAAGCGCCAGCGACGTCCGGACCCAGGCCAGGAACGTGCGCTCGTTGGCGAGCGTGAATCGGGGGTCCGGCTCGTCCCCACCCGCCAGGAGGCGGTGCTGCCAGGCCGGCCGGCCGCCGTCGTGCGCGGTGGCCTCGGGGCCTTCGGGGGTCTGCGCTGCGTCCATGCGGCCATGGTAGTGGCGGCGTAGACTGGCCGGTCGAGCGCGCCCGGCCGCCGCGGCCCGCGACGGCGGCGCCCCATCCCCGTCCCGCCCGTCCGATGGAGCCCCATGAGTCCCGCCCATGCCGCCACCCCCGCGGCACTGCCCGAACCCACCCGTGAACAGGTCCGACGCTGGCGCCGCTACCTCGCCGATGAGATCGCCGAAGGCCAGATCTACCGCGACATCGCCGCCCGCAAGGACGGTGTGGAGCGCGACATCCTGCTCGGCCTCGCCGAGGCCGAGCGCCGCCACGAACAGCACTGGCGGACCCTCCTGGGCGAGCACGCCGAGAACCCGCCGCGTCCCTCCCTGCACCGCATCCTGCTGCGCTGGCTCGCGCGGATCTTCGGCTCCGTGTTCGTGCTGGCCCTGGCCCAGCGCGCCGAGTCGGACACTCCCTACGCAGAGGACCAGGACGCCCCCGAGGGCATGGTGGCGGATGAAGCCATCCACGAGGAGGTCGTGCGTGGCCTGGCCGCCCGGGGCCGTGAGCAGCTGGCCGGCAACTTCCGCGCCGCCGTCTTCGGCATGAACGACGGGCTGGTCTCCAACCTCGCGCTCGTGATGGGCATCGGCGCGACGGGCGTGGCGTCGTCCGTGGTGCTGTTCACCGGCGTGGCCGGACTGCTGGCGGGCGCACTGTCCATGGCGGCCGGCGAGTACGTCTCGGTGCGGTCCCAGCGGGAGCTGCTCGAGGCCTCCTCCCCCACCCAGATCACCCTCGAGGCGGCCCAGCACCTGGACCTGGACCACAACGAACTCAAGCTCGTCTACCTGGCCCGCGGCATGACGCCCGAGGACGCCGAGCACCGCGCGCTCGAGCGCCTCGGCTATCTCACGTGCGACTGCAACCCGCAGTTCTCCGCCCGTCCCGACGGTTCCCAGGGACCGGTGGACCACTCGGGCTCCTTCGCGGAGATCGGCTCCGCGTGGAGCGCGTCCCTGTCCAGCTTCGCGTTCTTCGCCTCCGGCGCGCTCATCCCGATCCTGCCGTACATCTTCGGCATGTCCGGGCTGTGGGCCCTGGGCCTGGCGGCGGCGATGGTGGGCGTGGCCCTGCTCTTCACCGGCGGTGTGGTCGGGCTGCTGTCCGGCTCCTCACCGCTGGCTCGGGGCCTGCGCCAGCTCGCGATCGGCTACGGCGCCGCGGCGGTGACCTACGTGCTGGGCATGCTGGTGGGCGGCGACGTGGGCTGACCTCCGGGTGCTCCGGGGTTCGGCCACGGGTGCAAGGGCCGCCACGGCAGCACCAGGCGCGACAGGCGCAACAGGCGGCGTCCACCTGAGCTGGGCGCAGTACTGCCAGGTAACCCCCGAGGTTACCTGGCAGTAC